>CAZRTG010000227.1:0-5173 GCA_964602895.1 uncultured Wenzhouxiangellaceae bacterium
GATCGTTCCCACGTTTACATGGGGCTTGTTACGTTCAAATTTTGCTTTTGACATGCCTATCTCCAGAAAAACTAACGGACAAAGTCCTTGCTGCTTCGAATAATGGTGCCTACAACTGGATTCGAACCAGTGACCTCTCCCTTACCAAGGGAGTGCTCTACCACCTGAGCTATGCAGGCATTCTCAAATGT
The DNA here is from genome assembly GCA_964602895.1 of uncultured Wenzhouxiangellaceae bacterium. Lineage (GTDB taxonomy): Bacteria > Pseudomonadota > Gammaproteobacteria > Xanthomonadales > SZUA-36 > JAWXBM01. Next base: position 192 of record CAZRTG010000227.1, read on the forward strand.
AACCGTTCTCAATTTTAGCCGGTCTCTAATGTTACCCGGTCTTGCATTTCACTCATTGCCAACACTACGATTGGAGCGGGTGATGGGAATCGAACCCACACCATCAGCTTGGAAGGCTGAGGTTCTACCGTTGAACTACACCCGCCTGATCATCGTAGTCGGTTGGCTCAAATCCCCGGCCGATCAGGTCATATACCCGCCAACCCTGCTCAAAACGGCCCTGCCAGAGCAAAAACGGAGTACACTGCCTGTGTTATGCCTGCGCTCCGCCACATGAATTTTTCACAACCATCAACCAGGCATCAACCAGGATGGTGGAGGGGGGAGGATTCGAACCTCCGAAGGCATAGCCAGCAGATTTACAGTCTGCCCTCGTTGACCGCTTGAGTACCCCTCCGGTACTTTTTCCTGAAAATCAAGCACTTGAAATTTTTCACCGGGTTCAACATCGCACTTAATCGTCTGTTGAAGCCATGGATGAAAGTCAATTTATGACGATATTACCCCGCACCAAGTATAATCAGGCAAGCCGCGTATTCTCGCTTACCGCTATCCGGGTGTCAAGGCGATAGAGCGTTCTTTTCATAGAACCCGTTGGGAAATTGAACAGCCGGAACTGGTAAATTTCAAGAAACGGGTCAGTCTTCATCTTCTTCAAACTCTTCCCATTCCTCGTCATCGTCGTCCTCGACTTCAATCTCTTCTTCTTTGTCGGTGTAATAACCCGTCAAATGATCGGTTTCACCAAAAATATCCGAATCCAGATCGATGTCTTCATGCCAGATATCTGACAGCAGGCTTTTCAACCTTGCCCTCTCTGCCAAAGCTTCAATATCTCGCCATCCGCGCTTTTTCTGCCCCTGCTTTGCCAAGCCCTGGCTGATGGAGTCAGCCAATTCCGTTTCTTTTTTTCTTTCCCTTACCAAGCCCGAACCGACTGATGCCGGTTTTGAATCGACTCTCTGCGTCATTTGAGGGGTTTGTGCCTGGCTAACAGGGGTGGCGCTATGGCTGTCAACTTCCACCCTGGACGGTTTATGCCTGTCTGGTTTTTTATTCTCTGTTTTTTTACTCTTCGAGGCTTTTTCTACCACTTTTTTACGGGTCGTTGCTGTTTTGAGTTTTTCACTTGTCGTCTTGCTTACCGTTTTTTTAGTAGTCTTTGGCTTTTTTGCAGCAAGGTTTTTAGCCATTGGCTTGGTTGCCGGTGTTTTGCCGGCGGCAGCGGCCTTAGGCTTTACTTTCCTGGCTTTGGTCTCTTTCTTCGATTGCGGCATATCAGAACCCGCCCCCCGACTCTTGCAATTTATGCCCTGCCTTATAGCCTAAAAGTGGAGGGAAGCAAAGTACTTGTTGAATTTTTGAGCCGGAAATCAGACATTAAACCTGAAATGCATGACATCACCCTCATTAACCAGATAGGTCTTTCCTTCCACACGCAGTTTTCCGGCTTCCTTCGCACCCTGTTCACCACCATAGCGTATAAAGTCTTCGAATGCCGTCACTTCAGCACGAATGAAACCTCTTTCAAAGTCAGTGTGAATTCTGCCGGCAGCCTGAGGTGCTGTTGCACCGTTCCAGACGGTCCAGGCACGCACTTCTTTTTTACCGGCGGTAAAGAATGTCAGCAGGTTGAGCAACCGATAGCCGGCACGAATAAGTTGATCCAGCCCCGATTCTTCAAGACCCAGTTCGTGCAGAAACTCCTTTCTGTCCTCATCATTGAGCTGGGAAATCTCTGCTTCTATACCGGCGCAAACAGGAATAACCTCAGCTGATTCCTCAGCTGCGTACTCCTGCAATTTTTTTAACCAGGGATTACTGTCAGTTTCACCTTCGGCAACATTGGCGATGTACATCACCGGCTTGCTTGTTATCAAATGCACGTCGTTGATGGCAACCCGCTCTGCTTCGCTGAGGTCCAGTACCCGAACACCCCTGCCGTCGTCCAGACAACTTCGCAGGCGTTCAAGAACTGACAGCCGCAGTGCGGCTTCCTTGGGGCTGGCTTTAGCCACTTTCTCTGTTCTTTGGATGGCTCGCTCTACACTTTCGAGATCCGCCAAGGCAAGTTCAGTATTAATTACTGCAACATCGGACAATGGGTCCACCCGGCCAGCGACGTGAATCACATCTTCCGACTCGAAGCAGCGTACAACGTGAGCAATGGCATCGGTTTCACGAATGTGCGCCAGGAACTTGTTGCCCAGACCTTCACCTTTTGACGCCCCGGCTACAAGACCGGCAATATCCACGAATTCCATTGCGGTAGGCCAAATTTTCTGTGGCTTCACAATTTCTGCCAGTTGCTGCAGGCGTGGATCCGGCACCGGTACGATTCCAACATTGGGATCTATGGTGCAGAAGGGATAATTCTCGGCCGGTATTTCCGCGCGGGTCAATGAATTAAAGAGAGTCGATTTACCCACATTGGGCAAGCCGACAATGCCACATTTGAAGCCCATGATCTGTTTCCGGATTCAGTGCTGATTATCAGCGGTTGGTGGAGGATTGGTGTGCAGTTTTTTCATCGCATTGGCCAACTGATCGTTAAGCACTTCAGGCAACACTTCAATTGCGGCGCCAATAGCTTGTCGAATTTCCAGTTCTTCAGCAGCCGGAGGCCGACTCAGAACATAATCCGTGACCTGATTCCTGACACCGGGATGGCCTATACCGATACGGAGTCTCAGAAAATCGTGTTCAGAGACATGGCGGAATATGTCACGTACGCCGTTATGCCCACCATGCCCCCCACCCTGCTTGAGCCGTATTGTTCCGGGTGGCAAATCGAGCTCATCGTAAGCAACAAGCAGGTTGCGAGATGAAATCCGGTAGTAATCCATAACCGCACGAACAGCTTGCCCGCTGTGGTTCATAAAAGTGGTTGGCATGGCGAGAATACAGTCTCTTCCGCAAACATCCAGCCTGACCAATTCCGCATGCAGTTTTGCCTGCAGCCGGGCTGTAGCATTAACCGATCGCAACAATCCTTCCAAAAACCAAAACCCGGCATTGTGCCGGGTTTCAGAGTACTTGGGGCCCGGATTACCCAGGCCAATGATCAGGAAAGGCTCAGACACGGGCTTTGCAGACCAGAATCAATCGTCCTTGTCGTCCTTGTCATCCTTGTCCTCATCGCGATCCGCGGCTGCTTCTTCGTCTTCCCCAACTTCTGGCTCTTCAACATCCACATCAGCGCCTTGTGATTCCTTGACGTGAATCGCCTGGGCAATCGGTGTATCGAAATCAGGATCCGATTCCAGTGCCGGGATGGTAACACCTTCCGGCAATATGACCGAAGACAGCATCACGGCATCACCTGCTTCCATTTTGGACAGATCTACTGGCAAAAACTCCGGCAGGTCTTTCGGCAGCGCTTCAATTTCAATTTCCGTCATCACGTACTGGATCACAACGCCAGAGGCTTTGCCCGCTGGAGACTTCTCTTCACCTATATAGTGAACAGGTACCGCAATGGTCAGCAATTCGTCAGCAGTAACACGCATAAAGTCAACATGCATGATGATGGGCTTGTACGGGTGCCGCTGCATATCACGTACAACAGCCTGTTGGCTCAAGTCAGAGCCGACTTTGATCTCGATGATGGACGAAAAGAACGATTCCTGTTCTGTAGCGTGCAGCAATTCGTTTTGCCCCAATGACAAGGCAACCGGGTCACGATGACCACCGTAAATAATTGCGGGGACTTTGCCCTCGTGACGCAGGCGGCGGCTCGCACCTTTCCCCTGGCCTTCACGGAACTCCGCAACAATTGAATATTGATTAGACATGGTATACCTCAAGTCTCAATGCCCGCCGTAAACGGGCTCCAGGTCATAATGACCGAACAGCCAGGCCCGCGACCAGACCCGGCAACAAAAACAGCCGGGCATTATAGCCCAAGCTGTGGAAGCTTAGAAGGAAAAGAGTGGAATCAGACCAAAGCAGCCACAGGCCGGCTCTGCTTAATCCACGTACATTGAGCTGACAGACTCACCCTGGGCCATACGACGAATGGTTTCTGCCATCATCTGTGCAACGCTGAGCTGGCGAATTTTGCTGCATTTTCGTGCCGCTTCGCTGAGCGGTATGGTATCGGTGACAACCATTTCATCCAGCTCGGATTGGATAATATTGTCCACTGCAGGTCCGGAAAGAACCGGATGGACACAATAAGCCACTACCCTGCTGGCACCTTTTTCTTTCAGGGCAGAGGCAGCAGAACACAGGGTGCCGGCCGTATCGACCATGTCATCAACCAGTACGCAACACTTGTCACGCACATCGCCAATGATATTCATTACCGTCGCCACGTTGGCACGGGGCCGGCGTTTGTCGATAATGGCCAACTCGGCATCAAGCCGCTTGGCAATGGCCCGTGCGCGGACCACCCCCCCTACATCGGGTGACACCACGATAATCTCGTAAGCTGACTGACGTTGCCAGATATCAGCCAGAGTCAACGGTGAGGCGTAGACATTATCTACCGGAATATCGAAGAATCCCTGGATCTGGTCAGAGTGCAAGTCGATGGTCACCACACGATCACAGCCAATAGCTGAAATCATCTTGGCTGCAACCTTGGCTGTAATGGGCACCCGGGCAGAACGGGGGCGGCGATCCTGCCTTGCGTAGCCAAAATAGGGAATCACTGCCGTAACGCGGGATGCTGAAGCACGTTTCAGCGCATCGATCATGACCAGCAATTCCATAAAATTGTCGGCCGTAGGTGCGCAAGTGGGTTGCACCACATAAGTGTCACGACCACGAACGTTTTCCATGATCTCGACCATGACTTCACCATCGCTGAATCTGCCAACGATCGCCTTACCCATGGCCACATTCAATTCATGGGCAATGTTGCTCGCCAATTCCAGATTGGCATTGCCGGAAAAAATCATCAGAGTTGGTGCGGCCACCAGTGCCCTCCTGCGGGTGAGACGCGTGGATCAGATTGTCTGTCCCTTGGGCGGCAATCT
>CAZRTG010000228.1:0-5091 GCA_964602895.1 uncultured Wenzhouxiangellaceae bacterium
GCATGGCTCGCTCCCACAGCATGGCTCGCTCCCACAGCATGGCTCGCTCCTACAGTGTGGGTCGCTCCTACTTTAGTTTGCCGTGGCACTGTTTGTATTTTTGGCCTGAGCCACAGGGGCACGGTTCGTTGCGGCCGACTTTGCGCCCTTCGCGCACATAGGTGTCCGGTACGAGTGCATCTGGTCGAGCGGGTGGTGCTGACGGGGTACTGGCTTCGTCGTGATGATATTGCAGATTCTGTTCGCTGCGTTTTTGCCGCTCAACCGCCGCGACATCTTCCTCAGCCCTGACTTGCACACGCGCCAGAATGCGTACCACTTCGCTCTTCATGTTCTTCAACAACTCGGTGAACATTTCGAAGGATTCACGCTTGTACTCCTGCATGGGCTGCTTCTGGGCGTAACCGCGCAGTCCGATGCCTTGGCGCAGATAATCCATGCGCGCCAAATGGTCTTTCCATTGCTGATCCAGCACGTTCAACATCAGCGCTTTCTCGAAATGGCGCATCACTTCAACGCCAGTCAGTTCTTCCTTGGCGCGGAAATGACTTTCCACATGTTCGAGAATGCGCTCACGCAGTACGGTTTCATGCATGGCGGAGTCCTGCTCCAGCCATTTCCGGACCGGTAAATCGATACCGAACTCCCCTTCGATCACTTTTTCCAGCCCAGGCAAATCCCACTGCTCATCGATACTGCCGGGCGGCACGTATTGATCGACCATTTCGCCAAATACTTCAGTGATCATTTCGACCACTTCATCACCGATTTCGGTGGCTTCCATCAATTCATTGCGTTGGCGGTAAATGACCCGACGCTGATCGTTGGCAACATCATCGTAATCCAGCAGGTGTTTACGTACATCGAAGTTGTGTGCTTCAACTTTTCGCTGGGCATTTTCAATCGCACGATTGAGCATGCCGGCCTCGATGGCTTCGTCTTCCTTCATGCCAAAGCGCTGCATCATGCTGGCCATACGGTCTGATGCAAAAATACGCATCAGGTTATCTTCCAGCGACAAATAGAAACGCGATGACCCCGGATCACCCTGACGACCGGAACGGCCACGCAGCTGGTTATCGATACGCCGTGATTCGTGGCGTTCGGTGCCGATGATATGCAAACCACCTGCCGCCAACACTTTGTCGCGTTCAGCGGTGCAAGTCACCTTGTGACGCCTGAACGCTTCCTTGTACTCGTCGGTTGTTTGGTCGCAGGCACCCGGCACACAGGCCAGTTCTTCGCCGTACACCTCTACACGCGCGGCGAACTCGGGGTTACCGCCGAGCACGATATCGGTACCGCGACCGGCCATGTTGGTGGCTATGGTGACTGAGCCACCACGGCCCGCCTGTGCAACAATGGCAGCTTCACGAGCATGCTGCTTGGCGTTCAGTACTTCATGAACGATCTTGTGCTTTTTCAGCATGTCGGCAATCAGTTCGGAGGTTTCGATTGAAGTCGTACCTACCAGTACCGGCTGCCCACGTTTTTGGCACTCACGGATATCCTCAATAATGGCTGACCACTTGGCATCTGCCTTGAGGAATACGAGGTCGTCCTTGTCATCGCGAATCATCGGCTTGTGGGTGGGAATAACCACAACTTCCAGACCGTAAATCGTTTGAAACTCATATGCTTCTGTATCTGCCGTACCGGTCATACCAGCCAGCTTTTCATACAGACGGAAATAGTTCTGGAATGTGATGGACGCCAGCGTCTGGTTATCGCGCTGTATCGGCACCCCCTCCTTTGCTTCTATGGCCTGGTGCAGGCCTTCCGACCAGCGCCGCCCGGCCAGGGTACGGCCGGTGAATTCATCAACAATAACAACTTCACCGTCCTTGACGATGTAGTCCACATCCTTGTTGAACAGATGGTGCGCCCGCAAGCCCGCATTCAGGTGATGCACCAGGTTCAGGTTCTGCGCGTTGTACAGACTGTCGTCTTCCTTCAGCAAACCCGACTTCACCAACAGCTTCTCAACTTTACCCATGCCCTCTTCGGTCAGGTAAACCTGTTTCTGCTTTTCATCGATGGTGAAATCACCGGGACCGGGCTCGCTGTTATCATCCACGGCCGGCTCGGCTCGTGTTAAATTCGGAATCAGTTGATTGATGCGCACATAAAGTTGAGGTGAATCTTCAGCCGGGCCTGAAATGATCAGTGGCGTACGGGCTTCATCAATCAGGATGGAGTCGACTTCGTCGACGATGGCAAAATAGCGGTCGCGCTGTACCTTCTGGTCGATGGAGAAGGCCATGTTGTCACGCAAATAGTCGAAGCCCAGCTCATTGTTGGTCGCATAGACCACATCACAGGCATAAGCCGCGCGTTTGTCCGCCGGATCCATGCCGGGAACCACGATGCCTACGGTCATACCCAATGCTTCGTACACCGGCCTCATCCACTCGGCATCCCGGCGGGCCAGATAGTCGTTCACAGTCACCACGTGAACGCCTCGACCGGTAAGTGAGTTAAGGTAAACCGCCAGGGTGGCCATCAGGGTTTTACCTTCACCGGTCTTCATTTCAGAAATCATGCCGCGGTGCATCACCAAGCCACCGATCAGCTGCACATCGTAGTGTCTCAGTCCCAGGCCGCGCTGTGATGCTTCTCGTGCTGCTGCAAAGGCTTCAGGCAGCAATTTGTCCAGGGATTCACCCTTTTCGTGGCGCTGTCGCAACTGCATCGTCAGGTCCTTGAGTTCTGCATCCGACAAGGCCTGCATGCCGGGTTCCAGATCGTTGATCTGTTGCACGGTTTTTTGCATTTTTTTGACCAGTCGATCGTTGCGACTGCCAAGGAATTTTGTAAACAGCGTATTGAGCATGTGGGTTCAGTTCTGGGTAAATGCCAGGAAATAGAAAGAAAGCTTATGCGTCATGTGGGGGCAAAAACGCACTGTTGCAAGCCAATGTGTGACGTGAATCAGACCAACAAGTTCAGCGCAAATTACTGACAAAGCGGGAAGGGTTAACCGAATGACCGTTTTGCAACACTTCAAAATGCACGTGTGGTGCCTCAGCCCGACCGGTACTGCCCAGCTTGGCAACCACCTGGCCGGCCTTGATGGTATCTCCCGGCTGTACTACCAGGCTATCGTTATGTGCGTAGCGGGTTTGATAGCCGTTGCCGTGATCAATTTCCACGGTTTTGCCGTAGCCGCCCCGGTTGCCGGCCCAGACCACAACGCCGTTGGCGACACTCAACACATCACTGCCTCTTTTGCCGACGAAGTCGAGTCCATCATGATGGGTACGTTTGCCAGAGAATGGATCGGTGCGTTCACCATAACGGGATGAAATCCAGCCGTTTTTCACGGGCCAACCGGCCGGTGTCACATCACGTTCAAACTGGCGATTCATCATCAGATACTGCAAAGCATCCATCTGCGTGGACTGATGGCGTAATTTTTCGCCCAGGGTGTTTACTGCGAGCAGTAACTCGTCTTCAGAGCTTTGTTGTGCTTTGCCCAGGTCGACTTCAGGGCCGCCAATGGGTGGTGGCTGGTTGAAGTCGAATTCGTCCAACGACAACTGGCCCATTTGCGCCAGACGTTCGCCCAGGGCGTCAATTCGCGTTGATGCTGCCTGCAACTCCGCCAAACGCGCGGAAAGTGCATTGGTATTGCTGCGATTGTCGCGCAACATGCGATCGATGGCACCCTGTTGCTGCAGGACCGCTATCTGTAATTCGGCCTGTGCCTGCGCAAACTCGGCAGGGACTGTGACCGACTGCCGGCCAGCCACAAAACTGATCGCCATGGCGATTACCAGGTTGATGCTGAGCAGGCAGACCACAAATTTGCGGTTGCTACGGAGGCGCTGAAACGCCTGACCACTGGCGTTTGATACTGGGACTGCAGTAACCTTCATATATGTCTCAATCTCCGCATTCGCGAGGAACCCCGTCCAAAGTGGGAAATATTATTTCCGACTCGGGAAAAAATGCCAAACAAAGCCTCGGGGCTTTCTACGACCATGCCAGGACTCTGGCACAGCTGGACACCCTTTTATCCAGCTTTTCGGGTCCGGATCTGACGAACCGGTTCCAGGTTGCCAACTTGCGCCAGGATCACCTGATTCTGATTACTCCCAGCGCTTCTTTGGCTACCCGGTTGAAACTCCAGGTGCCGCAGATGCTGGAGTTTCTTCATGCATCCGGTGTTCACCAGATTCATAACATTGAAATCCGTGTTGCGCCGCTGCAAACACCCAGGCCGGAAACGAAAACTCGCCGTAAACCATCCAGCGCAGCTCGTGAAGCAGCGGAACTGATCGAGCAGCTTACCAAGCCAAAACGCTGACTGGCGGCTGACACGAACGGCGAAGCATAACAGAACGGTATTGCAGGAGCGAGCCTTGCTGTGGGAGGCAGCCATGCTGTGGGAGCGAGCCATGCTGTGGGAGCGAGCCATGCTGTGGGAGCGAGCCATGCTCGCGATTGAACCTTATTTGTCGGCAGCATGGCTGCCTCCTACAATCGAAGCCATGCTGTGGGAGCGAGCCATGGTCGCGATTGAACCTTATTTATCGGCAGCATGGCTGCCTCCCACAGCATGGCTGCCCCCTACATTAGGCTGCAGCCGGGTGCGCATAGGACACCGGCAAGCTTTCCTGCTCATCAAAGGTCACTTCTTCCCATGCTGCTGGCCGTTCCAGCATTTCGCGCAACAGTAAATTATTCAGTTCATGGCCGGACTTATAACCTGCAAATGAGCCGATCAAGGCGTGCCCCAGCAGGTACAAATCGCCTATGGCATCCAGTACCTTGTGCTTGACGAATTCATCTTCGTAACGCAAGCCGTCTTCATTCAGGACCCTGTAGTCGTCCAATACCACCGCATTATCCATACTGCCACCCAATATCAGGTTGCGCTCGCGCAGCATCTCGATATCGCGCATGAAGCCAAAAGTCCGGGCCCGCGCAATTTCTTTGAGATAGGAGGTGGTGGAAAAATCGACTGCGGCAAATGACTGGTGAGACTTGAATACCGGATGGTTGAAATCAATCTTGAATGACACCCTGAAACCTTCATGCGGATCAAAGCGGGCCCATTTGTCGTCTTTACGTACTTCAACCGGCTGC
>CAZRTG010000229.1:0-5079 GCA_964602895.1 uncultured Wenzhouxiangellaceae bacterium
TGCCAATAATTTAAAAAGCACATCCAAATCCAAGACACACAAACCCACCCACCCAACCAACAAAAAGCGAAGACCCCCATCAAAAAACCCCTTGTCTACAAAAAACCAGATAAAAGTCCGAAAGTTATGAGGGTCGCCCTAAAGTAGTACCAGCTCTACGGGTACAGGATGAACATTGATGCTGAGGCTGGCGAGGGAGGATGACAAATTTGACTGGCCTGCTATATTCTAAAAGAACGTACTTGCATGACCATCGGCGGGAGAATAAGGAGGCATCCGCCGCAACAGCGAGGCTCTAGTGAAACAGCGATCAGCTCAGGTCCGGTTTCGGCTCATTCCGGTTGGCACCCTGTTTGCCATGCTGGTTCTGCTCGCTGCTTCTCCGGTGGTTCGCGCCGGATCTCCCGCGCCGGTGCCGCCCAATGTCGAACCCACCCTGTTCAGCCTCAACGCAGACTACATCATTCACATGGATCCGACGATTGGCACCTCGGATTATTACCCGCTGCTCAAAGGCTTGGTTGATCTGTTTGCCCTGGATCAACAACCTGGCGGCCCCGTTGGTAACCCGGGTGGATATCACTGGGGCTATGCGCAACTGGGGTTCAAAGCACCGTACTTTTCGGGTGACCGCAATGTCTATATTTTTGACTGCAACACAGGCGACGGGGATTGTGACAATGGCTTGGCTAGATTTTCAAGTATCTGGCTACCGGCGCCCAGCTACATCAACCGTTCCGGCCCATGTACCCGGGCTGTCCTCGGTCATGAACTGTTTCATCATGTGGAATATGCCTACATAGAACCGGTATTTCCCGACGCGGGCGGTTGTGGAGGTACCTGGGGCAAGTTTGTCTGCGAAGGTCAGGCCCGCGCCATGCAGGACAAGATTTACAGCGATCTGGACGTCAACTCGGCGCTGAGTTGCACTGCGGGTTTTCTTGGTGAAGTCAACAACTACCTGGACGATGTGACCGTACCGATCTGGCAGTCGAGCTACCGTGGCGCGCTGTTCTGGACCTATTTGATGGAACAGTTCGGCGATAACCCGTTCGAGCCAACTTTTGGCGCCGACTTCCTGCGCGAGTTCTGGGAGCAGGGGGAAGACCTGGGGGAGAGCGTCAGTCCCAGCCAGGCCATTAGCAACACCATCAAACATTTTGATCCATCACAAAGCCTGGAAAAAGCCTTTCACAGTTTTGTGCTGGCCAATTACATCAAGGATCTCGACCTCACCGGTACTTCCCCTGCATTCCGCAGGCGCTACTCCTACCGTGACGGCGATAGCGTTGATTTTGACTCCGTAAAGATTTTCAACAGCCTGCTCGTGACGGCTGGCGAGACCGATGTGATGAATATCTCTGCGCCGTGGTGGGGTGCCCGCTACGACAAATTCGATTTCCAGTATTGCCCCACCGGCGCCACCATCCAGCTCCAGTTTGTGCCGATCATGGCCAATGACCCACTTGGCCTGGGCTTCATGGTCAACCCCAAGTGGATGATGGGCGTGGTGGTGGAGCGTAATGACCAGCCACGGCTCTACTACCGGAAACGATCCACAGGTTGGGTGGTACAGTTCACCCAGCCTTTTGATCATTACGACAATGTCATCGTCTCCACTACCGGAGTCTATGGTGATGTGACTGGTTTTGTACTGGGCTCCTGCCTGCCGGCACCGCCCGCACCACAACTGCCGTTGCTCAATCCGCTTGACCCGCAAACCCCGGGTCCACCCGACATTCTCACCTACGGCCCCATCGAGCCCGTATTCCCGATCCCGACAGATCCGGAACAACCGCCGCTCAGCGCCATTGACCCGCACCTGTTCGAGGTGTTTGTTGGTGGCCTGCCTGCCCGGGTGCTGGGTGGAGCACCCACCCGCCAGGGCATGCGCCTGCAACTTGAGTACCCGATTCAACCCGGTCCCGGTGCCTACGATCTGAAACTGGTACTGGGAGACCAGGAAACCACGTTGCCGGATGCCATCGTGCATGGGCCGCGCGCCCCGGACGTACTTGCTCTGGTGGATCTCTCTGCGTCCATGAACCTGCCGCCAAGCCTGACCAAACTGGAAGCCACGCGCTTCGCTACCCATCTGTTCACTGACGCGCTGATGGAAACCGGACAGCTCGGCCTGGTCAGTTTCGCCGGCGACGACACGGAACCCAACCAGGACGCCATGGTGCGCGCTACCCTGAAAGCCCTGAACGATACGCAGCGGGGTGAAATGCACAGCGCCATCAACAATCTGGTGGCCGACCGCGGTGCGTTGACCTCGGTGGGTGACGGTCTCGCAGTGGCGCTCGGAGAACTGGCCGCGCAGGGTACAGCAGCCACGGAGCACCACCTGGTGATGCTGCTGGATGGCGGCGAAAACGAAGATGATTACTGGTCCGACCTGATCGAAAGCGTGGTCGACTCCGGGGTTGCTATCCATTCCATAGCGCTGGGCGGCAGTTCCGACCAGGCTTTGGCCCAGGAAATGGCCGACACCACCGGTGGGCAATACCACTTTGCCGACGACCTGCCGCCGTATGCTGATGCAGTCAACCTGGCCCGGAGCTACCTCAGCGTGGCTGACCAGGTTGAGCGGCGGCGCACGTTTGGCAGCCAGACGCTCACGGTCGGAGCCGGTCAAACCGTCACCGTGGGGATGAATTCTGCGCCGACCCCGGGCAGCGGCCCGTCGCCAGCCCTGATCGTTCTGTTCGTCGACCCGGCTGGCCCGATGCTGTCAACATTGACCAACAGTTTGTTGCTTGAGGCCAACGGTATGGACATCGTTGATGGTGTGGATGGTAACCGTATCCGCACCGGCAACCATTACGTAGCCTTCCAGCTTGCCGACCTCGACGCGGGCACGTGGAAGCTGGGCATCACCGGTGCCAGTAGCTTGCCCGGGCCGGTAGACCTGGAATTTCATGCCTCGGTGCATCGCCCCGGTAAGGCCAACACCGATGAAGTTACGATTGTCTGTGAGTTTATCCAGGGCGCCAGCGTACGCGGTACCGGCAGCAGCGGCTGCGAGGGTACTGCCAGCGAATCAGGTGCGATGCTGCTGCCCGAAGTAGGTGATGAAGTGCTGATCGGCTTCCTGCCAGGCGACCCGCAAGGAACCTCAGACGGCGACCCGGACGCTCCGGTCATTACCGGCAGACTGTACAACCCGGCTGCTGGCACCACGCACCAGCTGAAATTGCAATCCAACGATGGCCCGGAGGAGTTTACCGGGCTGTCTTCAGGCTTTTATAGCGCCGCTTTCCGGGCCACGTCTGACGGCAGCCCGGCCGGTATTGCGGACGATCCGGCACCGGCTCGTCAGGTTGGTAGTTACAATCTGCGCCTGGTGGCCGACTCACGGCCAGTACCGCTTCGTATTGAGCAGGTGAACGGATCCGCCGACACCGAACTGGATGTGGAAGGAATTTCCATTCTGCACCGGTCGTTCCATGTACTGGAGCAATCGGGCGGTACGCCCGACCGGGACACAGACAATCTGCCGGATGCCTTCGAAATCCGGCACGCATGCCTGGATCCGGGTAGCGCCGACGCAACGCTGGATACCGATGGCGACGGTCTGACCAACTTCGGTGAACTGCAGGCGGGAACCAATCCTTGCACGGTGGACACAGATCTCGGTGGAGAACAGGATGGGTCGGAAGTTCGCGGTGGACGCAACCCGCTCGATCCCACCGACGATGCGCTGCCACTGATGGTCGCCGCGTACATTCTGAAGCAGGGGTTCGAGCATGAAGAGTTGGACCTGTGGCAACCCGGAACGCTGGTCATCATGTATGAAAGCAGCCCCCGATTTTCAAACATCGTGTTGAAACGGGGCGTGGTCGGCAGTGGTCCGCCGGTGTGGAACACGATCCAGTTCGACCCGGGTGATCACCCGGGAATGTATCTGGACAGAGGGTTGACGCCGGGCAAGGAGTATTGCTACCAGCTCTACGGCACAGATGCTGCTGGCAATGACGGTGCGCCTACCCCGGTGTTTTGCGGTACAGCCAGAAACGACCCCGAACCTCCTCTGGGCGATCTCGCTTTGAACAACTCTGCCTCGCGCACCGACGACCCCATGTTGTTGGCGACTCTGGATTTGTATAACAAGGAACCGGCCTCCACCCAGATGTCGGTCGGGGTGAACAAGCACCCGGACTTCGCCTGGATTCCTTACCAGCATCATATACCCGTCGACACAACAGCCTTAGCGGAACCCGGCCCGCAAACCGTGCAGGTATTCGCTGCGCTGCGTGACGCCGAGGGTGCGGTTTCAGATATCTATTCCGATACGATTGAGCTCTGGCCAGCAGGCAGTCTCGGCGGCATCATCGGCTCGGTAGTCGTTGCTCCCTCCCTCAGCCCGGTGGCAAATGTGTACGTTGAAGTAACGATCCCGAATGATGTCAATCCAGGAGTAACCGACAGTGGCGGGGACTTCGACCTGGAAAGCCTGCTGCCAGGCAGTTTCCGGTTGAAATTCAGCTATCCGGGCTACTTGCCGAAAGTTCGATCCGATGTGGAGGTACAGGCCGGGCAGAAAACCGACTTGGGCCAGATTGTATTGCAGCCCAAGGGTGATACGATTTTTCTTGACGGGTTCGAGTGACCGCAGTGCCTGTTCGAAGCGAAGGCTTACCCCACGCCGGCTGCTCTACATCACTTGGAATTTTCTTCAGCTGCACCGTAAAAGCACTGTAATGCTCGCTGCGTGCACTGCGCGTTCCAGTTTGAGGCAGACCGTGCGGGAAAAGGGTCAGCCCCCTTTTTTTCCAGTGCTTACTCAATTGGTCGACGAACTAATCAGTTAGGCGTCTTCAGTTGCGTACTCAGCGAAATCTTCTAGGACCTTATCCTTGGTATGTTCCAAATATCGCAGTTCAGATAGTTCGCGGATACTGCTGTAAGAAATGTAACTACACATCTCTGACAAAGCTCTTCCTTCTAGAAGCGTGAAAAACCAAGACACCCATAACAAAGAACCAAGACATAAGAGTGATGGGTGTCTTCATTTTTTCTTCATTTTTCTTCATTTTTCTTAGACATGGGTGTCTTCATTTTTTTTGAAACCGTAGA
>CAZRTG010000230.1:0-5031 GCA_964602895.1 uncultured Wenzhouxiangellaceae bacterium
ATCCAATTTTTGCGTACCGCTGTTGCAAAATAACCACGGGGAAATTGTATCCGGCCCCTTTTTGCGAAAGAAACCGTCTACAAGCCCGATTCGGGGTTGATGCAATCGGGTCAAGCCGTCACGATATGGAACTCGGAAGCTTTTACGACCGGACGTACGTGATTTCTTTCCCGCTTCAGTTCAACGATTCCGTAATGGGACATCGTTTTCAGAGTGCGGGACAGATTGCCAGGCTTGCGACCCGTGGTCTCGGCCAGTGCGGATATCGACTCAGGTTCTGTTTCAGTGATGACCTTGAGTAACGCACGATTGTCATCACTCAGCACCTCAGCCAACGACTTCATTGATGTGAACCAGACCCTCGGTTCGCCTGGCCTGGGCGTGTAATCACCTCGTGCTATGGCCATAACCCGCTCGCGGATCTTCGCCTGCGGCATGATGCCAATTATGATCGCTTTCATTTTTACTCTACCTCCAGCAATACGCGGTCGACGTCCCGAAAGAAATCATTGATCAACGTCTGCGCATCCTTAAACTCATAATGCACACCTTTGTCAGAAGCATGCCGGTGTTTGTGGTCATGAGCCAGAATGCGTCCAGCGTATTTGAACTTGCCCGGCAGCTTGGTCCCATGTGCGTTGTCATAACCGAGAATTCGCTTACCATGTGGCTCATGCAAAGTCAGCGAATATCGGATGCCATGTGGAATCTGCACAGAAACATCCACTTCCCAAGCTTCAAGTTTGACCCAATAACCGCGTCCTTGGTCTATGATGGACCCGTGAAGATCGAGCAAGGCATAAATCGCATGGTCTTTCTTCATTATAACTATATCACCTGATGATAAAGTAAACGAGGTTGGACGGTATTGCATACCGAAGACCGTAGTGGAAGGAATGGGCAGTCCAGTCAGTTGCTCCCTGCTATAAATCATGCCCTTGAACCACGATCAACGCATCAGGATAAATACTTCTGATGGTGTAGGAAATTCACGCACACCGCCGATTCCGAACTACTGCATTTCGGCACCTGATCAGGCGGCTATGGGATCAATATGATTTTGCGCAAGACTTCGGGATGTCGGGCGAGCAAAAAGGGCCGGATCCAATTTTTGCGTACCGCTGTTGCAAAATAACCACGGGGAAATTGTATCCGGCCCCTTTTTGATCGGCACGTGTTGCAAAATTACTCAATACCACGCCAGAAAGCTGGCTTCGCATGCAGCAAGCCGTTGATCTTTGGGAAATCACTCAACAACCAGAAAAGCTGGCAGGCATCAAGCCGATCAAGACTGATCTGTCCCCAGCGTAAGAAAAAAAGTTGGGTCCAATTTCCCGCTGTTAATCTGAAGCAGTATCCCCGTAAAAGATTCGGTCCGACTCTTTTTAGGACAAGCGATGTCATGAAAGCACGTGAAAGTGGAATGCCCGATGTAGCTCCCTGGGCCAGTTTCTTCAAGGTAGAGGCTGCGATTGACAAGTTACGGGGATCGCCGGTAACGGGCAATGTGATCGAATTCGGCTGCGGCTATGGTTCGTTCACCGTGCCAGTTGCACAGCGCACCAAGAGGCTTGTTACCGCCCTGGATATAGAACCGAAAATGATTGACTGCGTACGCCACAAAGCCGTTGCGCCGGGTTTGCCCAATATTCATGCGGAGGTACGGGACTTTGTTGCACACGGCTCCGGTGTGGATACCGGCTCGCAGGCGCATGCGATGATTTACAACCTGCTGCACCTGGAGCATCCCGTTGCACTACTGAGCGAAGCCTTTCGGACCTTGCAAGTCGGCGGATCGGTGTCGGTGATGCATTGGCGCAGCGACATCCCAACCCCGCGCGGTCCCTCTCTCACGATTCGCCCCACGCCCGAACAATGC
This sequence comes from uncultured Wenzhouxiangellaceae bacterium, assembly GCA_964602895.1. Lineage (GTDB taxonomy): Bacteria > Pseudomonadota > Gammaproteobacteria > Xanthomonadales > SZUA-36 > JAWXBM01. Next base: position 1,880 of record CAZRTG010000230.1, read on the forward strand.
AGGGTTTGGCTGGAGGAGGCCGGGTTTCACACCATCGAATTCATCGACTTGTAAGACAGTTGCCCCTTTCATTTCGGCTTGATTGGCACGCGTTGATTGGTTTTATCGATAAGAACTGGGGCATGGTGTTCATGTGTGCCCGAATAGAGCCGACAGGTCAGCCAAGCGCATTGCGCTTCGGTTGCATTTGTTGTTTCTGAAGCTTCTTTAGAAATTCAGGCGCAAAGTCAGCTCCATTAGGCCAGATTACAGTTTCCAATTCCGGATCGACGGCCACTTTCTTGAATGTGTCCAAATCTCGCAAAGGTTCAAAGACAGGCCCGTTAAGCACACCATCCAGGTCAACTTCTCCATCTGTACCATCATCAAATGCGATCCAGAGCCTAAATCCTGAAAGGTACTTGACAGCTTTTATGTGCAACACAGGGCTTACTCCAATGGCGCGATGTAGTTTAAAGGCTGGCCAGTTCTTGCCCGCTGCCAATTGCCTTCCAGTTCAGTCTGGTACAAGCCGATCCAGTCTTCAACAAATTTGGCTGCCCGTTGTGGTCGTTGAAATACATCACAATCAAAATACCGTAAAAGCGACTGATTACCGACACTAATGTATCCCTTTTCCGTAAAGCCCGAAATTGAACTGCTGGCAGTTGCAACATCATGCCTGTTGGCACTCTGCAAAAAAGAGGAAAAACGCTTCGATTACGTAGGAAAAGCCCGATATTCAGGCACCTTGCACAGCCAGAACCGGCGTTCCCGCGGGAACGCGCCGGGCTGAATGTGGGTAGGATTCAAGGATCGCTAAGCTTCGCCAAAAGTTGCTCACGAACTTCGCTCCAGGAGCTGCCGGCTTGCCGGCTGGTTTGATACGCATTCAATCGTTCGTCCAGAATGCGCTTGTGGCTGTCCGGCATGGGTACCTTCAAACGTTTCTGTGCTATGCGATCCCAAAGCTCCTGAACGAAAGCAATACGCTGATTCTGCGTAGCGTTGTCGAATTCGGATGGAACTGCCAATTTTGGATTGTTCATGGATCTGATTAAAGCCATAGGCCACTTTTTGCCAGTATCTTGTGAGACATGAAACCACATACATTTCTGCCAAGCATAATTATGGCCATGTAATGGGTTCAACGTCGCAGGAAAAGCGCTTCTTATTATGTAGGAAATTTGCTTGGCTTCAGAAGCCGAGATTAGGGGTGATCAGGAAGTGGTCGTAAACCTGGATATGTTGATTTATTCACATCCATTCGACATGTTCGGCCAATATGTCGATTAAAACGACAGGTCACGAAGCAACCTTGTGTGTCTCTACATCAATTTGCTTTCGATTGTTCTCTGAGTTGTCGCAACTCCGTTAACAGACCGGGAATGTCATCCCGGATGATGCTCCAAAGCGTGTCGTTATCAATGCCCAAGTAGCCATGAATCAACCGGTTTCGAGTTGCGATAATTTGCCGCCAAGGTATAGAGGGGCGAGCATCGCGATGTTCTATCGGAATGTGCGTGGCGGCTTCGCCTAACAATTCCAAATTGCGCAAGGTTGCGTCGAAGACAAGACCATTGGCGATAAACACTTGCTGGTCCAGCCCTTCGGTATAAATCAACACCTTCTCGGCAAAATCAATCATGTCGTCGAGATAAAAGCGCCATTCACGCTCAGACATTAACCATCTCTCTTTCGATGAATGGGCGCAATTCCGGGCGAAGCGCCTTTTCAGTTACCAAGTCCACCGGGCGCTGCAACAAATCTTCCAGATAGAACTGGACACCGAAATAACGTTTGGAGGTGGCCGGTCCGGCAAATGCCACAAGCACGTCGATATCGCTATCCAGCCGAGCGGTATCGCGCACCGTGGAGCCAAACAGGGCCAATCGGGTAACACCGAACTGTTCGGCTAACTGCGCTTTATGCTGGGCAAGTAGTTGCAATGCTTTGCTGCGATTCATAAAAAACTCCATTCACAGGCAATTCGACCTTCGAGCCGAGTCATTGCTTCTTCAAGGGGAATTGAGGTCGTTACTCCAGAGGCTATTTCAGACTCCCTTGTGTCGGCGACAACATCCCATTCGGCCTCGGCTTCAGCGTCAGCATCGAGGCTGACTATCAATCGATCAAGGAGGCGCGATCGATCTGATGGCGAAAGGCGTAATATTTCAGCCTGGATAGCTTCTAGCGATAGGGACATTTCCTTCTCCGTCATATTTTGCAATGGCAGATGCCTAGCTTGCCACAAGTGTGGAATCACTACCAAAAAGAGCGCAGACACCCAGAGGAGTTCCGCGGTCTCAAGGCATCTGGCAAAAAGGGATCGGATCCAATTTTTGCGTACCGCTGTTGCAAAATAACCACGGGGAAATTGTATCCGGCCCCTTTTTGATTAAAGCCTGAATCATTCCATAATCACCTTGGCCAGATCACGTCGTGATGCCCCTAAAGCCAACAAAGACTTGATCAAGAGGTCAAGAGAGACAGTCGGGTCTCCCGCTTCCATTTTCGCGATACGTGACTGGCTGGAATGGAGTATTTTGGCCATCTCGACCTGGCTCATTTTCCCAAACCTGCGCCGCTGCTTAAGCGACGCGCTCAGAGCCTGCTTTAGCTCAATGTACGCAACTTCTTCGGGAGACAAACCCAAAAACTGCTCAACAGAGCCAATTTTCCACCCCTTCCGCTGAAGTGCCTGACGCTTATCCGCCTTCATTGTCATAGATTCTTAGCCTTCTTTTACAGTTCTCGATGACCCATTTCGGTGTTTTGCTTGTCTGTTTCATAGTGTCAAATATATGCCATATCTGACATATTCTCAATGGGTGATTTGGATTGACCAAATCATGATCTTGAATCATGCCTGTTCAAACATTGTGGGAAAGCAGGAAAAGGGCGCCAGCTTTGTAGGAAATTTCCGCGATTATGCGGTGCCGTTACCTCAGAAGGAATTCAGCATTGCTTCGAACTGCTCTATACAAATCAACCCACTTGAGTATGGATTGGTTCTGCAACCAGTTGGACGCCCAGTGCCGTGCAGACACGGCTGATTGTCTCGAATCGCGGTTGCGCACCCGGTCGCAGTGCTCGGTACAGTGCCTCGCGAGTAATTCCGGAGGCCTTGGCGATCTCAGTCATGCCGCGAGCGCGGGCTATATCGCCCAGCG
>CAZRTG010000231.1:0-4981 GCA_964602895.1 uncultured Wenzhouxiangellaceae bacterium
ATAAAGTCAAGATCAGGGGAAGCCTTAACGCGGACATATTTTGCGGAAGCTAAGTTGGCAGCAGTTGCGGCGTCCACTTGATCTGTAAAGCACGTGTGCCCCCATCTCCCAGATGGTTTTCAAGGCGGAAGCCCGACTCGACTTCCCGGATATCAACGTAACCAAACAGCAATGGCTTCTGGTTTTTTGGGTCGCAAGCTTTGCGACGAGTTAATCCCAAGCCTTCAGTCTTGCCAATTTTTGCCAAGACGTCTAATCTTAGGCTATGAGCACCATGAACATTTCCCTGCCCGACACGCTGAAATCCTTTGTGGATGAACAGGTCAGCCAACGCGGCTATAGCACCAGTAGTGAATATGTGCGTGAGTTGATTCGTAAAGATCAGGATAGGCTGCACCTGCGCGAACTGCTTCTTGCCGGTGCTGCATCCACGTCTGCTACAAAGGCCGACGACGCTTACTTTGAAAGTCTACGTAACAGAGTACGCCGGAGCGCCAAAACGGCCCCAAAGAGTGACGAACAAACCCGTTAGAGCACGTGCCCAGGCCGAGTTGGATGTGGACGAAGCAATTGTCTACTACCTGGAAAATGCTGACCAAGCAACGGCGCTCGGATTAATTGACGCACTGGAACAAGCCTACACGCACATCAGTTGTCACCCCGCCACGGGTTCGCTGAGATATGCGCATGAATTGAACCTGCCCGGTCTACGTATCTGGCCGTTGACCCGTTACCCCCACATCGTGTTCTATGTCGAGCAGTCAGATCATATTGATGTCTGGCGCGTGCTACATGGCCAACGCGACATCCCTGCATGGATGCAGGATTAGTCCAAGCAGTTATATCGACGAGGGGTAAAGCGAATGGCCACGAAGAGGAACAGGCATTCCTTAACACCCGCTTTGCGCTCGGTGACGATGTACTGAAACCGTACAAGGCCACCATTGACCGCTGCCTATGGCCGGATGTGTTCAGGAGCCAGGACATCTCGGTCACCAAGGCCAAGAAAGCCATATCCTACCACAAGAAGGCTATCAGCCAACCCGAAGGTTTGGCGGAACTGATGGTTTTTTATTGTGAGCGGGCCGCTGGTTTCAGCAATGACATCGATTTGCAAGACAAAAGCTACTTCGATGCCCTGGTACGGATGTTCGAGCAGGCCTTGAAGACTACTATCACCTTGCCCGACGAGGCACCCTCAGTCTTGTTGGAACGCCTGGACGAAGTTCGATGCATTTGCCACGACTTTGGTTACTGCGTTGGCGACATTAATGGATGAATTGATGGTTGAGTACGGAGTCGATGTCTGACCCGCCGATCCAAGGGTGATATCGGCAGCATCGGTGGTGGCAAAATCAAACCCACCGGCAAGATCGGCATTGCCGTGTGGACCGATCAGGTGCACGGCTGCCAAATCAGTTGGTGCACCTCATGATCTGGAAGTGCATCCGCGATCCCGTTTCATCCGGATTGACCTGCCAACCGATGCCAGCATCCAGGACGTGTTTCGGCATCTTGTCAAAGATCAGGCCCGGACCGACGACGTCGCCGCAGAAGTCAGCGATGCATTCGAACAAGCCGTATAGTCAATTCTGCATGGTATGAGCCAACATCACGCAGCGATTGGACTGCAATTTCGCTGCGTTCCGATCTCGCAGCGATCAACACCAAGCTGTGGCACCATTAATTCTTTCAATTGCCGGATCGCCGCAAATTCAAGTTGACGTATACGCTCGGCGCTGACCTGGTAGCGATCACCGAGAGCTTGCAGCGTCAGTTTTTCATCATCTTCGACCAGCCAACGGGACTCTATAATGTCTCGACTGCGCGCATCAAGTGCCGAGAGCGCATCCAACAAGGCCTCTGAGGCGGTGCTGAGAAACTCGCTATCGCTCACCTGCACATCAGGCGAAGCATCCCGGTCTCCCAGATATGCTTCAGGCGCCCAATTCGCATCGTCGGAAGCGGGCAAGAGGGCATCGAAGGACTCGTCTTTGAGATACAGCTGACCTTCCATGTCGTATACATCCCCTGAGCTGACATCCAGCGCGTCGGCAATTTTCTCGGCTTCTTCGCGGTTCAACCAATCAAGGCGTGGTTTGGCACTGCGGAGTTTATAAAACAGCTTGCGTTTTGCCTTGGTCGTTACGACTTTAACGATGCGCCAGTTCTTCAGGATGAAGTCATGGATGTGGGCACGAATCCAATAGCTCGCGTAGGCCACCAGGCGCACGCCACGCGACGGATCAAACCGTCGAACAGCCTTCATCAAACCGATGTTTCCCTCCTGTATGAGGTCTTCGGTGGGCAAGCCATAACCGGTATAGCGCCTGGCAATGTAGACAACGTAGCGAAGATGAGACAGGGTCAACTGCCTTGCCGCATCCAGGTCATTGTAACGGTGCCACCGTTCGGCCAGTGAACGCTCTTCGTCCGCGTCAAGCTGCGGTATGGATTCGACGAGTTGTAAATAATTTCTGAATTTTGAAACAGGCGTCGGCAGAGCCATTAAGTGAGTCGCAGACATGGTTATTTCCTCTTTCAAAGTTTTATCGGCAAATTGGATCCTCTGGGTTCGTGAGCCGGGCGACCATGACCGGCTCCATACCGATATTTTTTGGGATTGCACTGAGAAATTTCAAGGGGTTTCGGGTGAAAATGACTCCGCTGTTTTTTCTGGCCAGGGAAAAAGTTGATGCGCAAGACTTGAAACGTGAATCTGATTCCCTATTAGCCTCCTGAGCGAGAAGTGACTCGCCGAATTGGTAAACCGTAAACCGAAGGAGGTAATCATTATGCAGATGGTTCGATACAGCCCGTTGGGAGTGAGTGAACTCCAGAACCAGATTAACCGTCTGTTCAGCGACTGGGATAACATCGACAGTAGCGCGGCCACCGCCGGCTGGATACCGACAGTCGACATTCAGGAATTCGACACACGCTTCCAGCTTTATGTCGATGTGCCTGGGGTGAATCCCGACAACATCGATATTACGCTCAATAACGGCGTGTTGACGATCAGCGGTGAACGCGAACGTCCGTCTATGCCGGAAGGTGAATCTACGATAAACCGCCGAAACGAACGGGGCCATGGCCAGTTCCATCGACGTTTTATCCTGCCGGACACAGTCGATGCAGACAACGTCAAAGCCAGCAATCACAACGGAGTTCTGGAAATCTCAATTCCCAAGCAGGCAAAGGCGCAACCAAGACGCATCAAGATTGCTGCTTAAGAGTGCCAAAATCCGCAAGTGGGTAATATCCGACTTGCAGTCCCCAGGGGGCCAACCATTTGGCCCCCTTCTGTTTCCGGGCAAGATCGATGTCATCCATAGCGGTCATGCCCTACAGAACTGAATTTCACTCCGAAAACAATAATCTCTCGCTTGAAATCAACAGGCTCATCCCTATGAATTTTGTTATCCCAAATCAATCAGAGGTGAACAACCATGAGCACAATGAATCAACTCCGTCAGGGAATTTCCAAAGCCTGGGACACGGTCACGGAGGGCTGGCGCGAACTCCGCGAACTGGCCGGTGATGCACTCACGCGATTTCAACCGAAAACCTCGCAGGGTGAGGCAGAAACAGCCGAGGACCGGATCGTTACACGTGCATCGAGATGGGGTCTGCTGGCCGCAGAAGTAGTCGATAACAAGGATCGCGTTCAGGTCATGTTGGAGGTTCCCGGGCTTGAGGCCGGCGATTTCGACATTGAAGTGCGCGATGACGTGTTGCTTGTTCGCGGCGAAAAAAGATTGACCCGTGAAGAAAACAAAGGGCACTACCATGTCATGGAGCGTGCTTATGGGCGCTTCGAACGCGCCATCAGGCTGCCAGTACCGGTCGAAGATGAAGGCGCAACGGCGAAATACCGCAACGGTGTCCTGACCATCTCGATGCCAAAATCGCGAACTGCATTTACGCGCCGCATCAGTGTCGAAACCGGGTAAAAGGCAGTGTAATGGCACTGACTTGAACCGGGCGGAATCCTCCCTATGCAATAACCAAACCGGTTGGGGATTCAGCAATGCTCCAACCACCTGCGGATTAAGTTAAGGAGGTACAGGATATGACTAATTCATTTGGAAAGATGGGGTTGTCAATTTGGTGCGCACTCCTGTTGGCTTTTACCGTGCCGGTGTTCGCGCAGGACATTGCTGATGAGCAGGGTGTTGCCGAAACCACCGACACCGTTAAGCAGGACGTACAGTCTGAAACTGACAAGCAAGTCGTAAAGCGCCGTGAAAAAATCATGCAAGAGGCTGTTGATGCCCTGGCGCAAACCAAGGATGCTCTCAAAGCACTTGAGGAAGATCGTATCGATGACGCCCTTGACGCACTGGCTGTCACGACTGGAAAACTTGAACTGATTGTTGCCAGGAAACCCAGTCTGGCGCTTGCGCCAACCGACGTTTCGATCATCACCCATGACCTGTACGCGACAAAAGCGGCGGTTCAGGCTGCGATTGACCGTGCAGAAGAGGCCATTGAAAACGGCGAAGTGCAAGAGGCTCGACGAATTCTGGATGGTCTTGGCAGTGAGATGGTGATTATGGTCGCTAATCTACCGTTGGCCACTTACCCGAATGCAATCAAGGCCATTACACCGCTCATTGAAGCAGGAAAAATCGAGGAAGCCAAAAGCGCATTGCAAACTGCACTCAATACCGTGGTTTTGACCGATCAGATTGTGCCACTCCCCATGTTGCGCTCTGAAGCGCTGCTGGAACAGGCTGAGAAGTTGGCTGCAAATGATGATCGTACTGAGGCAGAGAACGAAGAGCTATCCAATCACCTGACAGCAGTTCGCAATCAACTCGAGATGGCGCAACTGCTCGGCTATGGTGACAAGGACGATTACGCACCCCTCTATGCACAACTGGAGGAAATTGAGAAAAGTACAGAAGACGGAGAATCAGGCGAAGGATTTTTCGACAAAATGAAAAGTTCCTTATCCAACTTATGGTTGTCCAATAAT
>CAZRTG010000232.1:0-4891 GCA_964602895.1 uncultured Wenzhouxiangellaceae bacterium
GCTTTTTGTTTGGCGTGCTCTGAGAATTCATGGATGAATTATTCAGAGCTTCCTTGAATTGCCATTTCTGGACAATAATTATTAAGCCCCTTACTTTCGGGCCTTGTTTAAACCATTTTTCGGCAGTCATCATCCAATAACGACAGGTAACACGTTTGTGCACACCCCGGAGAAAGGAAATGCGCGTTAATCCAGCTTGGTTTTTGGCCCTCATTACCAGTATCAGCCTGACGGTTTCCGCAGCAGAACGAGAGACAGAGACTTTCAATTATGAGTTGTCAACGGGTGGTCGAATCAGCCTGGACAACATCAATGGTGATATTGAAATATCGGGTGAATCGGGCAATCAGGTGCAAATCACTGCGGTAAAGCGTGCCGACAATTCGAAAGATCTGGCCAAACTGCAAATCAAGATCAAGGCTGATACGGATGCCATACGTATCGAAACCGTGCATGAGAAATCTGAAAGCCGTTGGTTTGGAAACAGTAACAGTGGCGAGGTGAGTTACACGCTAACGGTTCCGGATTCAGCAAATCTCGATACCATCAGTACCGTCAATGGTGAAATTACCATAAAAGGAGTTTCCGGTACGGTCAAAGCCGAGAGCGTTAATGGTCATTTGGACCTGAGTAATCTGGCGGGTGACGCCAATCTGTCAACTACCAACGGTGGCATAGAAGCCCGTTTTGATACTTTGAAGGGTTCACAGCGGGTGAAAGCCGATACGGTAAACGGACGCATCACGTTGCGGATACCCGACGACAGCAGTGCCCGCGTCAGCGCAGAGACTCTGAATGGTGGCATCGATGCGGACGATTTTGGTCTGGAAGTCGAAAAGGGTGGTTTTGTTGGCAAGGATCTCAAGGGATCTATTGGCAGCGGTGAGGCCAGCATCGACTTGGATACAGTCAATGGCGGGATTCGGATCAGCAAGAAATCACCCTAGAACACTGGGGCAGATACCGCTGTCGGCAGCGTGACTACCTTTTGCCTTGTAGGAGCGACCCATGGTTGCGATCGTTCTGCCTATGGTCGCGATCGTTCTGACCGGGTCGGCAGCGTGGCTGCCTCCTACAGTTAGAGCCCGTCTGGAATTGTCTGCCTGCTCTGATATATCATTGGGATATTAGTCATTCTGATGATATGGTCAGGAAGGGGTCAAGCCCATGAAAGGCACAATCTGGTGGGGTGTGTTCCCTGCGCACAGCAATAGATTCAACGTCCGTGGCCAATCTGGCGAGCCATGAACGCAACCGCAGAAGCAATCACTTCCAGCCTGGCCCAGCAAGCTTACGAAATGCTGGAAGAACGGCTGGTCACGCTGCAACTGGCGCCGGGTGCGCTGATCTCCGAAGGTGAGTTGATTGAGATAACCGGTATAGGCCGCACGCCCGTGCGTGAAGCCATTCAACGTCTGGCTAACCAGGATCTGTTTCAGGTCATTCCGCGCAAGGGCTTGATGGTCACGCCAGTCAGTCGCACCGGTCTGTTGCACATCCTGGAAGCGCGCAAACCTCTGGAACGCTTGGTGGTACATCGCGCGGCACTCAACGCCCGTGATGAACAACGCAGTGCTTTGTCGGCGATTGCCCGTGATATGGCCATGGTGCATGAACGGCTGGATGATTTTCTGCGGCTTGATTACGAATTGGATCAACTGGTTGATGAATGCGCGGGCAACCCCTTCGCGACCGCAGCGCTGGCGCCGTTTCGCAGCCACAGCCGCCGCTTCTGGTATTTCCACCGGAAACAGGTGAAATTGACTGATGCCATCAGCTCTCATGCATCGTTGGCCCGCCTGATCGCCCGTCGCGATGCTGCGGGTGCAGAAAAAGCATCTGATGCCACCATTGCCGTGTTGGAACGCATGGTGAGCAGTATCGACCGCATCAGCTAAAATTCATCGTGATGCCACTGTAAATATTAACCCATTGATCTGAGCACCCTGAGTGAACCAACCACAACCTCATTGCATCATTATCGGCGCCGGCATTGTCGGTTCATCCTGTGCCTGGCATCTGCAGCGGCGTGGCGCAAACGTGACATTGATTGACTCGGAACTGCCCGGGCAAGCGACCAGCTTCGGTAACGCCGGATGTATATCACCTTCATCGATCTATCCTTTTTCCTATCCCGGTGCGATCAAACAAGTGCCGGGTTGGTTACTGGATCCGCTTGGCCCCATGAAAATTCGCTGGAGAGATTCCCCCGGTTTATTGCCGTGGTTCTGGCGCTTCTGGCGCGAAGGAACGGCGCAGCAGGTGCAGGCCATATCCGCTGCGCAGCATTGTCTGATGCAATCTGTAACGGCGGATTACGATGAGATCCTGAAAGCAACCGATTCTGCATCGCTGCGCCAGTCCAGGGGTTTGATTCTGTTGTACAGCGATCAGGCCGAATTTGCCGAGGACCGCTGGCACTATGACATTAAGGATCAGTTCGGACTACCCTGGTCCAAACTCAGCCGTGCCGAGTTGCACGACCTGGAACCCGCCGTGAAGTTGAGCTCAAACGGCGTGGCCATTATGGACCACAGCTGGCAGCACTTGCTGTCGCCCGCCGATGTTACCCGTCGCATTGCCGATGCGGCCATGGCAGATGGTGCGCAATGGCTGCAGGAGCGGGTCACGCAGGTTGCAGCGCACGATACAGGCACAAGCGTCATCACCAGCTCAGGCCGGAAAATCGAGGGCGATTACCTGGTTATGGCCACCGGTGTGTGGACCAATAAGCTGTTGCAGCAACTGGGCTACCGCGTGCCTTTGACGGCCAAGCGTGGTTATCACAGCATGCTGGCACAACCAAATGTACAACTCTCGCATCCGCTGATGCAGATCAAGGAATACATTGTCATGACGCCCATGCGCGATGGTCTGCGTGTAGCGGGTACGGCCGAATTTGCCCACATCGATGCCAAGCCCGATTACCGCAGGGCCAAAGCCTTGCTGCAACACGCGCAACGGTTCCTGCCGGGTCTCAAAGGCGAATCGGTGACCGAGTGGATGGGACAACGCCCCATGTTGCCCGACTCCATCCCGGTTCTGGGAAAGTTGCCGGACCGTGAGCGGGTGTTGTGCGCTTTCGGTCATGGGCATTACGGCATCACCCAGGGTCCAACCTCTGGTCGCATCATCGCCGACCTGGTATTTGGCCAACAGCCGCATGTCGATATCAAGCCTTTCTCCATTGCACGCTTCAGCGCCAGGGTAACTTGATGCAACCTACAAAAGCCCATGAGTTTGAGTGCATTGATGCGCACACCTGCGGCAACCCGGTGCGGGTGGTGGCAGCGGGCGGCCCGGAATTGGAAGGCGACAGTATGGCAGCGCGCCGGCAACATTTTCTGCGCGAGTTCGACTGGGTCCGAACCGCATTGATGTTCGAGCCGCGTGGTCACGCCATGATGTCCGGCAGCATTCTTTACCCCCCAACCCGTGCTGATTGCGATATCGGCGTATTGTTCATTGAGACCTCGGGCTGTTTGCCCATGTGTGGCCACGGAACCATTGGCACCGTGACCATCGCAATCGAACACGGACTGGCGACACCGCGTGAGCCCGGCCTGCTGGTAATGGAAACACCGGCTGGCAAAGTAGAGGCGCAGTATCGGCAGGAAGGTGACAAAGTGAAGTCGGTGCGATTGACCAATATCCCCTCCTACCTGCATGCCAAAAGCCTTGCAGTGGATTGTCCCGAGTTGGGTGGCGTACTTGAAGTCGATGTGGCTTACGGGGGTAACTATTACGCCATCGTCGAACCACAAGCGATCTATGCCGACCTCACCGACCTCGCAGCCGCAGATATCATTCGTATCAGCCCTTTACTGCGTGAACGTTTGAATCAACGTTACGAATTTATGCACCCTGAAGATAACCGCATCAATGGTTTGAGTCATTTGCTATGGACAGGAAAACCCACACAGCCCGGTTCGGATGCTCGTAATGCCGTTTTTTACGGTGACCAGGCCATAGATCGTTCGCCATGTGGCACCGGCACTTCAGCGCGTATGGCGCAACTGGCAGCCAGGGGTGAATTGAAGCCGGGTGATACCTTTGTGCATGAATCCTATATCGGCAGTCAGTTTACTGGCCGGGTTGAGGCGATGACGACCGTTGGCAATTACTCCGCCATCGTACCCAGTATCGAAGGCTGGGCCCGGATTTATGGTCACAACCGCATCCGTGTCGATCCACAGGATGATCCCTACTGGCAGGGTTTTCTGGTGAGTTGATGTACCTGATCACTTTTACCGCTATAAGTGAACCAGGTGGCGACTGCTTGCGCCCGGCACGGCGACTATGGGGATAGACTTATCCAGGGTGACCAGTCTGCCGTCATGTTGAACCGCCAGAGCCAGCAGATAGGCATCGGCTAATTGCCTGGAGCTGAGAATTTTCCTCCAATCCAGCAATCCATTTTCGAGCGTTCCGGTGATGCACGTTTGCAGCATCAAACAGGGCGATCAGGACATTGACATCCAGCAAGGCTCGCACCAGACCCCCTCGTCCTCGCGCAGTTTGTCGACGGTTACATTGCTCACCACACGACCCTCAGCCGGCAAGGGATTGAAGCCATTGAAACCTTTGGGCTCAGCAACCGCGGACGGTATGTTAGTTGCACTCGTTAAAGCTTGCCGGACCCGCTCCGAAATCACCTCGCCGGCCGTGCTGTTTTTACGCCGGGCAATGTCCTTGACCGCTAAAAGCACATCATCATCAATATCCAGTGTGGTTCGCATATCATCCTCTGCATCAGATGTTGTGAAGATGATGCAATCAAATATATAACCTCAATGTTGTTTCATGTCGGCACAAGCCCGGAGTTGCAAACCTTGAGTTACAAACCCTGGGCTACAAACCCAGGTGAACACATTCTTTGGAACCTTGGGCG
>CAZRTG010000233.1:0-4873 GCA_964602895.1 uncultured Wenzhouxiangellaceae bacterium
CACCGTGTAGGCCTGGCGGAATTCAGAACCCATGTTGCCTACGTTCATGGGGCCGGTATTGATACCCACCCCGATGGCAATATGTGGCCAGTCTTTTTTGCTGAATTCTTCATTGAGGGTTTCAAGTGCCGCCAACATCTCCAAACCGGCGCCTACTGCGCGCGCGGCGTGATGCGAATCGCGCAGCGGCGCACCCCAAAAAGCCATAATGGCATCGCCAATATACTTGTCTATGGTGCCTTTGGTCAGATGCACAATCCGGGTCATGGGCGTCAGATACTGGTTGATCAAATCCGACAGCTCCGCTGCATCCAGCCCTTCTGATATAGACGTAAAATCCCGGATATCACTGAATAACACGCTGAGCTCGAGCTTCTGACTGGCCAGCGAGTAGTTTTCCGGATCCCGGCTCATTTCTTTCACCAGGTCAGGCGGCACATACTGACCAAACAGGCTGTCCATATGCGTTCGGGTTCGCGTTTCAAACAAATAGCCGAACACCATGTTAAGCGTGTAGATGGCAATTAGCGTCAACAGGGTTACGGCCAGGGGCAGCACGTGCAACTCCACGCTCCACATATACAAATTGACCGCAAAAGCCATAATCAAAAGCCCGAAAAAGGCCAGCGTGGCAATAATCGGTGACAGAATCGGCAGCACAAATGATGTCAACAAGCCAAAGACAGATACGGCGACCATTTCGGCCGCAGACGTGTAAGCCGGCTCCCAACGGAAATTGCCGTCCAGCAAACCGCTGATGATATTGGCGTGAACCTCGACTCCTGGATAAATCGGGCCAAACGGCGTGGAGCGGATATCTTCCATACCGGGTGCGGTTGCACCGACCAGCGCGATCGTGCCTTTCAGGTATTCAGGATCCTTCACCGTGCCTTCGATTACATCGGTGGCGGAGACATAAGGAAAACTGCCACGGGGTCCGCGAAACGGCACCAGCACAGCCCCTTGGGGATCAATCGGGATGGACACACCGGCCAGTTCCAGACCTTCCAGGGGCGGGTAATCACCCATCCAGGTACTGGCATCTACGAAAATGGGCAACGTGATCTCGTTGCGATACGCTGCGGCTGTGGCCAGCGACAGTGCCTCATAAGCGCTGAACTTGTACTCGTGTAACAAAGGCGCTCGACGCACCACCCCGTCCCCATCAATCAGGGGATTGTTAATGAACCCGGCGCTGTAGGCGGCTGCCATCAATTCAGGACGGTTGGAACTGTAGCCCCTGCCCCGTGGCAGGAAGATGGAATCTGCCATGGATTCGTGGAAATCGAATGCAGGCAAAGGCAATTCGCCGGTTTCATAGGCGGTGGATTCATTGGTATCGAAAAAGTATCCCAGCACGTTCGGGCCTGCGGCCAGCGATTCAGCAAAAATCAGGTCACGATCCAGCTGTGGTTCCAGTTCTTGCAGTGTGGCAATAAAGGATTCGTCACCTCTGGCCTCGGCCAATCGATGCAATCGGTCGATATCGGCACTTTCATCGCGCTCGGCAAACAACATGTCCCAACCGATGACCACCACACCGTAGGCAAACAGGTTGTCTACCAAACGTGCCAGTTTGTCGCGTGTCCAGGGCCAGTGTCCCTGGGCCTGCAAACTCACCTCATCTACCGCCACGATGAGGATGCGCTCATCCTGACCACCCGGTGCGGTCAGGCGAACCCGGGTGTCATACAGCAGGTTTTCCATCTGATCGACATAAAACAGGTCGTATTTGCCTGCCACATGACCTAACAGGAACAGGGTCATAAGCAGGCCGGCTGCTGCCCTGATGAGGTAACGTCTCATGTCATATCATTCTTTTCCGGATCTGTGGCAGAACAAGTGAAAATCAGCCTCACTTGTGCATCGAACTGCGCATTCGATCCTTCAGGATAGCCCAGGTCAGACCCGACTCGAGGTCGATGCGCCGTTGCGCTGCCCAATCTGGCCAGGGAACCGCACCGCTGACAAAACCCTGCTCTGCGCCCATCCATTGGTGCATCACGGGTGGAGCCGCGCGCTCATCAAAGGCCGGTGCCAGATTGTTTCCCCGGGCCGCAATCAGCTGGTGAGCCGTACTGCCGGCCATGTAGACAGGCACCTGACCGTTACGCCCATAAGCATCGCTGTGGCCATGACCGCTGATGATCAACTGCACTTGCGGGCTTTGTGCCAAAATTTTCTTGATGCCCGCATACCATTGGGCTCCGACCATATCGACAAACTCAATTCCGGTTTGCATGGGCGGATGATGAATCGCAATTACAGTGGTCTTGTCCGACTCTCCCAGCGCTTTAGCCAGCCATTGCAAACGTTTGGGTCCGAAATCAGGTAATTCGGAATGGTCCAAATGACTGTTCAAAGCCAGTACACGAAATTCAAAATCTTCGATGCTGTACTGGAAGGTTTCATCGCTTACCGGAAACGCATCAGGAAACGCGTGGCTGCCTTGAAAATACTGGAGCATCAGTTGTGGATCATCATGATTTCCCGGGATGAAATAAACCGGCGCCCGCAAGGGCTCGATCAGGCCAGCGAAGTGCTCATAAGTTTCATTGGACGGATGCTCGACCAGATCGCCGGTCACCATGACCAGATCGGGTTGCGGAGACATTCGGTTTATCTGCTCTACCGCATCAGCCAGGTGGGCCGCCGTATCCACTTTGCCGTAAAGCAATTGCCCCGGCTCAACAATGTGTGTGTCGCTCAGTTGAACAAGAAAACCCATTCAAAGCTCCTTTTCCCCTTGGGGGCCACTCTGGTTGCCTGTAACAGTACCGAACTTTTAATTCAGAATCGATTCAATCCAGAACCTCTTTTCTGTCAGCAGTATAAAAATTCATGGCGGCCTGTTTTTCACGAAACACTTCAATCTGATCGATCAGCGCTTGCTCCACGGCCTCACCCAAACCACGTGCAGCTTCCAATCTGGACTGATAAACCCAATCCGCTCCGGCTGCATAGATTTCTTCCACCTGACTGAGACTGACTGAATTGGCAATGATTACGGCTTCCGGACACATTCCGCGCACCACACGAACCAGCGAACGATTTGAAATTCCACGCAACAGATCATCCGGAATGGTACAAACAATAACCTGCGCCTGATCCAGGCCAACATGGTGCAGTGTTTCGGTGTTGGACAAATCACCGTAGTGCACATGTGCGCCCGCTTCCCTGATTGCCGGATGCAATGCGACGTTGAAATCGACCACCAGCGTCTCATGCAGCAATTCGGGGTTGGTTTGCTTGAGATTATAAAGCAACGATGAGGCATCCCGATAAAAACCCAGTAACGCCAGCTTGTACTGTTTGGACTGCTCCATTTTCAATTCAGGTGGCGCTTTGAAACCGAGCTTTTCCAGCACCGGCTGCATCCAGCAGTGAATCTCATACGCCTTGCCATACAGAAGCGGTGTGGCCAGCGCGGTGATCACGAATGCGAAAATCACCGTACTGGCAAAGCTGGCACTGAGGTGCCCCAGCTTGACACCCAAAAATGCGATGACCAGGCCAAATTCGGAAATCTGTGCCAGCCGTATGGCAGAGACTTCGCCATTGCGTTGGTCCACACCGGACCAATAAAACAGCGGGAAGAAAATGACCTGGCGAGCAATGATGGCCAGGAAAGCTATGACGACAGCGAGCAACAGGACATTGGCACTTTCCGGCATGGGTATTGAAATGCCCAGCGCGACAAAAAACAGGGTGATGAAAAAGTCTTTGACAGTGGTGACTTTGGTGATGATTTCGGTTGATGAAGGCAGGTTGGCAATACTGGCACCTGCGATCAGGGCACCCATGCCGGCGCTGACCGACATGTGAAAGCTTCGGCCGTAAAAGTAGTCGAAAATGGGGTCCAGTTGGATGCCAAGAAAAACGATCAAAAAGCACCAGGCCAGGGCACCGGTCATGGCCAGCTCGGGTGATTTGGCAATCCAGTTGAACGCCCGGCCTACGTAAGACCATGACAACATCACGGTAAACAGGCTCAGCAACACGATGCCGAGAAAGCTCAATGCGATCTGTGCCAGTTCAGGGTTCTCCAGGTTCGGCTGGATGATGATCGCTACGATCACCCAGATGTCCTGGAAAATGAGTACGCCCAGAGCCAATCGCCCTGGTTCGGTATCCAGTTCAAAGTGCTCCTGGAACAGCTTCACCACCAGGAGTGTCGACGAGCCCGCAATGATGACGCCGATGTAGAGTGCTGCATACTCGCTTTCGGCCAGCAACGCCCCGCCTATGCCCAGCCACAACATCAGCTTGACGCCCACTATGCCGAACAGGATGGTGAGGGGGTATTGCAGCAATCCCGCGACAATGATGGCCTTGCCACTGGCCAGTATCCGCTTGAAGTCGATTTCCATGCCGATCAGGAACAGCAACAGGATAAAGCCCAATTGGGCGATGGTATCCACGTTTACCGGGTCGGTCACAATGCCCAAACCGATCGGGCCCACCACCACGCCGGCGGTTAAATAAGCGGCAATACTGGGAATGTGCAAGCGCGCAAAAATAATGGCCAGTATGCCGGCGGCCAACAGACTGACACCGATATCCTGGACCAGCGACGGCAACTCACCGCCGGCCGCCCAGGCATTGGCAGACAGGGCCAGCAACAACAGTCCAACAAAACTGCATTTCACAATTTTGCTTTTCATTGAATGCCTGTACCGGCTCGCATTATTGTAGGAGCGACCCAAGGTGTGGGAGCGAGCCATGCTGTGGGAGCGAGCCATGCTGTGGGAGCGAGCCATGCTCGCGATAAGCCACATATTAATCGGCAGCATGGCTGCCTCCCACAATGTGTGCCCCATCGGCAGCATGGCTGCCTCCCACAATGTGTGCCCTATCGGCAGCATGGCTGCCT
>CAZRTG010000234.1:0-4828 GCA_964602895.1 uncultured Wenzhouxiangellaceae bacterium
TACTGGATTGCTCTCCTGATTGCGTTGCCGTACTGGGCCGCCTGTTACTACAGCACGCCTTTGTTACAACTTGCACAGGTTGACCCACAAATCATACCGGTGGCTGCCGGTTATTTGCGGGCTATTTCCTGGGGTGCGCCGGCTATCTGTTTTGTTTTTCTGCTGCGCTTCTTCTCCGAAGGCTCCGGGCACACCAAGCCCACCATGTTTTATGGTGCCTTGGGGGCCTTGCTGAACATACCGCTGAATTACATTCTCATGTTCGGCAAATTCGGCTTGCCAGCCATGGGTACGGTGGGTTGTGGCTATGCCTCTGCGATTGTCATGTGGCTGCAATTGCTGATGCTGCTGGTTTACATTCAAACGCATCAGCACTACAAACCGTTTGCATTGTTCAGCCATATTGCCCGGCCGCACTGGCAAACCCTGCGCGACTTGATGAAATTGGGAATGCCTATTGCGGTGGCAATTTCACTTGAATCGGGCCTGTTCGTGGCTGCGGCCCTGTTGATCGGCAGACTGGGCCCGCTGCCCGCTGCCGCACACCTGGTAGCCATCAATTTTTCAGCTTTGTTGTTCATGGTTCCGCTGGGCATGGGCAGCGCTGTAACGGTTCGTGTGGGTAACGCCGTCGGGCGTGGTGACCCCCGCGCCGCGAGGTATGCGGGCCTTATTGGCATGCTGATTGTCGTTTGTGGCCAGTGCGTCAATATGATCATGATGCTGGTGTTCCCGCAGTACATTGTTGGTCTCTATACCGATGATGTTGCAGTGGCCACCCTGGCGGTGAGCCTGCTGTTTTTTGCAGGAATATTCCAGTTGCCGGACGGCTTGCAGATCTGCACTGCAAGTGCGTTGCGCGGACTGAAAGACACACGGGTGCCCATGTTATTCAACCTGCTGGCTTACTGGGGCATCGGCCTGAGCCTGGGCTACTACCTTACTTTCCATCAACACCTCGGGCCTGCCGGTATGTGGATAGGCATGATTGCCGGTCTCACGGTGGGTGCCATTTTGATGCTGGGACGCTTTTCTGTGATAACCCGACGCATGCTGGCAGTCACGCCAGCTTGAGAACAACAGGATATTTAGGGAAACTCTGATAATTCATGGATGAATTATTCAGAGCTTACTTTGTCTTTCGGCAAGGATTGTTCCCAATCACGGAAGCGTTGTTCGAGATCGTCGATGCGCCGCTTGCGTGCGGCCAATTCCGGTGACTGCAGATTCCCTTCGAACTCGCCAGCCGGTTCGGATTTGTTACTGAAGGCCTGAGTTCCACGGGTCAGTACCGCTTGCAGCAAAGCGGCGGCCGCGTAGCCCAGCGCAGTCCATACAGGCTGTGCAATCAACAGAATCAGCAATACGATACGAATGGCCCAGACATTCCAGCCCAGCCAGGACGCCAGCCGGCTGCAAACGCCGGCCAGCATGCCAGTGTTGTTCGTATTCATCATATTCAGGTGTTGGCCTGATGGATCAAATGGTCTTCCCTGGCTGCTTTCACCCCTGGCTGGTCCACATCCGTGACTACCGCCTCCGGCCTATCCAGACCGTTCAGTTTGGCCTTAAGCTGCTGCAGCTCTGCTTCGACCTCAGGATCAGCCGGGCTGTCCGCTGCCGCCCAGACAGACGGGCTGACACCACCGGTTTCGTACGAGGCGACACGCGCTTCCAGATTCTCGACCTGTGCCTGTAAACCATCGAAACGGCTCATGGCTTTTTGCATGCGCTGCTCGGCGCGTGACCGGGGCAGCCTGTTGCCCGGCACCGATCCTGCGGTTGTGCCTGGCTTGTGCTGCATATCCCGCAATTTCATTTTGGCTTCTGCCAGCTTGTGCTTCAGTGTGGCCATATCGCCATCGAGCTGCTCGCTGCGGGATTTCAACAAGGTGGCTTCCCGCGCCAGCGCTGCCTGACGATGGGCGATGTCGGTAGCCGTTTTCAATGCTTCACGCGCCAGATCATCCCGGTCCTCAATCAGTGCTTTTTCGGCACGTTTGCGCCATTGCGCCTGTTGCAGTTCCAGCTCTTTATCCGTGCGCTGCAAGTGGCTGAGTTCGGCCATGACCTCGGCGCTGGCTGAGCGTGCTTCTTCGCCCGCATCTTCCATCTCCCGGATCAATGCGCGCAACAGTTTTTCCGGATCTTCGGCTTTTTCGATCAAAGAATTGACATTGGCGGCAATGACATAGCGCATACGTGAAAACGTTCCCATGGAATAGCTCCTGCATAGATGGCGGTTGCCTGATTCAATGCAGAAAACATGCCATAAGCTAAAGGCCATTAAAAACAATCAGATAGATGCCTGTTTCGACATTATCAAATCGGATGAATGGCGTATCTCACCGCAAGTTGGTGATTTGTGTATCAATTTATCCAGACTTCTTTGGCAGATGGCTGTGCAGAAGACAGCCCTTGTCACTAAAATAGGGCTCCCTGTCGTGGATTATCGTAATGGCTGAACAACAACGCTCTGTAATTGCCCGCTTTTTTATTGGAATCTGGAATTTCATCGACGGCACCCGGCGGCTGGTGCTTAACCTGATATTTCTGCTGATTGTGTTCTTTGTTCTGGCAGTGTTTATCAAGTCCGGCGAATCACTCATTTTGCAGCCCAAGACGGCTTTGGTGCTGAATCCGCAAGGGGATATTGTCGAGGAGTTCAGTGGTTCGCCGTTGGATCAGGCCATCAGACAGGCTACCGAGCAGGTTTTGCACGAAACCCGCTTGCGCGATCTGGTAGAAGCGCTGGGTCGCGCCCGTGATGATGACCGGATCGAGCGACTGGTGATCAACCCCAGCGAGATGGGTCACGCCGGAATGGCCTCCTTGCTGGAACTGGAAGTGGCCATTGCCGATTTTAAAACCTCCGGTAAACCGGTGGTTGCGCTGGCAGATAATCTGCAACAACAGCAATATTATCTGGCGGCCATGGCAGATGAAATCTGGTTGAACCCGCAGGGCATGGTTTGGCTGGATGGTTTTTCTGCCTATCGTAATTACTTCGCCGATGCGATGGACAAGTTAGAGGTGGAGATCAATCTGTTCCGGGTAGGTGAGTACAAATCTGCCATGGAGCCGTGGATACGCAACGACATGTCGCCCGAAGACCGAAATGCCAGCCTGTTGTGGTTGAGCAGTTTGTGGCAGCAGTATCTGGAGGGCGTGTCACGGCAGCGCGGTATCCCATTGGTGGATCTGTCAGCAGCGATCAACGGGTTTGCTGACCGACTGGATGCAGCGGATGGTGATTTTGCGCGCCTGGCACTGGAACTGGGCCTGGTCGATCAGTTGGTTTCGAGGCCGGAAGCCAATCAGCAATTGGCCAGTATGGGCGCAACGGCAAGGGGCTCTGAAGGCTACCGGCAAGTCGGCTTTGAGCACTACCTGGATTTGACCGATATGCAGCAAGACCACTCCAGTCGCAACACGGTTGCGGTTGTAGTGCTGGAAGGTGAAATCGTACGCGGAGATCAACCGCCCGGAATGGCCGGTGCGGAAACCCTGATCACGCGATTGCGCTCGGTCGCAGAAAAGCCGGACGTCAAAGCCGTGGTTTTGCGCCTGAACAGTCCGGGAGGTGAGGTGTTTGCCTCCGAGTTGATACGACGTGAAGTGCAGGCACTGCGTGAATCAGGGCGTGTGGTGGTGGTTTCCATGGGTGACGTTGCTGCATCCGGTGCCTACTGGATTGCGACTGCCGCAGAAGAAATATGGGCCACACCCGCTACCATTACAGGGTCCATAGGCGTATTTGGCATGTTGCCGACTTTTTCCAGGCCACTGAATAAGCTGGGTATTCATACCGATGGCGTGGGCACCACTCCACTGGCCGGCAAGCTCAGGCTGGATATGCCTTTGGATGCCGATGTGAAGCGTATTTTCCAGCGCTCCACCGAACAGATTTATGAAGATTTTGTCGCTTTGGTTTCGACCGCACGCTCCATGAGCCTCGAAGAAGTGAATCGTGTCGCTCGTGGCCAGGTGTGGAGTGGTGTACAGGCTCGCGATCGCGGACTGGTTGATCAGGCGGGTGGCTTGAAACAGGCCATCGATTCGGCCGCGCGCATTGCCGGCCTGGGCAGTGATTACCAGGTGAAGTTCAGCGAAGCCGAGCTCAGTGCATTTGAATCTTTTTTGTTGAACATGGCAGGTAGCACCATGGCACATCTGGGCTGGCCCATGCAGAGTGCGGGCTGGGTCCAGTTGCCTTTCGTGGACGAGTTGTTGGCCGATCTGCGCTTTCTGTTGGCTGCCAGTGGTGGGTTTACCCAGGCCGCACATTGCCTCTGTCGCGCCCCGTAAGCTCCATCATTTGAATCCAGGCCATACGTGGCCTGGTCCATACGGGTTTCCGGGTTTCGATCACTTGCGAGTAATCTTTTGTCCAGCCAACCTCATCCCCTGATCAAATCCTATCCACCGCTGGAAGAGAAGATCAATATCTACTCGCACCTGGCCGGATTGGTGCTGAGTTTGATCGGGCTGGTCGCATTGCTCATACGGGCTGATTCCGGGGTGCAGTTACTGGCGGTGGGCATATTCGGGTTCTCCATGGTGTGTCTGTATGCTGTTTCCACCCTTTATCACAGCGCTACCGAGCCGCGTATCCGCATCCGCCGGCGAGTGTACGATCATGCCTGTATCTATGTTCTGATAGCCGGTACCTACACTCCCTTTGCCCTGATCGCCTTACCGTGGGATGTGGGTAAGGTCCTGTTTCTACTGGCCTGGAGTGTGGCCTTGAGTGGTGTGATCCTGAAGCTTTTCTTCACCGGCCGCTTCAATCTTCTGTCTACCCTGATGTACGTCGCCATGGGCTGGA
>CAZRTG010000235.1:0-4737 GCA_964602895.1 uncultured Wenzhouxiangellaceae bacterium
AGGGTGGTTTTTTTGGAGCAATCACAAAGTCACCATTCTCCACTGTAGGAGGCAGCCATGCTGCCGACCATCACCTGAATCGCGAGCACGGCTCGCTCCTACAGTGTCGCTGCGGCCTACAGGACATTTCAACCGAACTGACTGGAGCGGGTGTAGTAATCCAACAGCTTTTCACCCCAGATCAGGGTGATCCAACCGGCAGCGGCAATGAAGGGGCCAAAGGGCATGGGTTTGTCACGCTGCAATTTGCCGGTACCCATCAATACGATTCCGACAACAGCACCAACAACGGAGGACATCAGAACGATCAAGGGCAGGAATTGCCAGCCCATCCAGGCACCCAGGGCGGCCAACAACTTGAAATCGCCGTAACCCATACCTTCCTTGCCGGTCATCAGTTTGAACAGGTGGTAGATACTCCAGAGGATCAAATAGCCGATGATGGCACCCAGCACACTGGATTCCAGACTGGTGAACACACCGAAAAAATTGGCCAGCAAGCCAGCCCACAGCAATGGCAGTGTGATGTTATCGGGTAACAGTTGAGTGTCTGCGTCTATTCCTGTCAATGCCACCAGAACCGCTGTCAGTAGCAAACCCATTAAACCCTGAGCGGTGGGTCCGAAATGCCAGATGGTAAACAGAAACAGGCAAGCGGTAACCAGTTCGACCAGCGGGTAACGCCACGAGATTGGTGCTTTGCAGGCAGAGCATTTTCCACCCAGGAGTATAAAGCTCAATATCGGAATATTTTCATGTGCGCGAATCGTGTGGTCGCAATGCGGGCAACGCGAGCGATCAAAGGCCAGGCCGGGAGGCGCTTTGGGTGTCTCGCCCGGAACTTCCAACAGGTCGTGGCATTGGCAGCGCCAGTCGTACTCCAGTAAGGGTGGTAAACGCAATATAACAACGTTCAGGAAGCTTCCAATCAAGGCACCTAACAGAAACACCCCTGCATAGAGCAGGGGTGGGGTTTCAAGCAGTGTTTCCAGCATCAGATCCGTTCTTGGTTTTCTTCGTTGTGCAGCTCAGATGACCGCAGCCATCTTGAAGATGGGCAGGTACATGGCGATTACCATGGCGCCAACCAGTACACCAACAAACACAATGATGGCGGGTTCCAGCAGGCTGCTTAAAGCATCCACAGAGTTGTTGACTTCTTCTTCATAAGCTTCGGCCACTTTAACCAGCATGGCGTCCAGCGAACCCGCTTCTTCACCGATGGCCGCCATCTGGATGACCATATTGGGGAATACTTCGGTTTGCTGCATGGCCAATTGCAACTGGTGACCTACAGACACATCGCTACGAATTTGCAGTGCGGCTTCGTCATACACCGCGTTACCCGTGGCGCCAGCCACAATTTTCAAGGCATCCACCAGTGGTACACCGGCTGCAAAGGTTATGGCCAGCGTGCGACAGAATCGGGCAATGGCAGCCTGTTCCAGAATCTGACCCACAATCGGCAGTTTTAACGACATGCGGTCAATAAAACGTGAAAATTTCTTTGATCGCTTCTTGGCCATGATCAGGCCAACAATAACGGCCACCATCAGCAACAGTACGTAGATACCCTTGCTTTGCATGAACTTGGAAGCGCTGACTACCATCTTGGTAAACGCGGGCAGATCTGCGCCGAAGGAAACGAATATCGCCTCAAATTGGGGAATCACAAAAATCAGCAGAATCGATGTGACGATGATGGCGACGGCAATTACCGCAGCGGGGTAATACAGCGCCTTTTTGATCTTGCCCTTGATGGTCTCAATGCGTTCTTTATGCGAGGCAATGTTATCGAGTATGGTATCGAGTACACCGGCGCTTTCGCCGGCCGCTACCAAGTTGACATAAAGTTCGTCAAACTGAACCGGATATTGCGCCAGCGCTTCGTGCAACGCGCCGCCGGACTCCACTTCGGCACGGATTTTGTCAGCAACGGTGCGCATGCGGGGGTTTTTCAGACCACCGGAAATAATCTGGAATGCGGTCACCAGTGGCACACCGGATTTGAGCATGGTGGCCAACTGTCGGCTGAAATAGGTAATGTCCTTGGAGGTGATGCGCGAACCGGCACCGCCGAACAGGGGTTTGCTTTTTTTCTTGACTGAAATGGGGTTGATGCCCTGGCGA
Source organism: uncultured Wenzhouxiangellaceae bacterium (assembly GCA_964602895.1). Lineage (GTDB taxonomy): Bacteria > Pseudomonadota > Gammaproteobacteria > Xanthomonadales > SZUA-36 > JAWXBM01. The sequence goes on from CAZRTG010000235.1 coordinate 2,131, forward strand.
CGCAACTCGGCGCGCACCAGATTGGGGCTGGCAGCAATTTGTTGGCCCTTGAGTTTGACCCCACGCTTGTCGCGCCCTTGCCAGAGAAATACCTGGGGTTCTGCTTGTACTGTCGCCATAACCTAGTCCTTGGTTACCCGGTTGATTTCAATGATGTCAGTGCTTCCTGCACGAACTTTCCTTAATGCCGAAGTGCGCAGGTCATTTATTCCTTCTTTGCGCGCTTGTTGGGCAATGCGCATGGCATTGCCTTCTTCCAAAATGATACGTGAAATTTCATCGGTAATGGGCATGACCTCGAAAACACCCGAACGACCGCGATAGCCTTCATTGCATTCCGAACAGCCCACCGGTCTGAATAATTTCAGTTCGTCCAGTTCATTCTTGTCAAAACCTGCCTGTAATAGCGCTTCACGTGGCAGTTCATCAGGTTTTTTGCAAGTGTGCAAGGTGCGAACCAGACGCTGTGCAATCACCAGATTAACCGCCGAGGTGATGTTGTAGGTTGGCACACCCATATTCATCAGGCGCGTGATGGATTGGGGAGCATCATTGGTATGCAGTGTGGACAAGACCAGGTGACCGGTTTGTGCGGCCTTGATGGCAATTTCTGCCGTTTCGAGGTCGCGAATCTCGCCGACCATGATCACATCCGGATCCTGGCGCAGGAAGGCGCGCAAGGCACCGGCAAAAGTCATGCCCTGCTTTACGTTCTGTTGCACCTGATTGATACCGGGCACCCGGATTTCAACCGGGTCTTCTACGGTCGAGATATTGCGACCTTCATCATTCAGCATTTGCAATGCGGTATACAGCGTAACGGTTTTACCACTACCCGTGGGGCCGGTCACCAAAATCATGCCATAAGGCTTTGTAATAGCGGATTCGTAAAGCAATCGCTGCTCTGCTTCAAAGCCCAGTTGTTCGATGCCCAGTTTGGTTGCTGCGGAATCCAGAATACGCAGCACCACTTTCTCACCAAACAGGGTGGGGCAGGTGCTGGTACGAAAATCGATACTTTTGTTGCGGCTCAGGCTCAACATGATGCGGCCATCCTGCGGCACGCGCTTTTCGGCGATATCCAGCCCGGCCATGACTTTCAGGCGGGAGGACAGGCGTCGGGACATCTGTACCGGGGGTGCGGCAACGGCTTTCAATACACCATCCAGGCGATAGCGAATACGGTAACGGCTTTCATAAGGCTCGAAATGGATATCGGATGCACCTTTGCGAATGGCATCCAACAGCACCTTGTTGATAAAACGGACTACCGGCGTTTCATCTACCGATGGGTCGCTTTCATCAGCGGCTTCTTTTTCGGCACCGAAAGCTACATTTTCCAGGCCTTCTTCTTCGCCTTCCAGGTCATCAAAAACTGTATGGGCCGATTCCATGGCGCGTTCAATGGCCTTGGAAATCTGATCGGCCGCAACCAGTATGGGTTCTACATGGAAGCCGGAGCTGAAGGCGATCTCATCCAGCACCTGATGATCGGTCGGATCGCGTAAGCCAATGAACAATTGGTTGCCACGCAAGTGCAGCGGCAGTGCCTGGTGTTTTTCGATCAAGGCTTCGGAAACCAGGCTGAGCGGCGCCTGGCTCAAATCAAAGGCGCGAATATCGATCAGCGGAATGCCGTATTCTTCAGAAGCCGCTGAGGCCACGCGGATGGGCTCCGCGTCGGTATGGGCAATCAGGTAAGAAAGCAGGGAACGGTTTTTCTTGATGGCTTGCGCACAAGCGGATTGGGCCGAGGCCTCGTCGAGAATATTTTCGTCAACGAGTCGTCTGGCCAGGCCATTCAACATGCTGCTAACCTTGAGTTCAGAATTCATCCACGGGTCACTCCATTTCCCCGACTGGCATTATACCTGTTTATCACCTCATATCTGCAAGTGGTTGTTGCGTATCGGAATTGAAGGGCAGTGAAAGCCAGCATCAAAGATGTAGCTCGTGACCATTCATAAATCCCGATTCAGGAACTGCGACAGGTGGCAGGTATCAAATGGTCGGGTGCATTTGGGGATGCACATACCCAGACAAATTTCCCGCCAGATAAATCGGGAAAGCCGGTCAAGGTGATCTCTGGAGCGGGGTCTGGGGCGCCGGTTTGACGCGTCACGATTGTGATCAAGGGTTCAGAGCAGTCTTCTGACACATTGATGCTTTCTACCCAGGTAGTGGCAGCAAACGAAAACCCAGCGGCATTGTTATTCAGGTCGGTCAAATTTGGGCTTTCCATGCAGGTGATGGTGACTGCAGTTTTGGCGGCAGCAGCCACCGAAAGCGCTTCACCAATTTTGGCACGGATGGTGTAGTTGGTGTATACGGGCAAAGCAAGCGTAAGGATAATCGCGATGATGGCCACGACGATCATCAGCTCAATCAGTGTAAATCCTGATGCAAGACCCATTCGTGAATTGATAAAAGGTAATGTGGTGCGGTATTCCAAAATTTTTGAACCGTAGGTCACTGGATTTTCTCCTGACCCGCCTTCTTTTGAGAACCTGAAAATCGCAGGTTTTCAAACACATCGGTCAGCTTGTTGCATACTGACCGATTACTTCCCTGTTTGAGGCAGTATTGACTTCCCCTGGATTGATATAA
>CAZRTG010000236.1:0-4705 GCA_964602895.1 uncultured Wenzhouxiangellaceae bacterium
CAATCTTCCGCATAGATTTCGGACGTTTCAATTCCGTAGCTCGGAAGCTCTGAGACGATGAACTCGGCCAAGCGCTTACCCCAGATGCCTGGGTTGATTTGCTCATCCTCGCCAGGATAGGAAGGAAAAGCGTCCGACACAAATTGAACCTGGGTACGCAGCATAGACACCTAACGTCTTAATTAACCGGCGCCAGCGTCGCTGGCGTCCGAGTTTAATGACTTGTTAGCTGTCCTGATCACGAAGTCGGCCTTCTACATACTTGTGAAGCACGCTGGCAATTAGTGTTTGATATGGAATGCCCTCAGCAAGAGCCTTTTTCTGTAGGCCACGAAGATCTTTGGAAGGAAGCCGAATATTTATTCGTGCATCTTTCTTAAACATGGCCTCAGCGTATTCTTTGTGCTGCTTTTGAATTGCAGCAGCGCCTTTCGACTTCTTAAGCGTCCCGGATTCAAAAGCTTCAAGGATTTCTCTTTCTTCCTGGTTCAATTTACTCATTGGATTCACTTCCGTATTTCTTCGTGGCTTTCCTACTTGGAATGATGGTTTTTAAAAACACCTCATCATCTGTTTCAATAAATGGCACAAGGTAGACATACCCTTCAATATCTACCACGTGAATTTTCTGGCTTGGATAACGTTCTTTATTGGGGTGATCGAAGGTATCTAGGATGTCACCGGCAAAAATGTGAAAGACAACATCTTCGAAGCAAACCCCACGCCCCTTTTTAAGCTGCTCATTTTTTTCCGAATTCCACGTAATAGACTTCATTGACCCAAATGTAGCACATTGTGTGCCTTATGTCATACTCAACTAACGTTTAAGTTATCCAGTGCCGAGTGCGAGCGAGGAAACTCTAGGCACTTCAACTCAAGCTCGGGAAATCCAGCAGTCGTTTCTTCTGGCAGTATCTGTTCCCGTCTTCGTCCAGGGCGGAAAACCCATGTAATCCCGGCATGTGGTACCGCTGGCATGTTCATCCCACCACCGTTCGCAGGTGCATATCTGCGGCCGCGCTGGCAGCCAATATTCCAAAGCGGGTCACATGCCATTCCCTGCGTCATTTCTTTGCCTTCCCTGCTGGAATCGGGGAAGGATATCCGAACGATCCAGCCTTTACTGGGACACAGTAATCTGAACACGACGATGATTTACACGCATGTGGTTCAACGAGGCGCATTGGGCGCACGCTCAGCTTTGGACACATGGAACACTTGACTCCAATCTCGTGAAGATTGACATGTCATGACATGTCATGCAATCTAGGGAGCATGGCTAAAATCAAGATCAGTTCAAAAGTGGAAGAACGCGAATGGGTAGCGCTTCAGGAATTGGCCGCTCAATCCAACCAGAGCATTTCCGGCTTGTTGTCGGAAGCCGTAGCTGATTACGTGCGCAAAAGGCGGTTGCGCCCCGCTGTCATGTCTCAGCTTGAGGAGTCCATTTCAGAAAATGAAGAACTGGGAAAGCTCCTTGCCCAGTGACTCGACGAAGCCGCTAGCAGTCCAGTTTCTTTCCCTGGATGAAGTGCTGGCGATTCATGACCGTCTGATAGAAAAATTCGGTGGCGCCACAGGAGTCAGAGATCACGGCTTATTGGAAAGCGCACTTTACCGGCCTCAATCGGGTTATTACGAAAGCCTGGACGAAATGGCGGCAGCTTTATTCGAATCTTTGATCCTCAATCATCCCTTTGTGGACGGCAACAAAAGAGTCGCCTTCTTCTCCACTGATGTTTTTCTGCGGCTCAATGGCTGGAAACTTCAGGTTGAAGCCAATCCTGCCTATGTCTTTTTAATGAATTTGTTTGAGTCCGACCGCTGCGATTTCGCACACATTCTGCCCTGGATCCGGAGTTCATTGAAGCCTCTTTAGGCATTAGACATTTGTCTCCGGTTAAACCCAATCAGCTTTCCGGTGATGTAAGACCTGTTGGCCTTTTAGCGACGATGAAAACCATTTTGCTTTTTTCGGGCTGCCAGACACGTTCAATATCGAAACCGGCATCGATCAATCCGCGCTGCAAATCGGCCTGTTTGAATACTTTTACGGGGGGCAGCAAGCGCAAGAAAGTGCCAATGGGGAGTATCCATTTCAGGTAATTCATTGAATCGCCAAGACAAGCCGTATTGGAAACGAATACACCACCCGGTTTGAGAAGGCGGTTAACCCGAACCAGCACTTCGCGCCAGTTATCCAGCAAGTGCAGTATGCTGAGTCCCAGCACCAGATCGAATGAACTCTCCCTGATTTCAAAATCATCAATGTCGGCACAAGCAAAAGTGACGTTTTTGATGCCCAGTGCATTGGCCTTGGCCCGGGCAATCCTGATCATGTTTTTGGATACGTCGATGGCGTGGATTTGCCTGACGTTAGGTGCGTGGATGAGGGCTGTCGATCCGGTGCCACAGCCGAATTCCAACAAACGCATTTCCGGGCGCAGGTAATCGCCGGTGATACGAAGTTTTTCTTCGTAAGCAGCTTCGTCGGATATCGGTCGTTTCGAATAGCGTTCCGCCATTCGATCCCAGAATTTTGCCGCTTGACTCACCTTTTCCCCCGTTTGACTGAAACAAAAACGCCGGTTCAGCATTAGCCAAACCGGCGTTCTTTTTTGACAGGTAGGGTCAGAGTAAAAACTCTCGTCCGGCAACTACGGTATTAGTGTCTGATTCAGGGTTACTCTGATCCGAAATCCACCACAGGAATAACCGAAACGGCCATCGAAGTTGTTTCGCTTACCACGATGGTGTCGCCGAGACGCAGTTGTTTCAGATTTTCTTCGTTTTGTGCCTGGACATCAACCAACTCTCCATCGACCGTCAGTACGGTGACGATTCCGTTGATCAAATTGAGGCCCACTACGGTAACAACCGATGTGGACGTCTCGGCCATGCTGCCCGCCGCCGCCCCTTCGCCCCGAGAACGAACCACACCGACTTTCGACTCACCCAAAGTAGCCAGTTCTTCTGATGTGGGTTGGCGCAGTTCGGCCAGGACGGAAACTTCAAGGGTCGCATTGACCTGATCACCGACCTTGAGTTCATTAAAGCGCTGGACTCGCGGGCCTGCAGTTATGGTGCGCACATGACCCTGACCGTCATCAAGCTGAACTTCACGGGTCTCGGGATCAATTGCGCTGATGGTAGCCACCAGATCAACAGTTACTGAATCCTCTCGTGAGAGGACTCCTGCGTCAGCGTTGTCCTGCTGGGCCACAAGCTGGCTGGCAGAAGCAAGAAAGAGAAAACACAGTGTGCTGTACAGGCCCAGTCTATTCATGTTTGAAACCTCGTTTGTTGATTTTGCTGGCGGTGTAGTTGCCAGTGTACTGGAAAAATTATCTCACAGTTTACCGGTTTTTCTTAAAATGAGCAGGCGACCCCGGCTTCCACAAGGCAGTCAAAAGCGACCTCCTCTGGCGCAGGTGCTCAGTGCTTCATCTTCCTGCGGAGCTGTTCCAACGCCTGTAACTGGGCCACGGCTTCGGCCAACTTGGCCTGGGCTTGGGCTACTTCCATTTCGCCGGTGCGGTTGGCCAGTTCGCGCTCGGCTTCTTCCTTGGCACGCTGGGCTGCAGCGGCGTCGAGGTCTTTGGCACGAATAGCAGTATCGGCCAGCACGGTTACCATATGTGGCTGCACTTCGATGATACCGCCACCGACGAAGAAGAATTGCTCTTCTCCCTGCGTGTCAACCACGCGTACCGGGCCCGGCTTGAGTTGGGTGATCAGCGGTGTGTGACGCGGATAAATACCCAGCTCCCCGCTCACGCCGGTAGCGAACACCTGGGCGGCCTGACCGGACCAGATCGAATCTTCTGCCGAGACGATGTCACATTGTATGGTCTTGCTCATTCAAAACTCCGGACGGGGTTCAGGCCGCTTGCTTCTTGGTCATGGCCTCGTGCTTGGCCACCGCTTCTTCGATACCGCCGACCATATAGAAAGACTGCTCGGTGAGGTGATCATACTCACCTTCAACAATGCCCTTGAAGGCGCGAATGGTGTCTTTCAGGCTGACGTACTTGCCTGGCGAACCGGTAAAGGTTTCGGCTACGAAAAAGGGCTGTGACAGGAAGCGCTGCACCTTACGGGCACGGGCTACGGTCTGGCGATCTTCTTCAGACAACTCGTCCATACCCAGGATGGCGATAATATCCTTCAGCTCTTTGTAACGCTGTAAAACGCCCTGCACAGCACGGGCTACTTCGTAATGCTCGGAACCAATCAGGTTGGGGTCCAGCAGGCGCGAGGTCGAATCCAGCGGATCCACCGCCGGGTAAATACCCTGCTCGGCAATACCACGACTCAGTACCAGGGTCGCGTCCAAATGCGCGAAAGTGGTTGCGGGAGATGGGTCAGTCAAGTCATCGGCAGGCACGTATACCGCCTGGAATGAGGTGATGGAACCGGTCTTGGTGGTGGTGATGCGCTCTTGCAGCAAGCCCATTTCCAGCGCCAGTGTGGGCTGGTAACCCACCGCTGAAGGCATACGCCCCAGCAACGCGGATACTTCGGTTCCGGCCAATGTATAACGGTAAATGTTATCGATGAACATCAAAACGTCGCGGCCTTCATCACGGAATTCTTCCGCCATGGTCAGACCGGTCAGCGCCACACGCAGGCGGTTGCCCGGCGGTTCGTTCATCTGGCCATACACCAGTGCCACTTTGTTCAATACGTCGGCATCTTTCATCTC
>CAZRTG010000237.1:0-4701 GCA_964602895.1 uncultured Wenzhouxiangellaceae bacterium
ATCGGCTTGCTTGCGGTTGCCATCCTTGTTTTGCCCGGGCTAAACCGGGCCATGCTGCAATCTGAAGTTTTTCGTCGAGCCGATGATTTTGTGGGTGATGATATTGGTGCCGCAATCAGGAATCACCTTAAGTCTTTCCGGTTTCTTTATTATAAAGAAGGCATCCACGGTACCGTCAGTGTACTCAGCTGGGTTAGTGACGGTCTGCAACGCAAATCCCTGATGAACAACGGCAAAGTCGATGCTTCCAACAATCGCGACATGACAACACAGATTCTGCTGGGGGAACTTCCGATGTTTTTGCACCCGGAACCAAAGGATGTAATGGTCATCGGCATGGGCAGCGGCGTGACGGCAGGTTCAGTGCTACAGAATCCTGAAGTTGACGATATGGACCTGTTGGAAATTTCACCTGAAGTGGTCGAGGCTTCCTGGTATTTTCGCCAGGAAAACCACGAACCCCTGGATGACCCCCGAACCCATCTGAAAATAGCTGACGCACGGAACTATCTGTTGGCTACAGAGAAACGCTATGACGTGATCATTTCTGAACCTTCGCACTCCTGGGTGACGGGAGTCTCCAATTTGTTCACCCGTGATTTTTTGCAACTGGTCAAAAGCCGTCTGAAGGAGGACGGGATGCTGGTGCAGTGGTATCACGTTTATGGCGTCGATCGGAACAGTGTCAAAGCCATGCTCAAAGCCGTTTGGGAGGTTTTTCCTCATTTTGATATCTGGCATTCTCAGGGTGGAGACCTGATCATCGTATCTTCCAAGCGGCCGTTAAAACTCGACTACACAGAGGTGCAGGGATTTTTCGAATCAGATGATATGGCCGATGACTTGCAGCGTATTGGTATACGTTCAGTCGAGCAAATGATGAGTCATTACATGATGTCATCCAAACAGATTGAAAGTTTGTTCGTTGAACAACAAAGCAACACCGATGATCATCCCGTAGTTGAATTCAATGCGCCAAAATACATTTACGACGTTACAACTCACGACAATATACGCATGTTATTTGGCGAACTGTCAGAAGCTGAATTTGAACTCCCCATCAACAATCTTGTGCAGCAGATGCGGGGTTGGGTGGCTGTTCCTTTTATGGGCATCGCACTCCGCACCGGGAACGATACCTATACCGATCCCCAGTGGAATATCGTCCGCACTTCCGTTGCATCAGAAGATGAAGAGAACTACCAACTCCTCGGAGGTACAAATGGCAAGATGAGTCTGCACAAACCCAGGGGAGAGGTTGCAATACATTCCACCATGGCCAAACGTGGAGTCCCGCTACAAAGGGTGCTTTTTCCCATGATGGACATCGATCTTCCGAAAACAGGAAACGTCCAGACCGGCAAGTTGGAAGCGCCCGGTGTGGTGGTCTACTGGCGAGCCGGACCTTCCGCCGAAGCGGGTACGTTGCGGGTGGCTCTCGGAAGGCACTGCGAAAAGCCATCAGGCTACGACAGCTTTGTCACTTTCTCGTCAGACTACCCCGGTGATATGGATCAGATGGATCAGGTACAAATTGCCGTTCAAACCGTCAATCAGTTGATTGAATGCCACTAAGCTGCCGTTTCATTTTCTTGCTGGTGCTTTCCGCTTACGCTCAGGAGCGTATTGCCGGCGATGATTTTGGCAACACTGCTGGAGAAAACACATCCAGTGCCTCAATAGCTTCCTACAAAACCATTGGCGTGTGTGGCGATGACGCCACGCTGATTTCTGCCATTCAGGGCAAGGGTGCCATCAGCCCGATGTTGGGAAAGCCGGTTGTGGTCGAGGCTGTCGTTGTCGGTGACTACCAGGAAACAGGCACCTCCTATCCCGCCCGTCCGGAACTGGGCGGATTCTTTTTGCAGGAAGAAGATGCCGATGCCGATACCGATGCCGCAACTTCTGAAGGCCTGTTTGTTTTCGATCCGGACAAGACGCTAGAACTGGCCGACGGCGATCGGGTTCGTGTCGCCGGCACGGTAGCGGAGTTTGCCAGCAATACCCAGATCAAAGCCGTCTCCGGCGTTGTGTTGTGCGATAGCGGGCATACGGTGACTGCAGCGGTTATTGACTTACCGGTTCCCGCGGCATTTGCAACCCGGGATCATTATTTTGAGCGAGTGGAGGGCATGCGGGTCCACTTTGTGGATGTCCTGACGGTTACCGCACAGTTTGAACTGGCACGGTATGGCCAACTGTTGCTGACAGAAGGCGGAACCTTGCGGCAGTATGCTCAGGATGCCCGTTTGCCACTGAACCCGGCTGATTTTGATACCCATCACGATGCCAATACCCGACGCAGCATCAAGCTGGATGACTTCAACACCCAACAAAACATCGATCCGGTTTACTTCCCGCAACCCGGCGGCTTTGCGGTCGATAACTGCATTCGCATCGGTGCCACCATCACCCACCTCACCGGTGTGATGAATTACAGCTTTGATGCGTGGACCGTCCAGGCGCTGAAATCCAAGCCTCCGTCTATCGTCAATCCGCCACGACCAGTAATCCGCCCCGCGCCAGGTGGCAATGTCACCATCGCGGCATTGAATGTACTCAACTACTTCAATGGCGACGGGGTGGGCGGTGGTTTTCCCACTGCCCGCGGAGCCGACAGCCCGGCTGAGCTGGATCGCCAGACGGCCAAAATTGTCGCCACCATCACAAACCTGGATGCGGATGTGCTGGGCCTGATGGAAATAGAGAATGACGGCGATGGCACCCATGATGCTTTGGCCTACCTGGTCAAGGCAGTGAATACGCGATTGGGTTCCGCTGTCTACGCATACGTAGCAGCGGGAGCCAACGGTGGCAACGATGAAATCAAGGTTTCATTGATCTATAAATTGGGCGTGCTTGAACGGCTTGGCAATGCGCAATCACTGGCTACCACCGCCTTCACCGACCCCAATTCGTTGGGCAGTCAACAGAACCGCCCTGCCCTGGCACAAACGTTTCGCGTGATTGAGCCAGGTCATCCGGATACCGGCAGTGCATTTACCGTCGTGGTATTGCACCTCAAGTCAAAAGGCTCGAGTTGCGGCATACGTGATGACGACCCGATCCAGGGCAATTGCAACGGCACACGTACGAAAGCCGCCACCGCATTGCTGGACTGGCTGGCTAACGACCCCACCGATACCCTGACCCATCTCGGAGTAGTGGATTCAGATACCTTCATCGTTGGTGATCTGAACTCGTACCATCAGGAAGACCCGCTGCAGGTGCTCTACCGCGGGGGCTTTACCAGTCTGGTGTCTCAAGACGGCTACAGTTTTGTCTTCGACGGCAAGCAAGGTACGCTGGACTATGTACTCGCCAGCGACGGTCTGGTGGCTCAATCAGCTGCAGGCGACGTTTGGCACATCAATTCTGATGAAAACGCCCTGCTCGATTACAACGACACCATTCTGGATGCAGGTGAAGCCTCTTTCGAAATCAAACCACAGGTCAACGGGTTGTACGCTGCAGACCCCTACCGCAGCTCAGACCATGACCCGGTGCTCGGTCGTGTCGATCTGGCCAGTGCGCCTGTGGTGAACTCCACCGTTCCTGCAGCCGGCTCTGAGGGTATTGAATCGGGCAGCAATGTAACCATTCGCTTTGCTGAGCCGGTTAAAACATCGGACAGCGCCTTCGCCATCGTTTGTGCCGAAACCGGTGTTCACCGCTTTGCGTTATCGGGCGGGCCCACCGTTTTCACCCTCAATCCGGCTATCGATTTTGGTCACACGGAAAGCTGCACGGTTACCGTAAGCGCCCGCAAGGTGATTGAACCCCTGGGCGCAACGCCCCTTCAGGCAGACTACGTCTTTGATTTTTCCACCACGACAGATGGATGGGTGGCCTCGTTCTTCAAGCGCTTGCTTCGCAAATTCTGGCAACCCTGAATGGCAGGCTTATTCAGATTTCGGCCGGGCAGGAATGGCTTGCAGGTACGCAACAATTGCGGCGCGGTCTTCAGGAGGCAGGCGCGCCATGTTTTCCTGTACTTTCACCATGGAACCACCCACGGTATCGAAGTCCGGTGTAAACCCGGATTCAAGATAGAATTCAATGTCCCGGGTTGACCAGCCACCCAGTCCAGCCTGGTCCGGAGTGATATTGGGCACCTGCCCGTCCCCATCGGGGTTGGGAGCTCCTGCCAGCCAGCGGTCCGCACGGATGCCACCAAAAGCATCACGCGCGGTGTGGCATTCCGCGCAATGCCCCGGGCCTTCCACCAGATAGCGGCCACGCAGCAACTGCGTATCGGCATCTGCAGCCAGTTCGATTTGTGGACTGGCGTCCAGATACAAGCGCTTCCATAAGCCTATGCCACGGCTAACACTCCAGGGGAACGCAAGCTCATGCCCCGCCACTTCGTGCTTAATGGGTGGCAGGGTATCGATATAGGCTTTCAGGTCCACCACATCCTGAACCTGCATGCGTGCGTAGGACGCGTAAGGAAAAGCCGGGTAATAGTGCTTGCCTTCAGGAGATACCCCGTATTGCATGGCGTCGATAAAATCAGTGTCTGACCAGTCACCGATGCCTGAATCCCTGTCCGGCGAGATATTGGGAACACGAAACGTGCCGAAGTCGGTTTGCAGTTCAAGCCCGCCACGCAGATCGGATTCATGACAGGCAGCACAGCTGCCTGCATGAAACATCAACTCACCGTTGACCGGATCGGGATCGGAATAGCCCAGTGCCCGG
>CAZRTG010000238.1:0-4599 GCA_964602895.1 uncultured Wenzhouxiangellaceae bacterium
CTCGTTGTGGCCGTCGGCATCGACACCCCCGTGCAGGATGTTCGGCATCTGGCTATAGCAGGCTCGTCATCACCCGCCAGTTGTTCCAGAACAGGGTGTTCCAAGGCAAACTCAACATCACCCAATTGCAATTCTTTGCGCAGCTGTTTGACCCGCTCTACTACCCGCGCAATGGTTTCGGCTTTATGATCTTTGGTGAACACCAGGATGGGTATCGCGCTGCAATCGTTATTGAGCAAACCTGTATCGGTATCGATATTGCTCAATGCCTGGCGCATAACGTAGTTGTCGCGCGGCAAAACCCGCCAATTGATATTGCCCTCATTCCAGCCCGCATTTACCACTTTTGCCACCATGGGCAAAGTGATGACTTTTTGAACACCCTCGACGTTTCGCAACTGCCAGGCAAAGCGATCAATGGCATCCATGACCGCATAATTTTCAGTGCAGGCATTGGGAACTGTTTCTGCAACCACCGTCAACAAATCCACACCCAGGGAAAATTTGTTGGCGATGAACGAGGCATCCTGGTTATACCTTGATTCAGGCCGTAGCTCGGGTACACCCACCTCAGAGTCGCCTACCTTCATGCCCTGCGCAACCACATAGCCACCGATAAAAAGCAGGCCTCCGATAGCCAATACCCACGCAGCTCGCTTTTTCTGGGTAAAAGAGGTCAGCAGCTTCCAGAAAGGTTTGTCTTCTGCTGCAATGTTCAGTAATCGCTGGCGGAATTTCTCTGCGTTGCGGATTTCCACCCAACTCAACAGCACCGGCAGTAAAATCAGGTTGGTCAGGATAATCACTGCCACACCCACACTCGCTGTGATAGCCAGTTCCTGAATGATACGTATCTGGATAAACAAAATGGTGAGAAAACCAATGGTGTCCGAAACCAGCGCGATGATGCCCGGCGTCAGCAATTTCTTCATGGTCTCGCGCGAACCGTGCATGGGCGACCGGTTCGGTATTTGTGAAAGATCGGTAATGCCTTCACGCGCCCAGTCATCCGGTGTTTTACCACCGAAATTCTTCTCTACGATCCAGGCGCTGATTTTTTGCACACCATGGCTGACGCCGATGGCAAAAATCAGAAAGGGCGTGAGGATATTCATAGGGTCGAGGCTGTAGCCCAACAGGCTCAAGGTACCCAATTGCCAGATTACTGCCATTAAGGAACAGACCAGCGGCAGCAGGGTAAGCCAGAATGAGCGGGAATAGATATACAGCAAAACCGAGGTGATCACGAACGCAGCCAGGAAAAACCAGATGACGGATTTGGCACCATCCGAGATATCACCCACGATTTTGGCAAAGCCGATTATATGTACCGTAAATTTATCGTTTTCATATTGGCTACGAATTTTTTCGAGCTGTTCCGCTACCTGTTGGTAATCCAGTTTCTCGCCTGTGACCGGGTCCTCTTCCAACAGGTTGGCCCACACCATGGCCCCGGAAAAGTCATTGGAAACCAACCGGCCAACTTCGCCCGACTTGACGATATTCGAACGTACCCGTTTAAACATTTCTGGCGTGGGTGAAAAAGCCGAGGGAATGACATTACCCCCGGCAAAACCATCCTCGACGATCTCCACAAAACGGACATTGGGCGTAAATATGGAGCGCACACTGGCGCGATCAACACCGGGAATGAAGAAGGTCTGGTCGGTGATGTCTTCAAAGGCGGTGAAAAAATCCTCGGTAAACATATCACCATCACGCGCAACCAGGGCTACCAGGATGCGGTTGGCACCGCCAAACTCCTTTTCATACTTCAAAAAAGTCTGCATGTACTCATGTTTCAGCGGCAACTGCTTTTTGAAACCCGTTTCAATTTTCAGGTTGGTCATGGCATACAGCATGCCCAGCGTGACAAGAAAAAAGATGGCTACAATGCCGTAGCGGTTATTGATCAGGATGGTCGCAAGACGATGTATCATGGGATGGGTGTTCATTGCGCTTGTCCCTCTTGATCGGCTTCCGTATAGCGATGTACACCGTCCTCACCGGCTATCAAAAAGCTACCGTCCTGCATGGGTATGGCGGTGGAAAAGTCCACACCACTGGGGTGGTTGTGCACCGATAAGGTGCCCCCATTGTGATACTCGACGATGACTCCGGTGTTACCGACCATCAAAACGCCATTCGTGTAAGCGGTGCCACCAGCCAACGTATATTCAGAACGCGAATCCAGTTCCTCCCAACTGTCTCCCTGATTACAGGAACGGAGTATGTGCCCTCTCAAGCCATAGAACAGAACGCAACCGTCGCCAGCCAGATCGGCGCCGAACATGGAACCGTGGTAAGGGATATCCAGTGCCTCCCAGCTTTCGCCAGCATCCGTACTTCGATAGGAATAACCCGCTTCACCGGCAATCAACAAGGTACCGTCAGCCAGTTCAACGATGTTGTTCAAATGCGCATCGTCCTCATCATTGACGGCCCAGTCTTCCCAATGCTGACCTCCATCGGAAGTTCTCAATAGCAAGCCATAGGCGCCAATGGCGAGACCGTGGTCCCTGTCCGAAAACCACAAATCCATGACGGGTTGTTGCCGTGCCGGTGCAAAGTACTGACGTGTCCAGGTATCACCCGAATCGCCACTGGTCAGAATGACCGTATCATGTCCTGCTGCAAAGAGCCTTTGACCAACCGCATATACAGTAGTCAAGGTTGAACGGGTCGGAACGACTGTAGCCTGCTTCCAGTTGGTGCCACCATCTTCGGACAGAATGATGATTCCACGCTCACCCACAGATACAACCCGGTTACCCAATTGCACCAGGTCCAGTTGTAATGATTGAGCAGCCAGCGGCACGATTTCGGCATACTCGATATCAAGACCATCTGCTTTGATCTCAGCGATTACCGATTCCACCGGCGAAAGTAAAAACAGGGCAAAGAAGAGGAAAAAGATACGAAACAGTCTTTTCATTACAGTACCCGCAGCTGGGGAATATCGTTCAGTGAAAAACAAAAAGGCCAGCACATGCTGGCCTTCAGTAACTTTGTACCCCTATCTCCTGCCGCGGGTACGCAAGGCCTGTGGTGTGAATTGTGCCGGATTCATCTCTACATTGAATGTATTGACGTTACCGGTATTGTCCAGGCCTTGTGCAACATAACGACCGGATTGAAGATCATAATGAACTTCTATGGTTGACCAGAAAGTCGGCACTTCATAATAGTTCACTGAGTGTGCCTCTGAGGCACGCCAGAGTTGATCACGGGCATCATAGTGATCTATCAACAGGATTTGGTAGCTGTCTTCATCCAGATAAAAAGTACGCCGGGGGTTGATGTGCCGCATTCCTGCTTTCAGCGTGGCTTCGATGACCCATACACGGTGTAACTCATAGCGCATCAGATCCTGATTCAAATGTCCCGGGCGGACGAATTCATCATAGGGTGTACCGGCCTTGTGCGCGCCGTAAGAATTGTAGGGAACGTACATTTCCTGTTTGCCAATCACCTTCCAGTCAAAGCGGTCCATGGCACCGTTGAACATATCGGTCATATCATTGGTACGCAATCCATCCGATGCCGTACCCGGGTTGTCGTAGGCGACATTGGGTGCGCGCCGAACACGTCTTTGGCCGGGGTTATAAACCCAGGCTTGCCTTGGCGTAGCAACCTGATTCAGGGTTTCATGAACCAGCAGGATATTTCCGGCCAATCGGGCTGGAGATTCAACTTCCTGGAAAAAATACAACAGAATGTTGTTGATACTCTTGGAAGTTTCGCCTTCTTTGTAATACAAACCCAGGAATTCCTCACGAATGACGGTCACGGAATAGCTGCCATCTGCCGTTGGTGCCACCTGGTTGTTGTAGCGTACGCCTCCAGTACCCTTGTACTTGAGCTTGTGGTTCCACATCAACTCATAGGCATTTTCCGGAAACGGGAAAGGAAACCCTTCAGCGGCATCAAGCACGCCTTCACCGTTCTCTGCCAACGTAGCAGTCGCGCCATTCTTGGCCGTAAATTCATAAGTCCGTTGCGGAAACGAAACACTGCGACGAGTGGGATAAACGTCCATGAAGTACGTATCGGGATATTTTTCCAGAGTCGCTTTTTGTCCAACACTCAGCTTGTCTGCATACTGGGAAGCGTTGGCTGCTGTAATGCGGAACAGGGGTTTGTCAGATGCAAACGGATCCGTATGAAATTGACCGGGTACGTAATCTGCCGGTGGTTTGGTGATTCCACCGGTCCACTCGGGGATGGAGCCGTCAGCATTTCCCGCACGCTCGGAACCCATGGGTGTGAGATCCTGACCGAGTCGCGCTATCTGGTCCGGCTTGGGGCCGGCAAAGGCCTGGCCTGCAATAGCAGCAAATCCGATACAGGTTGCCAGTGCAATTTTGTTCATCTTGAGCATTTGAAATTCCTCGATCAGAATGAGTAACTGACGCTGGCGCCAATAAAGTCACGATCAGACAACAAATTGTATTTTCCACCACCAAAGTATGAGGTGTAAGACACATTCATTACCCATTGATGCAAGTAGCTGAATGTTAAACCAAGCGAAAGCTGTTTGCGGCCATCAATAAACGAGCCACCCGGTCCTGGCGTAGTGCCGCTGACATCATGCTGCCA
>CAZRTG010000239.1:0-4583 GCA_964602895.1 uncultured Wenzhouxiangellaceae bacterium
GCTTCATTTTCAATGATTTACAATCATTGAAAATGTTGGCACATCCATGTGCCAAAGAAATTCTGAATAAATCAGAATTTCCTTCAGCTTCTATAAATTCAGGGGCTGCTTGATTTTAAGGGACGCAGCAATCGCATTCGCACCTCTCCCATATCCTTTTCCCGCAGGATTTCCCAGCAGGCCGGATCAGGCTGAATGGCTTCAGCACATGCCGTTTCAAGGTAAACCAGACCACCGGCACGCAGTTGCCGGCCTGCCTGCAATGTCTTTAATGCGGACAGCGCCAGGCCTTTACCGAAAGGCGGATCGATAAATACCAGGTCAAAGCTATCGGCCTTTTGGCCTTCCAGCCATGCCACCGCTTCGCTCTGCAACACGGTAACCTGACTGGCAGCCAGTTTCTCCACGTTCTGTCGCAGCTTTACCGCTGCCGAACGATCTTTTTCCACCAGCACCGCCGTGGCAGCACCACGAGAGACAGCCTCCAGCCCCAGCACACCGGTGCCGGCGAACAGGTCCAGGCAATCTGCACCGCGCAAATACGCCTGCAACCAGTTGAACAGGGTTTCCCGGCTGCGGTCACCGGAAGGCCGCAAGCCCGGCAAGTCGGGTACCGGCAAACGCCGTCCACGCCAATTACCCGCGATAATGCGCACACTCCCTGCTTTACTGCTTTTTGCCATGATTGCGGGCCTCACCATTTTCATCATCGGCTTTAATTGGAGGCCCTTAGACCCCAACTGCTAGCATAGTCCCTACAAAGCCAGAAACCCAAAGGCAAGATACCAAGGCAAGCCACTAAAACCAGACATCCAAAAGGTTAACCCGAATCCATGTTTCGAATCTTCCGTAAAAACAAGAAACGCTCCGGCGCCGTCGAGGGCGTACAACTACGTCCCATTGAACAGGCTGGTGCGGATGCAGGCAAGGCCGCACTTGACCAACGACTGCAGGACAGCCAGGACAAGGTGGGCAAACGCCTCAGTGCCCTGTTCAGCAGTCGTAGCCGCATCGATGAAGAGTTGATGGATGAAATCGAAACCACCTTGATCACAGCAGACCTGGGCGCCAAAGCGGCCATAGAAATCGTCGACAACCTGCGCGCTGCAGTGGCCAACAAAGTCATTACCGAGACTTCGCAGTTGCTGCCCGCAGTGCAGGCCGAGTTGTACGAAATCATCGAACCCTGTGAGCAGTTTCTGGTGATCGATGAAAGCAAAAAGCCTTTTGTGATCCTGATGGTAGGCATCAACGGTGCAGGCAAAACCACCACCATCGGCAAACTGGCACAGCGCTACAAGGAAGACGGTCTGAGCGTGATGCTGGCAGCCGGTGATACCTTCCGGGCCGCCGCCGTGGAACAACTCAAAGCCTGGGGGCAACGTCACGATGTGCCGGTCGTTTCACAGGGTAGTGGTGCGGACTCGGCTGCAGTGATTTTTGATGCGCTGCAATCTGCCAAGGCAAAGGGTATCGACGTATTGATTGCCGATACCGCAGGCCGATTGCACACTCAGGCCAATCTGATGGATGAGCTGAAGAAAATCCATCGCGTGATGAGCCGTATTGATCCTGAAGCACCGCACGAAGTCATGCTGGTGGTCGATGCCGGTACCGGTCAGAATGCACTCAGCCAGGCACGTGAATTTCACCAGGCGATTGGCCTCAACGGCATCACCGTAACAAAACTGGATGGTACGGCACGCGGCGGTGTGCTGTTCGCCATAGCCCATGAGCTGAAACTGCCCATTCGCTTTATTGGCGTAGGCGAAGCCGCGGCCGATTTACGCCCCTTCGATGCGGGTTCCTATGTAAACGCCATATTGCCGATTGCCTGATGGCCCGCAAGCAGCCCGCCGCTTTTGCTCAACGTCTGCTGGCCTGGTTTGAGCAGCACGGCCGCAAAAACCTGCCCTGGCAGCATCCTCGCACAGCGTATCGGGTGTGGATTTCCGAGATCATGCTGCAACAAACCCAGGTCAGTACGGTCATTCCCTACTTTGAGCGCTGGATGCAGCGTTTTCCAAACCTGACTGAATTGGCGGCTGCGCCATTGGATGAAGTGTTGGGGCACTGGGCCGGATTGGGTTATTACGCCCGTGCTCGAAACCTGCACCGCGCTTCACAATTATGTGTTGATCGGTTTGCAGGTCAATTACCCGTTTCCGCTGCAGAGTTGTGTGAGCTGCCTGGAATCGGTTTGAGCACCGCCAATGCGATCGTTTCCCAATCAACCGGCCAACCCGCCGCCGTGCTGGATGGCAATGTCAGACGCGTACTGGCCCGGCATTGCGCGCTTGAGGTCTGGCCCGGATCTGCCGTCGGTCAAAAAATTCTTTGGTCCGAAGCGGAGCAGCGTTTACCTTTGTTGCGCGGTGATGATTACACCCAGGCCATTATGGATCTCGGCGCCCTGCTCTGTTTGCGCAGCAAGCCACGCTGCGATGCCTGTCCGGTAAGCGCCGATTGCAAGGCTCTGGCCAATGACAGCGTCGACCGGTTGCCCGTACCCAAACCCGCCACCAGGGTCAGCAAACGCAAACTGTATTGGCTGGCGTTGCTGGACGGTCAATCACGCATACTGCTACAAAAACGCCCGCCTGCAGGTATCTGGGGCGGTTTATGGTGCTTGCCCGAAGCAGGTTCATTAAAAGAACTGCAACAGGAATGTGGCCTGGACCTGTCGGTGGCGCAAACCATGCCTGCTCGCCAGCATCGTCTTAGCCATATTGCCATGTCCATTCATCCCGTAGTGCTGAGCAAAGGACCCGACAAGCAGGTAATATCAAGCCATGATTTAAAGATCAGAGCCTCAGCCGAGCAACAGTGGTTCGGGCTGGAAGCAGGTGAACTACCCGCCGTGCCGCGACCGCTGGCTATACTGATCGAACAGATTCGCAATTCAAAACTTATAGACGGAGCCAAACCATGAGTCGTACCGTGCACTGCCAAATGCTCAATCAGGAACTGGAAGGCCTGGCGTTTCAGCCCTGGCCAGGAGAACTGGGCAAGCGGATTTTTGACAATATTTCGCAGCAGGCCTGGAAGCAATGGCTGGAACTGCAAACCATGCTCATCAATGAGAACCGCCTCTCGCCACTTAACCCGGACCATAAGGCGTATCTGGAAAAGGAAATGGAGAAGTTTTTCTTTGGCGGTGGGGCAGAAAAACCCGCGGGTTACGTACCAACTGACTCCTGATACACAGGACCGGAGCCTGAAACATCTGCAGAAAATTGGAGTTTGATATTCAGAAAACCTTGAGGAGGCGACATGACCAGCAGCGTCGATGACCAGATTCGTAAAATGGAAGCCAACATCCTGGCAAAAACCGGCCGGACTTCAAGTTTCTGGGTCAGGAAGGCCAAAGAACAGAAACTGGAAAAGCACAGTGAAATCGTCAGGTTTCTGAAAACCGAGCATGGCATTACGCATGGCTATGCCAACCTGATTGCAATGCAGACACTTCAGACCGCAGCAGCCTATCAAGAGGATGATGACTTGCTTGCCGCACAGTACTCGGGCGCCAAGCAGTCACTCAAACCGATTTACGACAGGTTGATAAAAGAGATCAGCAAATTCGGCAAGGACGTAGAAGTGGCACCCAAGAAAGCCTACGTGAGCCTGCGGCGTAAAAAGCAATTCGCGCTGATTCAGCCTTCAACCAAAACCCGCGTTGACGTTGGTATCAACCTCAAAGGCAAAGCACCCACAGGCCGGCTGGAAGCATCCGGCAGTTTCAATGCCATGGTGTCACACCGGGTGCGCCTGGAGTCGGTAAACGACGCTGATGCAGAGGTCCTTGCCTGGCTGAAAGAGGCTTACCAAGCGGCAAGCTGACCCTTCACTCGCTCACCACGGACCGCATTTCTCCCCGTCATCCCGGACCACATTTCACCCCGTCAGTCCGTCCAGCCTCTTTTCTTCGCCTTTCCAGCCAGCATGACCAGGTAAATGGCGATGACCAACACCAGGATAGGCAAAGCGATCGACTCCGGTCCATATACTTCATGGGACCTGGCAATCAGGAAGGAATGCCCCATCTGTACCAGCACACCGATTAATGAAATCAGCAATACCGGAACTGCCAGGCTTTTCTTCAGCACCAGTAATAATGAACCCAAAACGCCGCCAAATACCGCACAGGCAAAAGCAATCAAGGCCCACATTGGGTAGCTTTCATAAAGTGCACGCTCTGCTTCAGGCAGTGCGGCAATGGCATCTGGCGACATATTGGCGTGCATGACAAAAGCCATCACACCGAACAGGTTCCAAACCAGTGCAAGCGCAGCAACGATGATGAACCACTTGGGAGCATTGTTTGAATTCATTCTGCATTCTCCTGTTATCTCTTGATATTGAAGACCGCAAAGACAAACACAGCCCAGGGAAACCCGGGCCACCAGGATTGTACCCTGTGAACTTCTGCACATAAACCATCAGAAAACCCGCAAAAGGACAGCGCAAACCAAATGGCTGGTTGACTTCGGCAGCCCCAGCGGGTTTAATACTGCGCCTTCGTCTCAAAGGCCAAGTAGCTCAGTTGGTAGAGCAGCGGACTGAAAATCCGCGTGTCGGTGGTT
>CAZRTG010000240.1:0-3160 GCA_964602895.1 uncultured Wenzhouxiangellaceae bacterium
GATCTCCAAGGTTGAATACGCCTGCCTTCGGCGAGCGTCAGTGGGTAAAGTTTCCTATCACATGATAGAAAAGCCGGTCATTATTAAAATTTTTCACTGCACCGGGATCGCTATCGATCTGTTTGTACATTTCTACGATGGCGAATTGGCCTGGCACGGTTCGAGCGTCCACCGCTGGGACAACAAGCGCTTTGAGCTAACGGATTACGCCTTTCTGGGCCGGTCATTTAAGGGGGCACAGGATTTTGAGCTTTACCTTTGCGAAAATTACGGTACAGACTGGAGAGTTCCAAAATCCGATTACGACCCGGTGCTTGATACGCCAAACATGAGTTTTGTTGGGTCCGCTAACGCATTGGTTTTCTACGCCTGGATGCTGGCGCGCGCAGTTGCTGAGCAACAACCGTTAAGGGTTAGAAAGTACATTAAGATGCTGGAGTCGCTCGGGATCATTGATGTTCAGGAGCAGGGCATTACCGTCCGCTAGAAGGAATGGGCATGGCCTCGCTAAAGCCATCCCTGCTGTATTTGGACAGTATGGGAAATGATGTTGGCAACCTGGGCGTTTTGATTTTCAGATAAATTGAACAGGCCAAGTCATGTGACTAAAAGCAAGCTCTTCGGTCGAGAAGTACTGCACGGAAGTGTTGAAAATTTGAAATCGGCGTTATTGACGCTGAGTTCATCCGAGTCTGCTTTTTTCTGTAATGTTCATATGTTGATGTTGTCGCAGGAAGATTCTGCTTTGGCTCAAGCCATGGACCGCGCAACCCTGGTTTTTCCGGATGGCGTTCCGGTTGCCTGGTTGCAGCGCGCAGCAGGCCACTCTGAAGCTGATGTTCTACGGGGTTATGAAGCCATGGAACTGCTTTGTGCGACTGCTGCTGTCGCCAACGAACCTATCGGTTTGTTCGGTTCGACTGCAGAGGTACTTGATGCCTTGTCTTCACGATTACGCGAGAAACATTTAGGTTTGTCGATCGACTTTGTTCATGCACCACCCCATTTTTCCAGCCTGGACTTCGAACTTGATTCCAGCTTGATCCAGGAAATCAATTCCAGACGGTTGCGATACCTTTTTGTTGGGCTGGGCTGCCCCAAACAGGAACTCTGGATCGACAGGTATGCAAGCGAATTGAACTGCACACTGCTGGGAGTTGGCGCGGCTTTCGACTGGCTGGCGGGGGCGACCCCTCAGCCACCATATTGGATGGAAATCTCCGGATTGGCATGGCTACACCGCTTGGTGCTGAACCCCCGGAAAATGTGGCGCAGGTACCTGAAATACAATACCAAGTTTGTAATTGCATCAACCAAACTCCTGCTAAGGCATTCTTTCACAAAGAAATAACAGCTGAATGACTTAACCGAGACATAGAGTTTGGGAGAATCGGGATTCCGCATTTTCCGTTCCAGAGGGAATTATCGATTCGTACTCGCCATGCGTACCACTCCAGAACCAATGTACACCGTCAGGTACAGCTAGCCCAAGGGCCTGAGTGTCATAGGGTGGCGCATCGAGACATTGCCAAAAGCGCTTTGACGCCGTGTGCTTCAAAGCTCTTGCGCCGAGCCATCGAGATAATCGTCAAGTGCTTCTGTAGCCAGTTGGTCAAGTTTGCCGGAAGTAGCATCTTGTTCTAATTGCTTATCCCAGGCGGTGGCATCGAACTCGACGAACCAGCGTCGGAATTTAGCCAGCTCGGAAGGTGGCAAAGATTCCACGGTTTTTTCAATTGACTTTACATTTCCCACGATTCCGCTCTTTTCGGGAAGAACAGCCTGAAGTATACCTAAACCTGGGTAGGTGATTGGCGTCGCTGAACTGCATATTGGTGGCCATCAACTGAAGAAATTTCTGGATTCCCGGGTTCTCGCCAGCTCGCCTCGGGAATGACGTTACATCGTTGCCAGCTTTATTCAATCGTTGTGCTGCAAACTTCTTTGCAACTGTTACCAAGAGTGGTAACATTTATCTATGGTTAAGGTGCGCCGTGGCAATTATGTCTTAAGGTGTTTTATGAAGATTCGCAAAGTGACAGCAAATAATCGAAAGAGGGAGTTCTCAATCGTCACATGGGGCGGCGCCGAGTATGTATATCCTTATTCCAGGTCTGATCATTCAATCAGCGCCAATGATCCGATCGAACAGCTATTCGTGGACAAGGAACTGGGCAAGGAGGCATTTACGTATGTCCTCGCATCCGGCAAGGAGGGCTCGATTCACATCGAGCAAGTTTTGGAATATAACGAAGATCCCGAGTATCTTGCCGACCTCTTAACGTACAAGCTGTCCATTGAAGCTATGAATGGTCTTGAAAGCAGTAGCCTCAGTCGGCGACAGATTGCCAAGCGGCTCAATACATCAGTACCACAGCTTTATCGACTGTTGGATCCAGCGAATACCAGTAAGTCCATGAAGCAACTCGTGGCTTTGCTCCACGTTCTGGATCGTGATGTTGAGCTCGTGGTCAAGAAAAAGGCCGCCTGACTGGACAGGGCTCCAGACCAAAGCAGTTGTGTCTGTTACCCCTGAGCATCCGGAAGCTGATATTCATCACGTCATGCGTGGCGTTGTTCGCCGCGGCCTCAAACCGCAACCGCCCAAGGCGGCTATTTCTCTACGTATAGAGCAAGATGTTCTGGAGTGGTTCAAGGCGCAGGGTCCTGGCTATCAGACTCGCATCAATGCGGTGCTGCGAGCCTCCGGAACCGGCGGCAACCTGAGCACCGACACTTTTCTCGCGGTGCTGGCGCGAGCGCTGGATGCAACGCTGTGTTCAGCAGACAACGACTTCCGGCGCTACCATCACCTCAAGTATTTCAACCCGGTGTTGGAATCGTGATTTGTAAGGTCAATCCTTACTGATCGAGGTGGTGGCTTGGTGGTTGGCTGATTGTGACTCTTTTATACTAAAATCCGATATAGTAATTGCCGTCACGATGAGCTGAGAAAGACACATGAAATTTACGGCTGTATTTGAACAGGTGCCCGAGGGCTATATCGCTTTCGTCCAGGAACTTCCCGGAGCCAATTCGCAGGGAGCCACTCTGGATGAGGCGAGGACAAATCTCCGGGAAGCAATCGAATTGGTTCTGGAAGCAAATCGGGAACTGGCAGAAGAGTCAATTCGCGGGCGTACCGTACTGAAGGAGCGGT
>CAZRTG010000240.1:3260-4571 GCA_964602895.1 uncultured Wenzhouxiangellaceae bacterium
TGGTCAGCTTCCTGCTGTCCTGGTGGTTGCGCTTTGGTCATGCGGCTCTTCCGCAGCCTTACCTCTTGGCCATTCTGTTTACGTTGCTGGTTGCTGCCATTGTCTTGCCTGCCACGGGTGCATTCCGGCGCGAGTTTGAATGGGCCATGATGCGGCGGTTGCGTCGACTGGTGGCGGGTTGGGCTGTTGTTGTTCTGGTTTTGGTCAGCACGGCAGCGATGTTGAAAGAAACCGACACCTTTTCACGTATCTGGTTTGGTTTGTGGGTGCTGATCACGCTGTTCGGCCTGGTTGCGCTGGTGCTGATTACCCATGCGGTGGCTACACAAGCACGTCAACGCGAACAAAAGGCCCGCAAAGTGGTACTGGTGGGGGCAGGGCAGCCGGCGCAACGTGTGGAGCAGCGTTTGCTTGAAGGCAGGACCACCAGCATGAACCTGGTGGCCTGCTTTGGTGAAGCCTGGTCGGATACCGTGGTGCAACCGATTGCGGAATTGACGGACTTTGTCACCAGCAACCGCATTCAGGAGGTCTGGATTGCCACACCCTGGGAAAACAAGCCTTTGCTGGAACAGGCCCTGGAGGCACTGAAAGAAACGGTGGTCGATGTCAACGTGGTGCCCGATTTACATCAGTACCGGCTGTTGAATCAGGGCATCACCGAGTGGGGCGGTTTGCCGGTGATCAGCCTGGCAGGCACCCCCATGACGGGTTCCGAACGCACGCTGAAAACGGTATTCGATTGGGTTGTCGCGTTAATTCTGTCCATCGTATTGCTGCCGCTGATTCTGCTTATTGCCCTGTTGATCCGTCTGGGCAGTCCGGGCCCGGCCTTGTTTCGGCAGACACGCCATGGCTTGAACGGTGAGGCGATTGAAATTTACAAGTTCCGTACGATGAAACAGCACGTGGAGCGGGACGGACAGGTTACTCAAGCCGAAAAGCAGGATCAGCGCATTACGTGGATTGGCCGCTTGTTGCGACGCACCAGTCTGGATGAATTACCTCAGCTTTTTAATGTGCTGAAAGGCGAGATGTCGCTGGTCGGACCCAGGCCGCATGCGATTGAGCATAACGAGGTTTTCAAGTCACGCATTCCGCGTTACATGCTGCGGCATAAGGTGAAGCCCGGAATGACCGGCTGGGCGCAGGTGAACGGTTATCGCGGCATCACGGATACGCCAGAGAAAATGGCCATGCGCATTGAGCATGATCTGTGGTACATACAGAATTGGTCATTATGGCTGGACCTGAAGATCCTGCTGCTGACCCCATTGGTGATGATTCACAAAAACGCCTATTGAAGTGGGG
>CAZRTG010000241.1:0-4493 GCA_964602895.1 uncultured Wenzhouxiangellaceae bacterium
GCTTTTTTGCTCTACAATCGTCGCTCATTCAATATTCGTGAATAATGCGGGCTAGGTCAGCTGAAAAACCAGCCTGCAGTCTGACGGGTCAGGACTTGATCAATAAGGATGATTTCAGACGGAATGAGGTAACAGCAGCGTGATCAGCGCGCCGCCATCGGGGTGATTGTGCAGCGTGATGCGCCCATCGTGTTCGCTGACGATTTTGCGGCAAATGGCCAGACCAAGACCACTGCCGCCCGGTTTATGGGTGACATAGGGCTCGAAGGGTCGTTGCAGAACCGCCTCCGGGAAGCCGGTCCCGTGGTCCCGGATTTCACATTGCAGCCACGAGTTTGCTTCAAGGTTGCGTACTGAAGTTGAGATCTCGATATGCGCTGTTTCAGTCCCGGCAGCTTCCTGGGCATTGCGCAGCAGGTTGTGCAGCAACTGTCGCATCCGGCCTGTATCGGCTTTCAGTTCGCCAGCGTCCACTGCCAGGGCCAATTCAAATCGGGTGTTGGCATCGCCTTGCTGATACAGCATCACCACTTCTTTGATCAGGTGGTTCAGGTTGATGGTTTCGCGGTTCAGCACGGGCTCACGCGCGTAGTCGCCAAAGGCATCGACCAGGGCTCGCAGGGCTTCCACCTGAGCCACGATGGTGCTGGATGCTTTATCCAGTAATGCACTGTCCGCAGCATCGAGTTTATTGGCCAGTTTCATATGCAAACGTTCTGCTGCCAGGCGTATGGGTGTGAGTGGGTTTTTCACCTCATGAGCCAGGCGGCGAGCGGCCTCTGCCCAGGCGGCTTCACGTTGTGCCTGGTTCAGTACCGTCACATCATCGAAAACCACCACCTGACCGTGGTCCAGGAGTTGTGATCCCCGAGTCAACAGCACCAATGGAGCGCTGTCCCGTTGCAGGCGCACTTCCTGCTGCCAGGTGCTGCGGCCACTTTGGGCCTGTTGTTGGATGGCCTCGGCCAGCGGTTTGAGGTAAGGCAGTGCTCCGGCACTTTCGGTCAGGCTGGTATGGGTGGTTGATTGTTCCTCACTGAGGCCGAGGATGGTGCGACATGCCCGGTTGGCTCGAAGTATCCTGCCATCACGGTCCAGCGTTAAAACACCTGAAGACAGGTTACCCAACACCGCTTCCAGATAGTCACCCTGCTCCTGCAGCTTGGCCCGGCTTTCCTCGGCGGATTGACTGGCCTCCTGCAAGGCATTGGTCATGTCATTGAACGAGTTGACCAAAAAACCGATTTCATCTTTGTCACCGGCTTCTACCCGTTGTGCGAAGTCGCCTCCCGCCACTTCGTGCGTGGCACGCGACAGGCGCGACAAAGGTGCGACCATGCGCCGTGCCGCATTGAGTGCCGCAAGGATGGCCAGCAAGATGGTCAGCAGCAACACCAGTGACAGTATCAGCAGGAAACTTTGCTTCAGGGAGTTACGCAGATAGCTGACGTTCTGGTAACGGTAATACTCCTGCTCAATGGAACTGGCCAATTCGGTGATACCGGGTGGCAAGGGGTAGATGGCCTGCAGGATGCGCGCCTGATCGCCGGGGGACTGGGGAGGCATCCAGTGGAGCACACGAATCTGCAGACCGCCATTGGCCGTAGGCTCAGCCGCAGCATATTCGCCCCGGTCCTGAGCTTGCATCAGGGCAAAATCTCCCGGCCGTTCAGGCAAACCGGTAAGGGCATTGAAATTGGCGGTAGCGATCAAAGTGCCATCGGCCGCCATGACGGTGAGTTCCAGCGGACCGCTGGCGCGCACTCTGTCCAGCAGTTCGCGCCGCAGCAAATCACCCCCTTCACGCAATTCACGCAGGCTATTGGCAGTTTCGCGCAACTGGTTGCGGGACTCCAAAGTGCGGCTGTCCAGAAACTGTTGGCCCAAAGCCAAAGAGTCTGCCAGCGCCTGTTCCACCTGTACATCGAACCAGCTGTCGATGGTGCTGGACAAAAACCAGGCGGAAAAGAAGTACACAATCAAAGCGGGGGGTATGGACAGACCGAGAAAATTGCGCACCCAACGGGCCGCCAATCGTGCGCCCGGTTCCTCCTGCTTGACTCTGCGTACCAGGCTGATCAACCGACTGCCTATGGACCATAACAGAATCAGTACTGCAACTGCAGTGACCACCAACACCCATAAATAGCCTTCGGCCAGCAAGGCAGCCAGGCCACTCGGTATGTCCTGCTGCACGCCGCTGACCAACAGCAATGCAATCAGCAGGGTAATGATCAGTGCCGCTACGGGCAGTATGCGCATCAACCTTTGGCCCCATGACCGGTTGTTGCGGAATGCTTTGGTTGCCGACTTCTGGATCATGTCAGCGAGGCCCGAGATGCACCGGCCAGGACTGCCAGCCGGAGTCATGTTTCCAGTTGGGTGAGAACCAGGCGGGTAAACGCATGGGTGCCGGTAACTCGCGCGTTTCCAGCCAACTTCGTGCGGTCAACAGGTAGTCGCCAGCGACTACATTTTCCAAAGGTATAATCAGTTCCACCCTGGACAATGCAGCCAGCACGTGTCGGAGGCGTGGAAAGGTTCGAACCGATGCGGGCTGGTCTGAACTGAGCTGGTAATGGTTGCTGAGTGGCATGTAACGAATCTCGAAGCGACGGATGCTGGTAATGGTGTCGGTTTGAGTTTCCAGTTCGGCGTGCACCTCCAGATGCAACGCCACGCCATTTTCCAGTGCGGCACGGGCGTCGGGGCTGAGGCTGATTTTTTGAGTCAGTTCCACGTTCAGTTGCTGGCCGGAAACACGTGTTTCAATGCCCTTGAGTTCAAAACCAAAACTGCCGTTGCGGTCACTGCAAGCCAGTAACAGCAACAGGCTCAAACAGCCAAAAAATTTAATCGCGTTTACGCAGGCAGGCATAGTAAAAGCCGTCCATGTCGTGCTCACCCGGCAAAATCTGTCGCCCATGGGTTTGTGGCTGTCCCCATTCTGCCACGATGATCTGTTCTTCAGCATCGCCATGCCCGGCAAGAAACCGATCGATTACGCGAGCGTTTTCATCCCGAAACACAGAACAGGTGGCGTACAGCAACAAACCGCCGGGTGCCAGCAGAGGCCACAATGACTGTAACAAAGATTGTTGCAACAAAACCGCTTCCTGAACCTGCTCTGCCTGACGCAAATGACGAATTTCCGGGTGACGACGAATAACACCGGTCGCCGTGCACGGTGCATCCAGCAGGATACGGTCGAACAACTTGCCATCCCACCAACTGTCGCTGTCAGTGGCGTCTGCGGTAAGCAATTCACACTGTAAATGCAAACGATCCAGGTTTTCCTGCACACGCTTCATCCGGTTTGCATAGTGCTCCACGGCAACCACCTGAAGACCAGGTGTTTGTTCAAGCAGATGGCAGGTTTTTCCACCCGGGGCTGCGCAGGCATCAAGTACCCGCATCTCTGGCCTGGCATCCAGCAATGGCGCAGCGAGTTGAGCAGCGGCATCCTGCACGGAAAAATGCCCTTCGCTGAAACCGGGCAGATCGTTGACCGCAGCGGCGGGCGAAACCAGCAAGGCTTGCGGCGCAAAATTACTGCGCCGGGTGGTAAATCCGGCATCGGCCAGGCTGGCTTCGACCCCTTCCAGTGTGGCGCATTGGCTGTTCACCCGAATCCATAAAGGTGGCGGCTGATTATTGGCGTCCAGTATGGTTTGCCAGTGCTCCGGCCAATCCTCTTTAATGGCCGCTTGCAGCCAGGCTGGATGCGCCCGGTGCTCCGATACTTTGGCCAGTTTTTCCAGCCATTGTGTTTGCTCTCGCTGAAACCGTCGCAATACGGCATTCACCATATTCACGGCCCAGGTTTTACCCAGGCTGCGGGCACATTCAGTGGTTTCATTGATGGCTGCATGATCCGGTGTACGGTCTTGCCACAACTGAAACAGGCCCAACCATAACAGGCGGCTGATGTCGCTGTCTTTTTGCTTGAGTGGCTTGCTCAGCAATTGTGCCTCCAGCCAGGCCAGGGCGACTTGCCAGCGCAAAACGCCATAGGCCAGATGTCGCGCCTGCGCCAGGTTGCGCGGATCGATTTCACCTTTCAGTGCAAGGCATTCAGACAGGTTTTTGCCCTCATCAAGAACTTCTCCCAAGGCCCTGACTGCCAACAGCCGTGGATTGAGTGCCGCATTTCTGCTTTTGGTTTTTTTCATCGGATCAGGATCAGAGGTTTCAGGTGAGCCGGGCCGGGAAACTTCGGCCGTGCAAGTAGTCGCGGGTCGATTGCGGTTTGCCTCCCGGGCGCTGTATTTGTGTGATGCGTAGCTGGCCGGAGCCGCAGGCCACAACGATGCCATGGTCATCAGCGCTGATTACCTGTCCCGCTTCGGCCGGGGCATCACGGGCGCCCGGGCGCCGGCTATCGCTGTAGCCTGGACTGGCCAGGATTTCGGTACTGGCCAGCCAGATCCGGGTTCGTTCGCCAGCAATAGTGCACCAACAGACCGGCCACGGGTTAAATGCCCGGATACGGC
>CAZRTG010000242.1:0-2517 GCA_964602895.1 uncultured Wenzhouxiangellaceae bacterium
AAGCAAGCCGATGGCCATCGGGGCGTGAATCCAGCGGGCTGAAACGGTGCGATGGGGACCGGCCAAATACCAAAACACCACAGCAACCAACGTGCTGATCGTGCTGGCCAGATAGAGGCTGTGCTCCATGCCCAACCAGTCGAGAATAAACAGGCCACCAATCGCAGAGCCTGCGATGGTGCCGATGGCGTTCGCACCATAGGCTTCACCCACACCCCGGCCCACCGCTTTTTGACGATGACTCCAAAGTCCGGTGATCAAGGGAAACAAAGCGCCAAGCAGCACGGTTGGTACGATGATGACCAGGCCGGTCAATACGAACATATATGCCTGAAACAGGGAAAAGCTGCCGTGCAGCTTTTCCCAGCCCTGCACAAACAGAATCGGCAGGTGGCTGATCAAACCAAGACTGGCAATCGCTGACAGTGCAATGCCCAACTGCAGATAGAAAGCCAGCTTCAGACTGTGTTGTGGACTGCGGTAACGAAACAACCTGCCGATCAGCAGGCTGCCCAGGGCTATGCCTGCGAGGTAAACCGTCAAAACGGTACTGAAAGCATAGATACTGACACCGATGACCAAAATCAGAGCGTGTATCCATACGACCTGATACAACAGGGCAGCAAACCCGGAAAAGGCAAAACCGGTCAGCAGTAGCCAGGGCTGGGGTATTGGGGCGGCTTTTTCACTTGCCGGAAGGGTTTTTGCATTGGCGGCTTTGACATGGTCTGAAAAATCACTCCGGCTCAGGGCGGCATATACACCCAGGCCTACGAGGATATTGACACTGGCAGACGCAAGCAGGGTTTGGGTAATACCCAAGGCCGGCAGCAGAACAAAGCCAGCCGCAAATGCACCTGCCGTAGCACCCAGTGTGTTGATACCGTAAATACGTGACGTTACCGTTTGAGTACGGCTCAACTGTTGCGTGAAATGTCTGACCAACAGCGGCAGGGTGCCGCCCATCAAAAACGTTGGGATCACCATGGCAATAACAGCCACTAAAAACCGCGGCAGGTGTGAATAGGCACCGGAGACACCCATCGTGCCGGCAAACTGGGCATAAGCGGTTTGCAGCAGATCGAACAGCCAAGGCGTGGCGGCACCGTAGCAACCGATCAGTATTTCCAGCAGGGCATAAAGGCGCAAAGGCTTATGGTAAGTGTCGGCGACACGCCCCAATACCAGGCTGCCCAAAGCCAGTCCCAGCATAAACGCGGATAACACCGCAGCATTCGCTACGGCTGTGTTGCCCATGAACAAGGTGAGTTGCCGTGCCCAAACTACTTCATAAACCAGACCGGCAGCACCCGAAAAGAGGATCAACAGGTATAACAAAAGGTGCACAGGCCAATGAGTGTGGCTGGAAACAGACCTGGCTTTTTTTTGTTTCATCCGGGTGTATTTAACCCGGTAGCGGGAGCGCTGTAAACGACCTGGCCAAACGCCGATTGGGCGGATGGCCGTAAGGTCCTATTTTCTATGCCTGATAACCTGAAAAGCCCGGCTGCAAAAAAGCTCTTTGAATCCGGGAAACAAATCAGGAACTGGTAGTCTGGCCGCTAAGCCAGCAACCTTCGATAGCCGGGGTTGTGGCCCCTGTTTGACTCATGGTCATGGTGCCGCATTTGTCCTCGGCCTGGTCGTCTTGCGGTGTAGCGGTAACGGTATAGCCTGTGGCTGAGTCGACTATCGTATAGGAGTAATGAATTTCTTTATCATCCGGATCGGGATCACAGTCAGTGGCAACACTGTCAAAATCCGAATTGACCGTGAAAGACCGCGCTGCGCAAACTTCTGCCTCGCGCATTTTGCTTTGTGCATCTCCACGCCGGGCCTTGCGCACGCTGTCCTGGTAACTGGGTATGGCCCAGGCAAGCGTGATCGCGATTACCGCGATCACGATCATCAGTTCCAGCAAGGAAAATCCTTTGGTTTTTCTCATCAGAATTTTCGCTTGTCCCTAGTCAATGATGTCACGCCACGATTGACGTCCCTCTTGCCCCAGTTCACCTTCAAGCGGAGAACCGGTGTTTGGATCGATATAGCCTGCATCACCACCACGGCCTTCCGAAAGTGTCACAGTTTCCTCCGTGCCATCGCGGAATTTCTGGTACACCGTGGTCGAGCCATCATCGTTTTTGGTTTCGATACGTGTATGCGACGTGCCATCGTTGTACGTAATGATGGTGGTTGTGGTCAGTCCACCATTGGAAACGATGACTTGCTGATCAATAATGGCAACTCCGATTCCAAATGTACCGCCTCTTGGGTCTGCTGAACCCGGTGCCCGCTCTTCAGACTTGTCACCCCCTTCGAAGTCTTCCGGAGGATCGGGAATCCAGCCGCTGTCGTGATAACACTCACCATTGGGGTGATGCCAGAAAGTGGTGTACTCAGCCAATACATAATCCTTGAAATTCGCCGCTTTAACCCGCCAGCCGTAGCGCACATCAGGTCCATTCAATTCCAGCGCACTGGCGGGGGTATTGGCCTTGATCAATTGGAATGTCAATG
>CAZRTG010000242.1:2527-4467 GCA_964602895.1 uncultured Wenzhouxiangellaceae bacterium
TTCGGACTTTGAACGCCGTTTGTACCGACTTTATTCACGCAACCGGTTTGTGTGGGTATCAGCCCGGCACGGGTATCGCCACCGTCACCCCACCAGTCCTTGTTTTTGAAAGCATCCAGCGGCAGGTTGAAAATAAAGTTGGCCAGCGTATTTCTCGAATATATGGGTTGCGTAGCCAGGGCGATCGCTGCATCCGTTTGAGTGGACAGGCCGCCATAGTTTTTAACGCTGCTGAAGGTTGGTCCGCCAATGGCTACTTGAGCCGCTGGATTCAGGAACTGGTTCATCACGAGTATCTTGAACTGAACGGTTGATATCGGTAAAGCGTTGATCAGGTTGAAAACCGGATCGCTGGCATTGAGCATGTTCACACCCGTCACATCAAACTTGTCATCATATTCGTGGGTATGCTTGACCTTTTTATAGTCACCCGTGCTGAAAACGGTTGATGTTGAGGTGTTGCACGTGAGTGTTTGCCACTTCAGATCTTTATCACCCTTGCCGCCTTTACCGCCTTTGCCACCACCGCCGCCGCCATCGCCAGCATTGCAGTCTGATCCGGTAACATATTCGGACAAAAAGGTATAACCCGCGTTATTGGTATCCGGGCAATAGGTTGAAATCTGATCCAGTGTTTTACCTACATCCTTGGCCTTGGCACAAACCAGTGGCTTGGGTTCTTCAAAGTCATTGAGGTTCGGTACAGACTCGACCACAGAATCAAAGTAGTAGATATCGTAGTCGAAATGACCCCCTGATACGCCCGGGTCTTCAGGCGGAGTGGGCACGCCCTCCTCAATCGGTAAATCGGGGTGGAACACATAAAGCGTGGTGCTCAGGCCGTCGCCTTCGACAAATCGAGGCTGTGAGAAAATGCCTGGTCCAAGATACTTGGCAACGGGGATGCCACCATTGGCAGCCTTGTCACTGTTATTGAATTCGCCGTCCTTGTTCAAATCAAATATGGGTGCTGATGGTGAGCCGCCACTCAAAGCCAGCAGTTCATACAGGTAGTTTTCGCCACCGGCCGCAACCGGGTTGGTTGCCAGAAAGTAGAAGCGTCCGGCATTGTAGAACGGGCGCTCACCGACCACACGTTCGCCGGCGTGCAAGGCCACCCGCCAGCCCTTGTTGGCGTTCCAGTTGGGTGCGTTGGCGGTTATGGTCCGAACGCCAAACGTTTCGCCGTTATGGGTGTATGTTGAACTGGACAGGGTTTGGGAAAGCAGGCTGTTGTTGCCTGCCGGTGCACCATCCCAGATGCCATAAGCGTAGTGGATACCGTTATTGATTTTGTCGCCTGAAGTCAGCATGCGACCGGTTGCAAACATGACCATTTGACCACCCAGGTGGTGACGCACAACAACGGGCGCTGCGGTAATGGATTGCACAGGAGAGGTAGTAAAGATTTTGGTCGCCGTATTTGCTACCAGATCAAACTTCCAGACCTGACCGTCCAGGTCACCGGCGTAGGCCAGTTCCGGTTGACCATCCTGGTCCGCATCGTAAAGCGTCGGAGAGGACAGTCCATTGGGTGAGGCTACGGTGCCGGTTTGCGTATCAATTGCACTGATCAATGCGCCGGTAGCCGCATTGACCACATACAAAACGGCTCTGCCAGTTGCACTCATATAGCCATTTGAAAATACCACTGCAGCCGTGCCATTTGGCAGACGAGTAATCTGTGGTGTGCCGTAGGTATAACCCAGGTCACCGAACGAACCACCTGCCGCGATTTCCCACATCAGTTTGCCTGCAGCTGCGGCTTCATTTGCGGCCGTATGCGATGTCACATCCAAAGCAAACAGTCCTTGACCGCCCGCTCCCAGACCACTGACCAGCATGGTTTTGGTGGTTCCGCCGAAATTCACATTGGAAATACGCAAGGTGCCGTCCACATAATGGGTGTGTACGTAGGGTTTTGCTGCCAGCTTTGAGAG
>CAZRTG010000243.1:0-1573 GCA_964602895.1 uncultured Wenzhouxiangellaceae bacterium
ATGGGATAAACAACTCTGCTCTGTGGTCTACTACCCAACGAACGCCTGTACCCTGAGGTGAGATTTCCGAATCACCCCAGCCAATACCGAAGTTGGCTGGATCATCAGCATCACTGAACTCCAGCCGCATGATTTCTTTTCTTTGCAAGTCTGCTTCCAGGTGCCAGGAACTCCATTCAGAGACCGGTCCGGAAACGGTATAGAATTTCAGCTCTGGTATAAAACCCAACTGCCAAAAGTGGTTTTCCCAACGGTAATTCATGAATCGTCGAATGCGAGGAGTTGCAGGTTTCTGAGAAAACAGATCAACGCCTGCTTGCCAGTCACACACCAACTGGTCGGCACAGATGGTTGCCGGAATATCGGTAAGGTCAGCGCGACGGGTTGAGTACTTCATGGGTCCTTGCGCCCCTGACGGCTTGATCAAAAGCAGGGGATTTGCGCTGCCAACCAGACGCGCCGCGTCTACAGGAAGGGTTGTATCCGCATGTAGCCGTTGGCTAACCAGACTGGCGTCCGCGTACACTGAAGATGAGCCGTGATCTCCAAGCAGAACTATCATGGTTTGCTCATAAACCCCCAAGGTTTGTAATGTATCCAGTAGCTCGACAAACTGCGAAATGGCGCAAGTCGCCTGTTGTATCGCACTCGCTCTGCTGCCGCTGTCATGGCTTTTGCCAGCCATCACCTGACAATCGTCAGCCAACACGTAAGGTGGATGAGTATTCATCAAATGCAGAAAAGTGGCATAAGGCTGACCATCCGTGACTTGCAAACGGTCAGCGTATTGATTCAGTATTCTTGAATCATCCCACACCACCACAGCATCTCCACCTATCGTAGCTGGATTGAACAGCTGTAAAACAAGATAGGCACCATCGTTGAGTACGTAGTTTTTCAATGGCTCCGGGACGGAGCGTAACAAACTGATGTCCAGCAAGTGTAACGCAGCACTCAAATTACTTTGGTGTTGACTGCGAAGCAGCATATCGCGCTCAATACAACGGGCATTTTCCGGACATACGTGCCTGATGGGATTCAGCAGCAGCGCCCGATAGCCGGAATTTGTCAGGCGGGTCAGTATGGATCCCTGCCGGATTGATCGATCGAAATAGTCCGACATCGTACTACTGGGATCGTAGGCTTTGCCAGAGTGAATGGCTGGCATCGACATAAAAGTCGATGTGGCGACACCTACAGTATCAGGGAAATAGGTGAAGCCTTGTAAGGCTTCGGCCAGATCGGGCCTTGTCAGCAACACTTCTTCCAGATATTCCGACTGGAATGTATCCATCAACACAATCAACACATTCTGCTGACTGGACAATGTAAAAAGCTCGTTTGCACTGAGGGCAAGTGGTTCGTGATCACCAACCTGGGGGAGCTGTAAGAGACTGCGAGTCACCCAAAAGGCATTCAAAACAGTCAGTGCGGCGAGAAAAATCAGCACTGGAAGTTCCAATTTGCGCTTACCAAGCCAAAGAATGGTGAAGGCTCCTGCAAACACCAGAATCTGCGCCCACCCATGTGCAGGGTCGTAGGGCAATTCGCTGA
Organism: uncultured Wenzhouxiangellaceae bacterium; assembly: GCA_964602895.1. GTDB lineage: Bacteria > Pseudomonadota > Gammaproteobacteria > Xanthomonadales > SZUA-36 > JAWXBM01. The sequence goes on from CAZRTG010000243.1 coordinate 1,555, forward strand.
TCGCCCCATCCAGCGCGGG
>CAZRTG010000243.1:1583-4465 GCA_964602895.1 uncultured Wenzhouxiangellaceae bacterium
GGATAATAACGCCGGAAAAAACTGTCTATCACCCAAAATGTCAACGCCAAGGCTAACAAGGCCGGTGCCAAAACCCTTCGCAGCGGCCAGCCCAACAACCCGATAACTACGCTAAGACACAACAAACTGGCCAGTCCGAGAACCAGCAAGACCATGACGATAGCGGGAAACTGACCGATATGGGTCGCTTCGCTTTCAAGGTAGATATTGACTGGCAGTTGGATGAATACGAAAAAATGCAGAAACAGCAGAGATACCAACAGCAGAGACAGCCAACGACCTTTGCTTATATCGGGTTGATTGACCACCTGTACCATGGCATCACTCTACCGGCCGACAAAAGTACAGGGTTCTCAAACCGCCTCTCAAATCCTGCTGTTGGATGATCATAAAATGCCGACACAGCGTTGCCTCAAAAGCAGCTTGGTTATAGTCCGGGAATTGTTCTGCACGGTTACGTAACAACTGCACCACTTTGTCATCATCCCGACTAACGAACTCGATCACCAGCGAACTACCCAGGCTGGCCAGCCAATCCATGAAATTATCCAGTGGGATATTCGCACTGATGACTACGTGGTGTATCAAGGCCAATGCCAGCACCAGATCCGGGCGACCACGCTGCTCCAGAGTTTTACGTTCTGCCTGGTTCCAACCCCAGGCCGGTGATGGGTTGGCCAGGTTTTGCACCAGCGGCAAAATACGTTGCGACGACATGATCCCGGGGTTGCGGTACAAGCGCTCAACGGCCAGATGGTCGGCGTCCATGGCGACTACCTGTTCACAATACTCCGCAGCAATTTGAGAAAATTGCCCGGTATTGCAGCCCAGGTCCCAGGTTGTTCCGGCTTGCGTCTCTTTTGCGGCAAGTTTTACAAAATCCATTTTCGCGGCATGGTCCGCGTCACTGTAATTGTGAAACTGGGCATAGTTTGCCCATTCGGAATCATCAGCCTGCCATTCCAAACGTTTCAATAACTTGATCAGCTTGCGTACATTCGCCAGCAGAAGTTCACGGTTCAATCCAGCAGTTTTAAGCTCATTACGCAGGTTGCGCTGTGAGTTGCCGTACTTGCGATCCAACCATGCTTGCAGCCAGACATGGGTGGTCACGCCCTTACGCAGTCGATCACGTGCTGAAAACAAACCGGCTGCGGTTTGCACATCAATGCCATTGATGCTGCCACGCAATATGCTGTGAAAACCTACGCCCTTGTAGGCCAGCAGCATCAGCGGGAACAGATTCATTTCGCAGAATTGCCGGTAGCCCTGCCAGGCTGAACCCTTCTGCAAGGGCTCAAATGAGGGGATATCGATAAAAACCGGCTTGCCTGCGACAAACTGTACGTTATATGGCGTGGCATCCTTCATGCTCCAGCCTTCCTGCAAAGCGGCTTGCATTAAACGTAATTGCAGCAAGGCGGCATCACGCAGCATGGAAAAGGTCCATTCATAGGGATAACTGATAAACGGAACGCTTTGATGCTCCAGCCAACCCGACCAACTTTTCTGGCCAGGCAGGCCTTGCGCCCAATCCGGGCGGTCTATTTCCTTGGTTGCAATAAGCCCTTTGTTGTCTGAGAATTTTTGATAAAAATCTGTGCTTTGTAAAGCACGAAAATTCTCCAGAGCCTGCTGACTCAGACCACGAAAAATGAGGCCGTCATGGACATAGACACGACCATTGGGATCACGGAAAGAGCCACTGTCTGCGGCAGGGGCTTTAGGGGTCAAAACAGGGTTCGAATCGCTGGCCAAATTGCTCTGCACACTTCTCATTCATCTACCGGCGTTTTGTCTCCAAAACCCAGCGCCCGCTTGATCCGATACCAATACATTTTGAGCACCACACCTATCGCCGCAACACCACCCAATATGACCTGCAACAACATGCTGCCACTGCCAGGATCCAGGTAGGCCCAGCAATTTGTAGAGCAGATTAAAAGCAAAACGGCAGCATAAATGTGTCTGATTTTCATGGTTCAGGGTCTTGTCTGTAATAATTTTGAAACATGATCACACGTTGGGTCGTTCATTTAAAGCTTTGCGGCCCAAAGAGGCACTCGTCTGACATAATAATGTGGCTCAATCCCACAGGAGGCCGGTCAAAATGCAGTGTTTTACGCAAGTCATTCTTTTTACCGCAGCCAATGGCCGGGCGGAATTTCGTGAGGATCAAATTCCATTAAACGAAGGCACGCCGCAAACACGCTTGTCGGAGCCATTGCCTGCCAGCGGGCTACAACTGCGGCATAGCCCACCCGGTTTTCGTAGTGGGGTGCATGTAAGCAGCCATCCGCAGTGGGTTATTATTTTGAGCGGAATAATGGAGATTGGCTTGTTGGATGGCAGTAGCCGGTTGTTTAAAGCGGGAGAGCATTTCTACTCTGCCGATACCTTACCTGAAGGCGCCACTTTTGACCCTGCGGTGCATGGTCATTGGAGCCGGCAAGTGGGTAATGAGCCGCTGGTGACTGCATTTGTCAGAAGTTGACCAGGAGCCTGTAACAGCTACTGATATCAGCCTTCCAACTCAGACCAGCGAGCGAAAACTTTCTCCAGTTTTCGTTCAACTTCTGCCAATTCATCAGTAACTCGCTGAACTTCGACGAAATCGGCTTTGAAGAAATCTGCATCAGACATGATGGCCGCCAGGCGAGCCTGCTCTTTTTCCAAAGTTTCGATTTTAGCCGGCAAGCTATCCAGCTCGCGCTGGTCTTTGTAGGAAAGCTTGCATGGCTTGGGCTTGGGCGTGTCCTGCTCTGGCTCGACCTTCGTCACTGACTTGGCTGTTTCCTTGCCGGCTGGCTTGCCGGCCAAAGACTGCGACTCTGTCAACTTGCCGCCGCGCCGCTCCCAATCACTGTAGCCACCCACAAATT
>CAZRTG010000244.1:0-4448 GCA_964602895.1 uncultured Wenzhouxiangellaceae bacterium
GAAAAGGTCGCAATGAGGGTAAATCAATTTTTTGGTCCCGGTTCCGGATATCTCTCCCGGATATCTCGCTGCGCGAGATTCCGGGATGACGGGGGTGTTTGTGAGGTTTCGGTCCCGGATATCTCGCTGCGCGAGATTCCGGGATGACGGGGGGGATTAGTGAGATTCCGGTCCCGGATATCTCGCTGCGCGAGATTCCGGGATGACGGAGCGGTTGAGCGAGGTCAGAAATGACGGGGGCTCTTTTGGCGTGCCATAATCAACCCCAACCAGACACTTTTACCAGACAACTATCATCAGACAGGCAGGAATACAGCGCATGGACCATCAAGCCCGGCAGAAATTTGTAGATGAAAAGTGGAATGACGAGATCGTTCCTGCACTGGTCGAATACATCAAGATTCCCAACAAGTCGCCGCATTTCGATCCCAAGTGGGAAGAGCACGGCTATATGGAAGATGCGGTCCAGCACATTTTCGGCTGGTGCCAGGCGCAGGACATACCGGGCATGAGCGCTGAAATCGTGCGGCTGCCGGGTCGGACCCCACTGATTTTTATGGAGATTCCAGGCAGCGATGCCGCAAAGCCAGGTTCGGACGAAGACACCATTCTGCTGTACGGCCATCTCGACAAGCAGCCGGAAATGACCGGTTGGGCTGAAGGTCTGGGGCCGTGGATTCCGGTCATCAGGGGCGACAAACTGTACGGTCGCGGCGGCGCCGATGACGGTTATGCGGCATACGGTTCCCTCACCGCCATCATGGCGGTGCAGCGTGAACAACGGCCCCACGCCCGCTGCGTGGTGATCATCGAAGCCTGCGAAGAATCCGGCAGCTATGACCTGCCCGCCTACATCAAGCATCTTCAGGACCGCATCGGTACGCCCTCGTTGGTGGTTTGTCTGGATTCGGGTGCCGGTAACTACGATCAACTGTGGCTCACAGTATCCTTGCGCGGCATGGCGGCCGGTACGCTGCGCGCGGATGTGCTGCGCGAAGGCGTGCATTCCGGTTATGCCTCAGGCGCGGTACCTTCCAGCTTCCGCATCCTGCGGCAACTGCTCAGCCGCCTGGAGGATGAAAAAACCGGCCGAGTGTTACCCGACTACCTGCATGCCGATATTCCCGAACAGCGTATCGAACAAACAAAGAGAATGGCAGAAGTACTGGGCGACAAGGTGTTCGAGGCCTACCCCTTCCATGGCACCACACGGCCCATGGCCGACAACAACATCGATCGTTTGCTGAACCGCACCTGGCGTCCGGCCTTGTCGGTAACCGGAGCAGAGGGTTTACCGTCGCTGGAAAATGCCGGTAATGTTTTGCGACCTTACACGGCCCTGAAGCTGTCCATGCGCCTGCCGCCTACCGTTGATGGCAATGAAGCCACAGCCCGGATGAAACAAACTCTGGAGTCTGATCCACCGAATGGTGCCAGGGTGGAATTTACCTCCGACCAGGCCGCTTCCGGCTGGAATGCGCCCGCGGTGGCGCCCTGGTTACACGCCTCGCTCGAAGGGGCTTCGCAGGCGGCCTACCAACAAGGGGTTCTGTACATGGGCGAGGGCGGCACCATTCCGTTCATGGCCATGCTGGGCGATGCCTTCCCCGAAGCCCAGTTCATGATCACCGGCGTATTGGGGCCAAACTCCAACGCACACGGTCCGAACGAATTTCTGCATATCCCGTTTGCCCGCAAGCTCACCAGTTGTGTGGCGCAGGTGATTATTGATCATTACGAACGTAAGAGCTTCAAGCCCTGAAACCGGCAAAATCCCCTTGCTCCGGTATCTGCCGTCATCCCGGAACGGGTGCAGCCCATATCCCACCGTCATCCCGGAATCTCGCGCAGCGAGATATCCGGGAGAGATATCCCACCGTCATCCCGGAATCTCGCGCAGCGAGATATCCGGGAGAGATATCCGGGAACCATTTTCGCCCAAGGGCTGGATTCCGGGTCAAGCCCGGAATGACGGTGAGGTATTGATATGAGTGCCAAGATCGCCCTGGTAACCGGTGCCAGCTCGGGTATTGGCACGGCTGCCGTGTCCGCCCTGGTGGCAGCAGGCTACGCGGTGATGGCGGCTGGCCGCAACCGAAAGCGCACCGAGTCGTTACAGAATCCATCGGGAAAGGTACACACCTGGGTGGGTGATCTTGACGCTGCAGAGGCCTGCGATGCATTGGTCGCAGCAACAGTTGCACAATTTGGTCGACTGGACCTGTTGGTCAACAATGCCGGTATTTATGAAGCGGCAAGCGCTGAAGACACCAGCGATGAGAACTGGTTGCAGACTATCCATACCAACCTGAATGTGCCGTTTTTTCTCAGTCGCGCGGCGATGCCCTGGTTACGTGCGTCCAAAGGGGCGATTCTGAACATTGCATCGGACTGGGGCCTGGTGGGTGGCCGCAATGCCGTGGCCTATTGCGCCAGTAAAGGCGGCATCGTGCTGATGACCCGCGCCATGGCTCTGGATCATGCCCGCGAAGGCATTCGGGTCAATGCCATCTGTCCCGGCGATGTCGAAACCCCCATGCTGTACGCCGAAGGCGCTGCACGAGGACTGAACCGGCAACAAGCCTTGAAAGAAGCCAATCAGGGCAGCCTCACTGGCAGGGTGACCACCGCTGATGAAGTGGCTGCGCTGGTGGTTTTTCTGGCTTCGGATGCCGCCCGGCAGATCACCGGTGCGGCGATACCGATTGATGGCGGGAATTCAGCCTAAAGTTATCAGTTGGTTTGTTGCGGTGCCGGCTCCTCCATGTCTTCAACCACGTCTTCGACGGCGTCATCAATATCGTCCTGCAGTACTTTTTCCAGTTCTTTGAGTTCCCGGCGAACCCGCAACCCGTACTCAACATCATCACCCCAAAGTTCGTACATTTTCTTCAGACCCGTTTCGTCATGTTCGCGGAACAGGGCCATGATGCGGCGGGCACGCTCATCGGTACTCCCCAGCATTTTCAAGGCCTCTTCACCCATCATCAATGCCGAACCAAACGTTTCCCGGATGACCACATCGGCTTGTGCTTCCATCAGATCGTAGGCGTGCCCGCGGTTGTAAGCCCGCGCCAGCACTTTCAAATCGGGGAAGTTTTTTCGTAACGTTTGCACCAGTTCAACGGACTTTTCCCGGTCGCTGAACGCAACGATGAGCAGTTTTGCGCGTTCGGCCCCTGCGGCTTTCAACAAATCGACCCGGTTGGCATCTCCATAAAATACTTTATAGCCAAACCGGCCCGTCAGTTCGACCTGATTGGCGTTGTGATCCAACAGGGTGGTTTCGATGCCGCCGGCCATCAACATACGGGAAATGATCTGCCCAAAACGACCGTAGCCAGCCAGAATAACCAGGCTGCCTCCCGTATCGATTTCATCGTCAGCTCGCGGTGAGGCCATCTCCGCAAACCGCGGCTCTACCCAGCGTTCATAGAACATGACCATCAATGGCGTCAGCATCATGGACAGCGCAACCACCACAATCAGCAAATTGGCCAGATCCGCTCCCAGCACCGCATTTTCGGTAGCAAACGAAAACAACAGGAAGGCGAACTCGCCGCCTTGCGCAAGGATAAAGGCAAACATCAGATTGTCGGCCAGACGGAGGCCAAACAATTTGCCCAGCAGCAAAAGCACCGGGAACTTCACCACAATCAGCAGTAAAACCAGAAGAATAATGGTGACCGGTTCAGCGGCCACCAGTGAGAAATCGATACTGGCCCCAACCGAGATGAAAAACAGGCCCAGCAACAAGCCCTTGAAAGGCTCGATATCGGCTTCCAGTTCGTGGCGGTATTCACTGTCTGCCAACACAACACCAGCCAGGAAAGCGCCCAGGGCAGGTGAAAGGTGGATGTACTCCATGGCCAGCGAAGTGCCGATAACCAGCAGCAGGGCAGCGGCCGAAAACACTTCTGTACTGCGGGAACTTGCAATCCACTGAAATACGGGACGCGTCAGATAGTGGCCTCCAACCACAATGCCGACCACCACAGCGACTATTTTTATGCCCGCCAGCCAGCTGGCCTGGACCTCCGGATCGGCCGCTTCAAGACCGACCTCCGGTACCGCCGTAATGGCCAGGAAGGGCAGCGCTGCCAAAATTGGAATAACCGCAATGTCCTGGAACAACAGCACCGAAAATCCACCTTTGCCAGCTCGGGACTTCATCCAGCCTTTTTCATCCAGGGTCTGCAGCACCATGGCGGTGGAAGACAAAGACAGCATCAGGCCAATGGCCAAAGCCGTTTGCCACGGTTGGCCAAGGCCGTAGGCAATCAAACCGATGACGGCGGTTGTCAGAACCAGCTGTGCGCCACCCAGCCCCAGTATGGAACCACGCATGCGCCACAACAGTGCAGAGTTGAGCTCCAGGCCAATCAGGAAAAGCATCATGACGACGCCAAACTCGGCAAAATGCAGAACGTCCTGACTGTTCTCGCCGA
>CAZRTG010000245.1:0-4438 GCA_964602895.1 uncultured Wenzhouxiangellaceae bacterium
TCTGACAGGGCCTGGGCAATTTTGCCTTCTGCAGCCACGCGGCTGGCCTTTTTATCAGCCTGTGCCAGACCTGACTTGCGTAAATGCTCGACGGCTGTATCCATATCACCGCCGGTTTCAACCAGGGCTCTCTTGCATTCCATCATGCCAGCGCCGGTGCGCTCGCGTAGTTCTTTTACCAATGCAGCAGTCACTGCCATGGGGTTTACCTCTCTGTATTCATCGTGTGTCACCGCAGGCCGGGCCTGCGGTTTGATCAGGGTTTGCTGTCGCCTGGATTACTCTGCGTCTTTATCGGCCGGCTCTTTTTTGGCGACAGTCTTTTTGGCCGCTTTTTTCTGGGCGACTTTTTTCTTGGGTGCAGCTGCTTCTACTGCTTCAACCACTTCCTCGTCCACCACCGCTGCAAGCGTTGCGGGCTCGCCACCCTCTGTGGACTCGGCTACCACTACGGAATCTTCAGCCACGGTTTCAACCGCTACAGACTCAACGGCTTCGGCCCCACCGGCCGCTGCTTCAGGTGCTTTATGGGCTACTGCTTTTTTGGCAACCTTTTTCTTGGGGGCTTTGCGCGCGTCTGCCCTGGGCTTTTCTGTCTTGGCTTTGATGGGATTGCCATCTGCATCCAATTCAATGAATTCTTCAGTTGACTCAACTGCCGGCACAGAAGCGCGGCCTTCCAGTACGGACTCGGCAGCAATCTGGGTATACAGGCGAATCGATCGAATCGCGTCGTCGTTGCCCGGAATCAGATAATCAACGCCGTCCGGAGAGCAGTTGGTATCGACAACGGCAATCACAGGAATGCCGAGCTTGCGCGCTTCCTTGATGGCGATGTCTTCGTGGCTGACGTCTATGACAAACAATGCATCGGGCAGGCCTTTCATGTCCTTGATACCACCCAGGCTTTTTTCAAGCTTTTCTTTTTCACGGGTGAGTTGCAGGATTTCCTTTTTCACCAGATGCGCGAAGCCATCGGTCTGACTCATTTCTTCAAGTGTCTTGAGGCGCTTGACGGATGCCTTGATGGTTCGGAAGTTGGTGAGCATACCTCCCAGCCAACGATGTGATACATAAGGCATGCCGCATTTGGTGGCTGCTTCAGCAATGGCAGCGCCGGCAGCACGCTTGGTACCAACAAACATGATGGTGCCGCGACGCGACGCGATCTTGCTGATGAAATTCATTGCATCATTCAACAGTGGCAGCGTTTCTTCCAGGTTGATGATGTGAATCTTGCCACGGGCCCCAAAAATATAGGGGGCCATTTTGGGGTTCCAATAACGGGTCTGATGACCGAAGTGCACGCCTGCTTCAAGCATTTCGCGCATAGTAACGTTTGCCATGTATTTTTCCTTAAGGATAAGGAACGCAGCAGCATGGGCCGCTGGATTCCGGGGTTGTTCCTCCACCCACCCGTTGCAGAGACCCCTTTATCAAGCGGGGCACCCCTCTGAACCGTTGCGGTGCGTGTGCGTATTTGACGTGAAGCCAGAATATGTTTGAAAACGAAATCCGTTTGAAATCGAAATCAAGCCAGAAACCTGTCACGACGGTTTGTTCAAGGACCACAAACAACAACTTTGTTTGAGTCAAAAAAGCCGGCGAAATGTACCAGAAGAGCGGCGACAGGGCAAGCTTTTAAGGCTTTATCGTGGTTCATGTCGTGAATCAGACCTGGCAGGAATGGGTGTTTTAGTGACAAATTCCGGCACTGTGTTCGAGTTGAGAGTTGATGACAGGCATCATTGAAATCAAATGGAAAATAATAATAAGCAGGAAAAACAATGAGATAGAACTATTGTCTTTGATGGTCTCCGGTATTGGTATGGAGATTGCATAGTTTTACCCACTGGTCAGTCGACACCTGTCGCGACCAGTATCCGCGCCAACGGAACCGGCGCTTACCCAGTGATTTGACATGGAGGTCAACACGATGGATTCCTATTCCCCAATCAATGCCCCGGCGATCCGACTCAATCGCTTTTCCCGCATACAAAATTTACACATGAGATTGAACGTCATTCGGGGTGACGGTACCGGCTGAAGTATGCCGCGTTGAAGCGCGGCCAGTCTTGAAAAAACAGGCTCCTCTGGCTCGCCATCTCACACATCCCTGTGCCGGCGAGTCACCAGCGAGACGTCCTGGACACCCCTTCTTCCAGGACGTTGGGCCGGAAGAGCTGCTTCTTCCGGCCCATTTTTATGTATTTTTAGGGAAAATCATCTGCCGGTTTCGGAAAATCCGGACTGATGATGATCGTTAGCCCTGGGTCGTGGGCTCCAGTTTGACAGCCGACTCCTGCAGCCGGCTTAACAGCTTCACCAGCGTCTGAATTTCATCAGCAGCAAAATCTGCCAACAGGGCCTGCTCGTAATTTCGGGCTCTGGGTACTATCGACTCAAAGATTTTCCGGCCACTGATGGCCGTGAGTTCCAGATTGCGATATCGACGATCGCTGCTATGGGTGTTGCGTTTCAGCAGACCTCGTTCCAACAGGCGTTTGACTGCACGTGAAACTGCAACCTTATCCATCACGGTGCGTTCTACTACCTGGCTGGCAGTCAGACCGGGGTAGCGGCCCAGCACCGCAATGATGCGCCATTCGATCACTGTCAAATCATGATCCTGCTGATAAGTGTACGCAATGCCCTGACTGACGGTATTGCTGACAACTGACAATTGATAGGGCAGAAAATGTTCCAGATCAAAATGAGCCGGCAAGAGATCGTCGGGTTTGATTTTTGTGTTCATGGCTTGAAAGTACTTGCTTGAAATTAGTTGCAAATGTAACTAATATGATTTGCATACGCAAATGCTCGTGTTTTTGTGCATGTTCCAAGGAACCCAACAGATGAAAGATCAAACTGAAAATCCACTCGGAGTGGAAGGTTTTGAATTCGCTGAGTTTGCCGCACCCGATGCCAAATTGTTGCATGATCTGTTCCGGCAGATGGGTTTCCAGCCCATAGGCCGGCACCTCGACCGCAAAATTACTTTTTATCGGCAAGGTGGGGTGAATTTCCTGGTTAATGAAGAGCCGGATTCCTTCGCCAGCGAGTTTGCTGCGCTACACGGCCCTTGTTGTACCGGTTTTGCTTTACGTGTAGCTGATCGTCAGGCAGCCTATAAATCGGTGATGGCCAAGGGCGCCACTTCGATGAATGGGGTAAGGGGTACCGCCATGGATTGCCCGCAGATCAAGGGTGTTGGCGGCTCCTTGATCTATTTGGTCGACACGCTGGAGGGCAGCCCGTTCAATGCAGATTACGTTCCACCCGAAGGAGCAGATTTGAACCCGGTTGGTTACGGGCTGGGGTACATCGACCATCTCACACATAATGTGTATGAAGGCCAAATGGATGACTGGGCCGAGTTCTACAGCAAGCTGTTCAATTTTTACCAGGCCAAATACTTCGACATTCGGGGTCAACAGACGGGTCTGCGGTCCAGGGCAATGACAGCGCCAAATGGCATGATCAGCATCCCGATCAATGAATCATCCGAAGAGAAAAGCCAGATCAACGAATACCTGCAGCAGTACGGTGGTGAGGGCATACAACACATTGCGTTGTACACCAACGATATCTACCACAGCGTAGAATCCATGCGGGCAGCCGGAATGAGCTTTCTTAATACTCCTGACACGTACTATGAGTTGATCAACGAGCGGGTACCGGAACACGAAGAAGACCTGGCACGCATGCAAAAGAACGGCATACTGCTCGATGCAGACACGGAAACCGGCAAGCAGCAGTTGTTGCAGATTTTCAGCCAAGCCTGCATCGGCCCGATATTTTTTGAGATCATACAGCGCAAGGGCAATACCGGATTTGGTGAAGGTAATTTCCAGGCCCTGTTTGATTCCATAGAGCTGGATCAGGCCCGGCGCGGTGTGCTTTGAATCCGGCAGGTGGAGTAGCACATGAGTAAAAAATGGATCAGCCACTCGCGTATGGAAGGAACGACCTCACGTCAGGCACATTGTGACCTGCCGACAGGCAGCTTTGAACGTGAAATTGGCAAAGAAGGATTTTTCGGCCCGGCTACCCATATGTATCACCGGCACCCGCCCACGGCCTGGATACGCATGGAAGGTGATTTGAAGCCACGGGCTTTTGATACCACCCATTGGTCAAATTACGGCCCGTCTCCCTGGGACGCACGCGGCTTGTTGTCAAACTCATCGGTGAAATTCCGTATTTGGGAAATGCCGGCCGGCATGGACCATCTGGTACGCAACGCCGATGGCGATGAGTTGTTATTCATTCACGCAGGAGCAGGTCATTTGTATTGCGATTATGGCCATCTGGAGTTCCGTGAAGGCGATTACCTCATGCTGCCACGCGGTACCATGTGGCGACTGGAGAGTGCAGAGCCTGTAACCGTATTGTTGATCGAGGCCAGCAACAGCTCTTATATGCTGCCTGACAAAGG
>CAZRTG010000246.1:0-4434 GCA_964602895.1 uncultured Wenzhouxiangellaceae bacterium
CATAAATCACTTCACGGTAATCCCGGGCAACAGCGTTGATGCCACTGCTGTGGAGCTTTTGTTTGAATGCTGCCAGATCGGGTACTTTGTAACTGACATGCAAAATGCCCAACTGGGTAGGAACGGTGACGGGATACAGGTCATTGCCTTTGGTACCACGGTATTCGATCACTTCAATCTGCCCCAGTGGAACGTCGGCTTTGCCCCAGATACTGACATCCAGGCCGGAGCCGGGCGGCAGGCCTATCATGCGTTCAATTTCCGGGCCTTCCAGCACATTGTCGCTGAGCATGTCGAAGCCCATCACATGGGCGTAGAAGTCACGCTCGGTGGCGGCATGGCCAACGATGGCAATCAACGGTCCGATACCGGCGAAGCCCTGCTCACTGAACGCCATTTCGCCCGGGCCTTTTTTGAGGTCGAGCACCTCGAGCAGAACGATATTGATTTCATCGTGCGCCGGCAGCTGGATTTCACGGAAGCGCGTGCCGTCCGGTGCAACGACTTCGGAGGGTTCGGCATTGCGGAAGGTATAACCATCGGCCTGCATTTCTTTTACCCGGGCGGGTAAATCCCTTACGTAAATGTCCAGGTTTTTGGGGCAAAGATCAAAAGTCTGTGCGCCTTCCCGTACCGCCGGCCCGGGCTCGGTGAATTCCACCAGATGCAGCCTGCCATAGCGTGAGCCCGACATGCCGAGCAAAGCCTGACGCCTGATATCAGAGGGCAGAATGCGCCAAAGAGCTGCCAGTTCGGTGTCTTCGCCGTCACGTGTCGCAAGGGTGCTGAAACCGAATGTGCCCACCCAAAGCTCCAGGGCTTTGTCGAGGTTGGCGACCCCCACCGTCACGCTACTCCAGGAAGGCGCTACGACGGCTTCCTGTGCTTCGATGGCCGGTGCCAGCAGATGCAGCCCGAGAATCAAACCCAAGCCACTTAAAATTCGCTTAAAAGAACGGATGGCTAGCACGGCTGTTACAGACCACTAGACAGAGTCAATGAGGCTGGGCGCCTCAATCAACAATACCTGGCAATCGGCAATGCCTTCACGCAGCTTTTTCACTTCAGCGTATTCGGGTGAATCCCAGAAACGTTTGGCAGCTGCCTTGTCGGGCCACTCGGAGATGACCATCGCGCTGCCGTCACCAAAACTTCCTTCCAACAGCTCGGCGCCAGGTGCGCGCATCAGGTAGCGGCCACCAAAACGGTCAACCAGTTCTGCAGCGGCCTTGCCGTAGCCGGCCATAAACCGCTCACGGTCAAAGACTTTGGCGGCAACAATCATATAAGCGGGCATATCTTTTACCTCTGATATTTTCAGGCGGAGCCAGTCTGTGTTGCGGGACTCAGGGGCACATCCACCATGGCTTTCAGTTTTTCATCGCGGTAACGACCGAGAAACAGCAGGGCCAGCGAGCACAGTATAAAGGCCCACATCGACCACAGCAGCACGTCGTCGTAACTGCCGGTGGCCTGGAATACCCGGCCATAAGTGGCCGGACCAAAGCCCGCACCCGCCGCAAAAAAAGCATAAAGTACGCCATAGATCACAGCATAATTCCGAATGCCGAAATAGCGTGATACCAGATAGGCCAACAGGTCGTATTCGATACCGGCCGAGAAACCCAGCAAGACCACACCCAGGGCAGTCTGCAAATAGCTCGGGTCGGGAAAGCGAAAAATATACATGGAGATGGCTGGCAGCATGAGCATGATGCAGGCTACGCCGGGTGCCCAGAAATGATCCAGCAGGAAGCCGCCCACCAGGCGACCAATCAAAACCGAATAGCCAACCAGACTGGCGAGGAAAATGGCATCACTGACATTAAAGCCCTTGTCTTGCAGCAGGGTTTCAAGGTTCGGAATGGGTCCGCCGATGGCAAAGGACAACGGAATGAAGGTCAGGCCGAGCAACCAGAAGCGCCAGTCGGTCATGCATTGTTTGAGGGTCATGCCGTAAGCTGCGCCGTGACCGGATGCGATCTGGTGGTCGGATAACTGTTTCGCCCGGGCAGCTGCTTTTGGATCATCGACATCCCGGAAGAAAAAGTAGGCTGCCGGAAAAGCGATCAGCAACGGCAAGGCGCCAACACCCACATAGGCCAGGCGCCAGCCCACTTCACCGATCAGATAACCGGCATACAACTTGGTGAGCGCGCCGGAAACACCGGTGCCGATCAGGGCCACACCCAGCGCCAGGCCGCGCTTTTCATTGAACCAGCGCGAAATGGCCCGGGTAAAGGTGATGGGTAGCGTTCCTGCGCCGGCAAAGGCCAGAAACCCCCACAGGAAAAGATACAGGGTTATCGAGCCGTTATTCAGGCTGAAGGCCATCATGGCCAGCGAGAACGACACAATGGACGTAAGCACGACCTTGCGTACGCCCATCCGGTCGGTGATCCAACCGATGGTGGGTGCAGCCACCAGCGCTACCATGGTGAAGACAGCCAGGCCAGACATGATTTGTGAAACCGTCCAGCCAAATTCCTGGACGAAAGGACGGACAAAAACTCCGATGGTGTAGAAGGGTAACGGTGACATGCCCAAGGCAATACCGAGGGCAGAAGACAATACGACTGGCCAGCCGAACTTAAACTCACGAAATGAATTCATGCAATCTCCCCGCTATGCCAAAGCCGATTCAGGGCCTTTTGGGCCGCCATTCAGGCGACCGGCCGGGGCGATGGGCGTTTCAGATATTGACCCTGTGCCGGGCCGACGATGCTGCCTTTATCGTACACCAGATGTCCGCGCAGATAGGTGGAGATAACTTTGCCGTTCAATTCCATACCTTCGAACGGCGTGTAACCCTGGGCCGATTCGGATTCGGCAGCCCGCACGGTGAAGGTTTCGCGACCATCAAAAATGGCCAGATCGGCATCCAGACCGATTTCGATGTCACCCTTGGTATTCATGCCGTAACGTCGTGCCGGGTTCAGGCTGACCAGCCTGGCCATATGAGGTAAGCTTACGCCACGTTTTTTGCCTTCGCTGTACAGGCCTGACAACAGGTATTCCGTACCACCGAAGCCCGATTTGGAAATCCAGATGTTGTCGCCATCCTTGGGGTCCTGACCGGAGACTTTCAGTTCTTCAGAACAACAGGCGTGATCGCTCACCACCCAATCGATTTTACCTTCCAGCAGCTTCTCCCACAGAAACTCTACGTCTTCGCGCGACCGTATAGGCGGGTTGACCTTGGCATGGCAGGCGGTGGGGCAGTCATAGTCCAGCAGCATGTGGCCAATGGTGACTTCCTTGCCAAAGCTGATGTGCGGAAAGGTGGTTTCCATCATCAGCGCTGCCTCCATGGCTTTGCGCGATGTGAGGTGCAGCAGGTTGATGTTGACGCAGTTGGTCTCGTAAGCCAGGTAAGAGGCGATCCAGATAGCCAGGCCTTCCGAGTGCGGCGGTCGCGCAGCACTGTAGGCGCGCAGGCCGGTCAGTTTGCCTTCTTCCTGCACGATGCGGGTGTAAGCGTTGAGAATATCGGCTAACTCACAATGCAGACTGACGCTGATCTGGTCGGCGATGTCGGGGTACTTGGCCATCAGTTTCTGCGCACCGCGCATGACGAATTCAAAATGAGCGATGTCGTAGGAATCGTCTTCACCGATCATCAGGAATTCGCGCTGGGCATCCTTGTCGGATTTGCCGTGCAGGCCGTAGCCACCATAGAACATGAAAATCTTGAACGACGACACACCCTGCTCGGCAAGCAGATAGTCCATCTCATCAATGTGTGAACTGGCAATTGGTGCCAGGTGATAGGAATAGTCAACCCAGTATTTTCCCTGTGAAATCTCCAGTACTTCCGGATAGAAATCGCGATAGGAACCGCCCTTGTTCAGATAGTACTGGCCGGTGCGAAAATACGTGACGGCGCTGGTGACACCACCCATGGCCGCAGCCTTGCTTTCGGTAACTGCATCCTTTTCCAGCGGTGAGTAAATACCCACGTGCATGTGCGTGTCCACCAGCCCGGGAAAGGCGGTCAGGCCGTTGCAGTCGCGAACCTGTTTGGCCGTCGATGCATCAATGGCAGGCTCCAGTGCGGCAAATTTGCCATCACGGATGCCCACATCCAGCATTTCAACGGTGTCACGCCCCGGGCGTACGACTTCAAGATTTTTCAACAACAGATCGAATTGGGTATCGGAGGTAGTGCTTGTCATCAGATTGGGACCTTGATTCCGGAATTTGAGATAATGTTATAAGATTATAACTTTTGTTTACAGGAAACAACAAACCCGGGCAAAACTTTCGTAAAAACCCGAACGCTGCCGCCTGCAGGATGTTAACAGAGCTTGCTCAAGTGGTTACAGGTGTACAATCTGGACCAGAAGGTCGAGTCTATAGTTAAGGCATCAGCAGAACCCGATGACGCACCATGAACCCCATCGCTCACACCGCACAGGCTGGTTGCGCGCAGCC
>CAZRTG010000247.1:0-4360 GCA_964602895.1 uncultured Wenzhouxiangellaceae bacterium
CCGGCAGAAAGGGGCCAAGGCACGTTTCGATTCCACCGCATACACCGGCCGCCTGCGCTGGCTGGGTGTGCCCGGGCTTGAACTGTCTGCCAGTGTCCAGTACCAGCAGGACATAACGCAGGAAACCGACCCCCTGGCCGGCGGTGCCTGGCTGTACAGCGCCCTGGTGGGCTGGCAACGGGGGTCGTTTGGGTTACGGGCATTGTATGCAAGCTGGGATCTGGAAGGGGCCGGCCCGGAAGCCATCGGGGCGGACCGCCAGGATGGCTGGTTTGTTGAACCCAGCTGGCGATTCAATGATCAGTGGGGCGTATTTGCCCGTTACAATCGCTGGGACAACCTGGCCAACAGCGCTTTTGACACCGAATACACCCAAATCGATTTGGGCGTAAATTTCTGGTTACACCCGCAAGTGGTATTCAAGCTGGATTACCAGGATCAGGATGCACCGCCCGGCAAGCCTGAAATGGATGGCTTCAACCTGGGCCTCGGATACCAGTTCTGACCGTGCATCAGGCTGCTCGATCTCTGTTGGCAGTCGTCTGGATGGGTTTATTTCCCGGCGCGGCTGCGCTTGCGGCCGATGTCGTGTACCAGAGCCCAAAAGAATTTCTGGCGGAGTATCTCCCCGGCTGCAAACAGCAAGCCCTGTGGCTTGACGGGGAGGTCAAATTACAGATCGAAAAGCTGGTTGAACACCCTTTTCCCGGCGTGCGCGTGCGCTATTGTGCGAAAGACGGCAAAACCGCCTGGATACTCGACGAAGTGGGTAAAACCGAACCCATCACCAGTGGTGTCATCATAGACAAAGAAACGGTTGAGCGCGTACGTGTGCTGATTTTCCGTGAAAGCCGTGGTTCCGAAGTGAGCCGCGATGCGTTCACCCGTCAATATCAGGGGGCAGCACTCGACCCCAAGGACGCATTGGATCAATCGATCGATGGAATCAGCGGTGCCACACTTTCTGTCTGGGCCGTGGGCCGACAGGTGCGACTGGCTTTGTTTCTCGACCGACTGACAAGGAGTAATGGTCATTCGGATTAAGCGGGCACGTCGCAAGCTACTGATTGCCCGGTGGCACCGCCGCATCGCACTGGCAGTGTGTGTGTGGCTGGTGCTGCTGGCCATCAGCGGCGTGATCATCAACCACGCACATGATTGGGGGCTGGATCAGCGCGGCGTCCCGCCTGCCCTGCAGCGCGCGGTCTATGGTGTCCTGGTCACAGACAACGAAGCCTGTCTTCACGAGGCCGTGATCGGCTCTGGTTGTACCACGGTTTTTGCCCAATTACCGGTGCCTGACGGTACGATTCTGCTGAACTCTGACACTGTTTTTTTACTGGATGGTGAGGGGCAATTGGTTGAATCACTTTCAGCCGGCGTACTTGACCTTGACAGCTTTGAAGCCGCAGCAAGATGGGGTGATCACGTGCTCCTGCGCGACTCCTCCACAATTTTGCAAGCCGATACCGGTATGTTGCGCTGGGAAACCCTGGACAAGACTGATATCGAACAGCCTAAGGGAGTTTCGTGGCAAACACGACGCAGCACCCATACCGGCATCAGCTGGGAGCGCGTACTTCTCGATCTTCACGCCGCACGGTTTCTCGGGCCCTTCGGCCAGGCCTTCACCGACCTGATGGGCGCCCTGCTGTTACTCCTTGCCCTGAGCGGAATCTGGCTCTGGTGGGTCAGGCGAAAAAATTAAAGACCACAATTAAAGGGGACGGGGCAAATTAACAAAAATTAATTTGCCCCGTCCCCTTTAATGCGCCTTTAACCCATATGGGTGGTGTGTAGCGGTTCGATCCTGTAGATCACCCTTACTTCGCCGGGCTGGCTGTTGGGAAACTTTTCCAGATCCAGGTATTTCCTTGCCCTATTGTCGATGTGCTCTTTCGCGCCTTTCTCGGTGATTTCCACGACACGTCCACGTATCTCGAGGTAACGATAGGGATTTTTGGGATCGCTTATCACCAACGAAACCGACGGGTTGCGTTTCATGTTCCCATCTTTCTGACGGCCTCGAGCAGAATTGACGATGATGTGTTTACCATCGAAATCCACCCACACAGGCGTCACCTGCGGCGAACCGTCCGCCATCACCGTAGCGAGAGCAGCAAAAGCCTTGGTTTCAAACAGGTCGAGGTAAGCTTGCGGAAGCTTGTTTGCCATTTCTTTCTCCTTGACAATGCAAAGCAATAAAACAAACCATCACAACCGGACACGAGCAATACGTACTGGCTAAATCCCAAATTGAATCGCCGTGCGGGCTGTCGACACTACTGAATCATAGCTACATCAGTCTACACATGGCAACGCCTGGAATTTAACCCGATTGGTGCAATCGGCTTGCGTCAGACTACTGAATTCGTTCCGTACTTTTTCAAAAAAGTGTAATAACCTGCACCATGACAACGACTGCTTCTATATAGGCAAAGACGAATCAGGTGCGGCATGATAAGTAAAGTCTTTATTTCCAGAGAAGCTTGAAATAAAGGGGATAAACAGTTGAAGCAGCACGAATTCCATCAACAATGCGTTTCACTACTTGGAGATGATGAATTTCTTCCCGAGGGCTCCATGCGTGAAGGCCAATTCTGGCAGTTGTTCAAATCCTGCCTGGACCAGCTTCCCGGAAACCTGGCACAGGTCTTTATGAAGCGCGAGTGTATCCAGCCTGAATCTGACGAAATTTGTACCACCAACGGTATCTCTGTCAGCAAGCTCAACGGCCTGATGTATCGCGCCCGCATGTGTTTGCCAGTGGTGCGGATGAAAACCCCGATGAGCCCAACGAATAGTGACTCTGTAACCGCATGACGGAGCACAACAACAAGGCAGTATTTAAAATTTCATGATTATCCATGGTACTCAATAAGTACTGAGTATCGGTTTCCTACGGACGAACAAACCAGTTTAAGTGGGACACGATACTTTGGGTTCAACACCGTTATCATCTGCGGCAGATTCGATTACAAACGCATGATTTCAGCATAATCTGAACGATGTTTTCGCCTGTTTCGTAATAAGCATAACCAAACTTTGCGGATTCAACGGGAGTTTGAACTGGAGGGGGACGAAGCAATCATTTGCTACCGAGGGAGAAGTTGATCATAGAACCGGTCAGCAAAGGCAAGCTACCGGATGCTAACATTCTGTCGGACTTGGTACGTCGCCTAAAAGCTAAAGTTATCACTCGGATCGTGCGTGAGAGAGCGAAGAGCACCTGTACCTGAATTCTGGTGGTAACAGAACTGAGATTTGCTACTTTGGCCAGCACCACAGGAACTCGCTTTCTGCAAGATCAATGCCAAGCTCTTTAATCTTCAGGTGGATGCTGTCAGGCTCGATCTTCTTTCCTGTCCCGGTGAATATCAAGACATTTACACTAACCGACGAGTATCGCCTCGCTGCAAATACAGGAAATCCGGACCATCGTAGGTCCGCGACCGTTAACGATTTGCTGAAAATTAAAGTCGAGTTGCACCGTCGTCAGCGTTTTGGTTGACGGGAGGGATCATTGGCACGCAAATTAACCTCTGCGATCTGGTTGCCACCTTTGGCAGACCAGGATTTATGGCGATCCCAAACGGCGGGATCATGGCCGGGGATGATGCGGCTTGTTTCTTTTTTCAGTTCGTCCCGAATGCGTCGATAGGTGCTGATCTGATTGAATGAATTGCCCTGATTGTAGCCGGGTGGCCACATCTGCTCGACATTGGAATACCAATAGACAGCATCGCCGGCGATGACAAAGGGGCCGTTCTGGGTCTGTACCATGAACCATTGCGTCCCGAAAGTATGTGAATCCTTGGCCAAGTTGGCGGTCACACCCGGCAAGACCTCTTCGTCGCCATGAATGAACCGTACACGCCCGCTGGAGACGCCTTGGGCGGCCCGGATCAAATCGGTCGGATCGAATGACGAAAAAATCCAGGCCTTTTCCTCTTCAGTTTCCATTTGGTGGGCCACACAGACAGCTTCGTTCCAGCCCATATATTCGTCCAACTGGATATAAAGTTTGGCATTGGGGAAGGCCTCGAAATTGCCCATATGATCGAAGTGCATATGTGTCACCAAGATGACCTCAACATCCTCTGGCGCAAAGCCCACCCGGCCGAGAACGTCTTTGGGCTCTTCCCAACCGGAAAACGCATAGCGCGTCAGCCACTCGTCATTTCGAAAGCCACAATCGACCAACGCGACATGCTGTTTGCCACCAATCTCGCCGCCCACCAGCAAGGTGTAAATCATGGGAATCTGTACAGTGCCGTGATTGCTGAAGATACCTGACCCGCCGAAAAAATCATAAGGCATATCTAGCCCGGTTTTACCGTAAAGAGCTTTTCTACGTTGT
>CAZRTG010000248.1:0-4315 GCA_964602895.1 uncultured Wenzhouxiangellaceae bacterium
AATGCGGGTGCTGCGCTGTATGCTTCTGATATTGCTTCGTCCATTGCCGAAGGAGTAGCGCTGGCAAGACAGGTTCTGGCAGACGGCTCTGTAGCAGCCAAGGTCAAAGCCCTGGCTGAGCTCACCGCATGAATCACAGGAGATCGGTGTGAGTGATATTCTGCAGCGCATTCTGGCCACCAAGCGCAAAGAGATAACAGCGGGTCAGCTCAAGCAATCACTTGAAGATCTGCGTATGCGCTGTGCCGATATGCCGCCGCCACGCGGTTTCACAGAAAAAGTGGTACAGAAAGCACAGTCCGGAACGGCGGTCATTGCCGAAGTGAAAAAGGCCTCTCCCAGTGCCGGAATCATCCGGGCAGATTTTAATCCGGCTGAAATTGCCCGTAGTTACGAGGCGGGTGGTGCGGCTTGCCTGTCGGTATTGACCGACAAGGACTATTTCCAGGGCGCTGTCGAATATTTGCAGCAGGCCAGAGCGGCTTGCAACCTGCCGGTGCTGCGCAAGGATTTCATCATCGACTCCTGGCAAGTGCTGGACGCGCGCCTGATGGGTGCCGATTGCATTCTCTTGATTGTGGCGGCCCTGCAACTTGATGAGCTGCAACAACTCGAAGGTCTGGCAACTGAATTGAAGCTGGATGTGTTGATGGAGGTTCACGACGAGGCTGAACTGGAGTCGGCCCTGCAAACCCGGGCGCGGTTGATCGGCGTGAATAACCGTAATCTGAAAACCTTTGTTACCGATATTGCAGTGAGCGAACGCCTCCGGCCATTGATTCCAAATGATCGCCTGATGGTGACTGAAAGCGGCATCCATAGCCGCGAAGACATCACACGTTTGCAGCAACAGAATATTCAGGCCTTCCTGGTAGGTGAAGCGTTTATGCGCCAGCCGGATCCGGGCAAGGCCTTAAAGGCCCTATTTCAAACACAGCCTGTGGAGAAAGGATGATGAAGGTCTTTTATTTCAGGAAAGTGTGGACAGCCATTATCTGCATGTTGGCGTATGTGCTGTGTGCCAATCCCGTACTGGCCGAAGCTCTGGACCCGGACGTGCAATGGAAAGATCCGTCCTCGGTACGTCTGGAAGTGGATTTCCCCGGCAATGGTTACCATGCCAGTTGGGAGCTTTTCCGCTGTGACTGTGGAGACTTGTTGGTTCGCTCGGAACTCAGCGAACCGGGTGAGGTGGTGCATGGCGATATTCTGCTGGTTTCCAACCGTGCCGTGCTCAGCCGGGGCTATGACAATAACGATGAGGAATTGCTGTCTTTTGATGCGCCCGCCTTGATGATGCAACTGGCCCTGCGTTTGCTGGAGCGCTCCGAGCCGAAAGGACCTGCCGCAGTTTCCAAAAAGCAAAAAGCCGATGTCAGCGACAAGATCAACTACATCAACCTGGATACCGGTACTGCGGCGGGTGGTTTCCCGGCACCCTGGGCGGTAAAGGGCAGCCTGTCACCGGAAGGCGACAGCAAACGGCGCTTTGATTTGACTTTCACTTTCAATACCGGTGGTGCGGGCGGCAGCGCGGAGCAACAGGGAGAAATGCGCTTGAGCGGTGTGGCCGAATACGCCGCCGGAGAATTTCCGGTAGCCAATGACCTGGACCTCAAGCCCTGGTTACTCACCTGGCGCGACGATAAAGACCCTGCCATTTCAGCTGCCAAAGAAGCCAAATCCCTGGGTGATTTGCGAGCCTTGTTGAAGGCAATGCCGGAAGTGCCGAAAACGAATTGATTTTATGGGTTTGTTTTTCCAGAGTAACGGTCTGTTGGGGTTGACAGGCTGGAGCTTAAATCCGATAGGCCAATGCTTTCATGATGCCGGCTGTCAGGGCCATGGCAGAACGGATGGGACGGGGTAATTCGGCGGCCCCCGCTTCTTCCGCCATACGCGCATGCTCGGCTTCATCAGTTTTCATCTGGTCCAGTATCGCCTGGCTGCGCGCATCTTCTGGTGGTAATTGTTCGAGGTGCTGCTGCAAATGCGCTTCCACCTGGATTTCGGTTTCACGCACAAAACCCAGACTCCACCTGTCACCCGCCAAACCGGCCAGGGCGCCGATGGCGAAAGACCCGGCGTACCAAAACGGATTCAACAGACTGGGCCTGCTGTCCAATTCTTCCAGCCTTGATTGACACCAGGCCAGATGATCAATTTCTTCATCCGCCGCTTGTTGCATCGCTTCACGCACCCTGGAGTCTCTGGCGGTTGTCGCTTGTCCGGCATAAAGTGCCTGTGCACAAATTTCACCGGCATGATTGACCCGCATCAATCCTGCCACGTGCTGTCGTGTTGTGATTTCAAGTTCCAGATCTGGCAAATCTGCTGCCGGGTTGGGCCGGCTGGCTGTGGGTGTGGTACCCGTCGACAGGCGTAAGGCTTCGTCGATACGGATCAGGATCCGGTCCAATGGGGTGATATCGCGCAGTTCATTCATAATCTTTATTCGCCACAGAAAATATGGCATTCATTGTAAGGCTTATCGGCCCTGAACGGGGTTGTGTTGGGCCTTTTGGGACCCAAGATCTACAATTGCCGCGGCATCCAGCCAGCAAATTCCGCTAATGAATCTCAGGATATTCAATAGTCCATGTCTTATTATGATAAACACGTGTTTTTCTGCACCAATGACCGGGGTAAAGGTGCTGACAGACCCTCATGTGCCCGTTGCGGTTCGGTAGAACTGCGTGAATACGCCAAAAAGCGTATCAAGCAGTTGGGATTGGCGGGAGAAGGAAAAATACGCATTAATTCGTCCGGTTGCCTGGATCGCTGCGAGGAAGGCCCCACCTGCGTAGTCTATCCCGAGGGCGTTTGGTACACCTATGTGGACGAGCTGGATGTGGATGAAATCATTGAATCGCACCTGTTGGACGGCAAGATTGTGGATCGGCTCAAAATTTGAACCGTTGTGAATGGCAGGTATTGACGGAATTCCTGCTTATTGGCTGTTGTCAACAAATAGAACTGTCCGGTTTTGTAGCACATAATCTGTCCGCTTTTGTTTCTCATCCTAAAGTCAATAATTCGGGTGATTGCAGAGCGCATTAGGCAACGGCTTCAAGAATCGTTTTGGTCTGGTTTCCTTTGGCATCGTATTGCGCCAGCTTGCGTGGACCGTGGAAGATGGCCAGGGATTGATCGGGATAACGGTGTACCCGGATTTTGGTTTTGACGTAATGCATGCGGTGTCTATCCTGTGGTATCTGCAGCTTGAGTCGCTCGAATGAGACGCAGTTGTCGTGTCCAACGGTGCGTTCGAAGTGCTCACACAGCACCTCTTCCAACGCCACGCCCATGAGCGGCACGAAGGCGGTGCCGGGCTCTCTGGCTGGACGCGCGAACTCTTCATTGAAGGCAGGCAGATAAACTTGGCTAAGGTAACGATTGGCTGCGGACATCGTGGTAATGCCTTCAGCGGCAAGTTCCTTGACCAAGCGCCCCTGATGGGTGCCAAAGGCCCGTTCCGAGCGTCCACGAGCTTCGGGCGAGTAGGCCGGGATCATCTCAATGCCCAAATGCGCCATGGCCCGACCGAACTGGGTTGGGTTGGTCTTGTCGACTTTGCCGCCCGCGGTCGGGGTGTGCCAGTAGTGACTGCCCCGGTCGGTGTAGAGTGAGCAGAACAGGCCCTGCGCCAGCAGCGTGTCACGCACTCCGCGAAAACTTGAGGCAGTACCTTCCTCGGCCACGAAGAACATGGAATAGTGCTCGTTGGTGGCATCGTCCATGGTCACGATCAGATCCCAGTAGACCCCTGGCACCCACAAGTGCCGGCTGCCATCTTGGTGGATCATCATGCCCGGCAGCGGGGCCGGCTCGCGCTTGCGGCGGTGTTTGCCCTTGGCGGGGGCTTTGCTGACCAAACCGGCCGCCTGCAGTCGGTTCTTGACCCAGGTGTAGCTGCGCGCACCATCGTGCCGGACCTGGTAGAAGCGATAGAAGTGTTTGACGTTCCAGCCGTCATAGCGTTCCCGGTAGACGGCCTCAAGACGGACCACCTCGTCCACCGGTGCACGCCGATGCGACACCTGGCTCATGCGCTTGTCAGCCAGGCCGGCCAGGCCCTCCTCTTCGTAACGATTGATGTAGCGGCGAAAGGTGCGTTCATGCACGCCCAGCAAGCGCGCCGCTTCTGCCTGGGTCAGGCGATGTTCTTGCCAACCGTCAAAAGCTTCCGTGAATCTCATAGTCCGAATCTCCTGTAGCAGCTCTGTCCGTCGCATGGCGCACCTCCTTTGGAGGCACCATCAGAACCGGACAACTCATGTGCTACAACCCCGGACAGTTTATGTGCTCGCAACAA
>CAZRTG010000249.1:0-4295 GCA_964602895.1 uncultured Wenzhouxiangellaceae bacterium
TCAGGATAGGACTTCCAGGCCAGGGCTGAGGTAGAAAACAAAGTTGCAGCGATAAGAACAGCGGTCAATTTGGCTAAAAATTTCATTTTTGATAACCTCTGGGTGAATTTTCTTGACGACGGTGACTGTATGACAACCACTTTTCATGTTCAGTTCGCTGCCGGCAAGTCGGCCAATATGGCCTGAACGTGACTTTTGACGTCTTCCTCGGTCCATTTCGAGGCATCAAATGTCTTTTCGATGGACACACCTTCCCAGATCATTTCCTTTTTGACCGGATCCACCAGGTCAATCATCAAAGTACCTTCGTCGTATTGTCTGACGCTGGCTGGATAGCCATAACCACCCCAACCTGCATACAGGCCTCTACGATACCCCCAGGGACCCATCCCCACCGCCGCACCCATGCCCGGATCAATGTCGGTTTTCTGTTGCACGTTGGCATTGAAGTTGACCAGCATCTTGGGCGCATCCTCGGAATAGCGATAACCCTTGGCTTCCAAAGCCGCTTTTGTGGCGGACATCAGATCCTTCGACAGGAAAGAAGTGTAACCGGAACGATCGGTGCCCAAAGGAGATATGTAGGAAAACGTATTGTAACTGGCGATATCAACACCCGGCGCGGCTTGAGTGGTAGTCATGGGCGTTGTTGCACAGGCTGCAAGCAAAGCAGGCAAAACAATGGCAAATACCAACGTACCCCAGGTATGGGGATGCAAGCGATGGGATTTGAATGATTTCATCAGGTTCTCCCGACGGTTCGCATAATGAGCTTGCCCTGTAGATTAACATGACGACATATTTCGCGAAAAGTAATGCCGAAAAGCAATACCTGTCTGCTGAATGTGATCTGCTGAAGTTGAGAAGTTTTTGACCCTCAGCATGGAATAATCGATATAAATGCTTCAACCTAAGCACACCTAATCCACCAGGCAATCACGTATGGAAAAACTCGCTTACCGGGCCGATGTTGACGGGCTGCGGGCTGTTGCCGTCCTGGCCGTAATCGCAGCTCACCTGCCGGAAAAATTCCTGCCCAGCGGATTTCTTGGTGTTGATGTGTTTTTTGCCATATCCGGTTTTGTCGTCACCGCTTCTTTATTGAGCCAGAAAAGTACCCGACTGGTGCCACTGTACAGCGCCTTTCTGACCCGACGGATCAAACGACTACTGCCTGCTCTGACGGTTTGTGTGGCCGTTACAAGCACGGTTGTACTGATGACCGACCCGTTTCCAGCTGCCTCTATCAATGCCGGGCTGGCGGCATTGTTTGGTTTTGCCAACGTGGTCCTGTTTTTCTTTGAACTCGATTATTTCTCTCCATCCTCTTTGTTCAACGCATTCACCCATACCTGGTCGCTGGGGGTTGAGGAACAGTTTTACGTCGTCTTTCCCATGTTCGTATGGCTGTTCTATTACCGCATGAGCAAGGCATCTGTAAAAGCACTTGCGCTGGCCATGGTGGTCGGTGGTTTGGTTTCATTGGGCTTATTTACCCTGCTCTATGAGGAGCACCGGGCGGCAGCATTTTTTCTGATGCCCGCACGCATTTGGGAGCTGGGGGTTGGCGCCCTGGTCTTTCTGGGTGCACGCCAGCTAAAGACCGAACGACTGCAGAATATTTTACGGCGTATCTCCCCGATCGCCTTGCTGGCGCTGCTGGGCTGCTTTTTGGTACCCGAACACAATGCCATGCCGGCAACCGTTGCAGCGGTAGCATGTACTGCGGTGTTGTTGGCAAACTGGGGGCAATCTGCGTCTACGAAATTTTTGGCATTGAAGCCGGTGGTTTATGTCGGGAAGATATCCTATTCCCTTTATTTGTGGCATTGGCCCATCATCGCGCTTGGTCCGATTGTTTTGAGTGCCAGTTGGCGATCCTCAGCTGTTTACTTCAGCGTCGCCTTTGTTGCGGCCATAATCTCCTACCATGTGGTTGAAAAGCCCATGCGTTTCCGGCCCTGGACGGGCCGCCATTGGGGCGATATCGCTTCAGCTGTGGCGATTAATGGCGTACTTGCGGTCGTGTTACTGCTTGCAATTGCCCGAACTGAAACAGCATCACACTATGTTACAGCCGCATTGCATCCGCCACCCTATCTGCCACTGATTGGTAGCGGTAAGTCACACAAGATGACTTGTGCCCTGGATGGCGGCAGCAGGCAACTGCAGCCTGATACGATCGATAATTGCACAGTTCCCCCAACTCCGGGTTCCGGCTTGCCCACCATCTGGACCATGGGCGACAGTCATTCCGGTCATCTGCAGGGTCTGTTATACGAGTTGCATGAGCGTCTGGGTGTCGGTGTTCATCTGGTTGAAACGCCCGGCTGGAGTTTTCCATTCGATTCCGGAAAATCTTTTGCACCGCGTGAAATCCTGTTCAAAGCAATTTCTCCCCGCATGAAACCTGGGGACATCGTGCTCATCGCCCGTATTTACATCTCACGCTCCGAACCCCACGAAGTCCAGGATATTCAGTCTTGGCTTACCAGCGTGGCTCAACTGGCTGACGATCTCGCCAGCAAAGGCGTCAAACTGGTCATAACCGGACCGCCGCCCATTTTCCCTTTCAAGGACATACGCGAGTGCAGCCTTGACGAGCGGGAAAGTTGCCGGCTGGAAAGAAAAAGCTTCGCACCGCTGGTTGCTGATGTGATGGAGCAACTGAACCGGATTGCCAAAACGCACGATAACGTGGCGGTATTTGAGATTTTCAATTCGGTGTGTCCACCCAATGACACGTATTGCTACCCGGATAATGGCCACAGCTTTCTCTATCGTGACAAGGACCACTTCAATTCACTGGGCTCAAGACTGCTGGCAGATCGCTTTGTAGACATGCTGCGCACGTCCAATATGTTGACGCCCGGTGGTTGACCTCGAGCCATCGAGCATTCAGGTAACTAACCCTTCCTTGGCCAGTCCAGTTTTGAATGGACCCGGTACCTAGTGGCCTGTAACAGCCGAAACGGAAGTGGGATCGCGATGGAATGGTGGTGGCTGGCGCCGGTCTTGAGCGAGGTTGATAGCCATAGCTATCAGCCGAGTGAAGACCAAGCCAGCCGCCAGCTGGCCGAGCGAGACACTTTCGATTTGGCTGTTACAGGCCACTAGCAGTTATACACGCCCACGGCACAACGGCGAACACTGCGGCGTGCAACACCGGCGACACTGACAGGAGTCAGTGGGCGCCCTACGCGCGCTTCCGCATCAGGAATGGCACTCTGCACTCCAGGCACAGAAAGTTGTGAACCGATCTCGGCACCAACCAAAACCAAAGCGACGATCGCGGCACATAGAACCATGCGTTTCAGTTTGATCATTTTGCTGTTCCTTCTTTGGTTTTAAAATGTTCCGGCAATGCTCTGGCATCGGAAAGGTCAGCCAACTCAACTTTCTCGGCATCACTGGTATTCCTGAATGTGAAATCCCGCTTGGCCACTTGCGAGCCTGTCCGCCAATTGCGTGTCTGCACTACGTACTGAGGTCCATTGGCAATCAATTTTGAGGTGATCACATAACGGCATGGATAGGGAGTCTCACCCTGAGCAATCCAGATCTGCCAGTCCACTTCCTCGGTGCGAAATGCCAGTGAGTCACACTCAATACCATTGATTACACCACTGCCAAGATCCTTCACATCAATCACGTCCTGTAGCAACACCCCAGAGGCATTGGAAAGCACCAGATCCGCTGCAGGTAGCGGAACGTGATAAGTATTCTTGAGTTGATCGATCAAATTATCCGTGCTGCCAGGAATCTCGATCTGGGCATATTTGTTGGCATTTTTTCCGAATACGGTCAGTGTCTTACCGTCAAAATTCATTTCCACGCTGGCAAAACCACCATGTCGGCTGGCGTGAATCTTATCCGGGCGATTGAGGCTGAAATCACCAGAACTGGCCAGTCCAATAACCTGACCCTCATCTGTGACCACTTCAAGTACTGCATCGTAGTCAAATGAATAGGCTGATTGTGAATCCAGGTAATCTGACATGGCCTTGAGTAGGGTTCTGGCATCATTCTCATCGGCCACAGTGGCGGACGAAACAAACATCGTCATCAGGAACAGTACGAATGTCCGAGTGATTGGGGTTATACGGGATCGCGTGTTGCATGCTGGCTTGTTCATAGGGAATCGCCTTTTTGTTGGATACCGGATAACGAGTATACGCCTCAAATTTTCAAATGTGTGCAGACCATTGATCAAGTCTCTGACAAAGAATTTTCACATTGGTTGTAAGCGCTCAACTAACAGCGGTCTTGACAAAGAAACGCGGCCCCCTCTCAGA
>CAZRTG010000250.1:0-4182 GCA_964602895.1 uncultured Wenzhouxiangellaceae bacterium
TGATCAGGTCGCCGCTTGATTCACCTGGCTAAACACCAGATTTGACAATAACTCCGGCGATACTCATGGCGTCGATATCTTTCGTCGTAATAATTGTATGGTTGTTGTTGTTTTAGTACCCACAGCTTTTCAAGGGCAAAATTGACTGGCCATAGTTGAGTTGTGGTTGAGTCCATAAGGTATCACTTTGACGTCCTGTAGGTAAATGCAAGGACTGAGCTTGTCCACACTGGGTATTTCTTGATCTGGTCGGTTGTTAGAAGCCTCATCTCTAACAGCGGACAACGAATTCATAAGTTTCCCGCAAGGGCCCTATTTGCTTACAGTAGGCGTTTGATTGACGGCCAAATCCGTATTACTGATGTGATACCCCTGCTTTTGAATGCTCGCGATCACGTTTGACTTTCTTTCAAAAACCAAGTCTTCCCGACTTTCAGATAGAATAACTGATTTGAAGTATTTCCATTTTCCATATTGGAAAGGTAGATTGGCACCACTTCTGTCCGGCGTGAATCCGTGTATGTTTGCCAACTCTAATGAGCTGAATAACATGTACCATCATAACTACGACTCCAAAAGTACAAACATTTTCAGGATAAACTCTTCTGGCACATAAACACAATATACTACGACCCCGGAGCTCATAATACTGTCGCACTCCAACAGAAGAAACCCGCTAGTTCCTTGCTTTTTGGCGAGCCCAGCTTCAAGCTAACCTATCATTCTCCTACATCGTTTGCGCCAAATGTCAAAACTTCAAGCACTTACAGACTTTTTTTGCTCAGTTTTTAGAGCTAAAGAATCAGACTATCAGAAACGGGTAAGTGCGGAAGTTCAGATATTTAAGCACTATGAAAATGTCCATGAGCTTCCAGATATTTTTCACTATTGGTCAAACAAGTATCTGCTTCCCATGATGCAACCTTTTGGTTTCACTAATCCAAACGATTTCTTTTTTTTAAAACTCCGCAACCTAATTGGTGACTCACCCAATAGTTTCGTAAGAATCGCAAGCATTGGATCTGGCAATTGCGATCTTGAAGTAGAGCTCGCCAAAAAGCTTGCAGCACATGGGCATCAAGATTTCGTTTTTGACTGTTTAGATATTAATCCAGACATGCTGGATCGCGGCAGCCGATTGGCAGAAGCTGAAGGAGTTGGTAAACACATTAGCCCCATTTGCGCTGACTTTAACGCCTGGAAGCCAAAAAAGCATATTTATCGAGCGATTCTAGCAAATCAGTCTCTTCATCACGTATTAAACTTAGAGGGGCTGTTTCGTGCAATCCAGTATTCACTCGATCATCAGGGTAAGCTCTTGGTGTCTGATATGATTGGTCGAAACGGACATATGAGGTGGCCAGAAGCTCTCGAATTGGTTGAAGAGTTCTGGCAGGAATTGCCAGAACAGTATCGATACAACCATCTGATGGATCGTTTGGAGATCAGCTTCATTAATCACGACTGCTCCACCGAGGGCTTTGAGGGAATCAGGGCTCAGGATATTCTTCCTCTTCTTGTGCAAAACTTTAGTTTCGAATTTTTCTTACCCTTTGGCAACGTAATTTTCCCTTTTGTCGATCGCGCATTTGGGCACAATTACAATGCAAATGAGGAATGGGACAAGCAGTTCATCGATCGCGTACATGCTGCAGATGAAAATGCAATTCTTGAGCACAAAATAACACCGACCTCGATGCTGGCAGTTTTATCCATGGCTGAGAGTAAAACCACTCTTCGGCATCCCAACCTAACTCCTGCTGAATGTATTAGAGTGGTGGATTTTCAAAGAACATTAGACAAAGAGAATTCTTAAATAGCTCCTGGAGTTGATGAATTTCCAAAAAAATTGGGATGCATTTATAGTATCGCACCACTAAAACAAGTCTCTTAGATTCAACCCCTATACTGAGGGTCTCATTCAAGGTTGACTGCTTAAATCTCGGAAGTCCTAGCAAGCTGAGCTATACTCGTCCCATTTAGACAACTACCAAACTGTCCAACAATTCTCATTTCTCGGGACTTTTCCCGCGAAAATTCACTCGTTTTGAAGTTTAGCGTCAAGGGTAATTTTTGCGTTCAGCACCTTCGAAACCGGGCAGCCGACTTTGGCGGCATTGGCCGCCTTCTGAAAACTGGCGTCGTCCATACCGGCAATCTTTGCAAATACTTCAAGATGCACGGCGGTGATGCTGAAGCCGCTGTCGTCGGCCTCGATGGTCACATGGGCGGTGGTATCGATACGTTTGGGTTCAATACCAGACTCACCCAATATGTTTGACAAGGCCATCGAATAGCAGCCGGCATGTGCCGCCGCGATGAGTTCCTCAGGATTGGTACCCTTGGCTTGTTCGAATCGAGTGCCAAAGGAATAAGGTGCACTGGCAAGTGCACCACTTTCAGTCGAAATGGTACCTTTGCCGGTTTTCAGGCCGCCTTGCCAGACGGCTGCTGCATTGCGTTTCATAAAAGCTCCTCGTTCAGTCATTTGTTGAAAAAGTTAAAAAAGTTGGTTGTTAAAGTCCACTAACTTTTTACGCCCTTGGCAATCCGGTCGCCCAGATCCCTGTCGATATGGCGCCAGTATTCGAAGGCTCGCTGCAGCACTGCAGCAGAAACACCGCCCTTGAGGTGACCAACGACATTGCCCACCAGACGATCGCGCGCGGCATCGTCCATCACCTCACGAACCAGGGTGCCGGCCTGGCCGAAGTCGTCGTCATCGCGTCGCAGGGTATAGGCCTGGCGCACCATCTCGCCGCCGTCGGCATACCAAAGACCAGCCGCATCAGTTCGTGCAGGGTCGGCTTTGGGACCGCCGTATGAGTTGGGCGCGTACACGGGATCGGTTACATTTTCGGTCCGCATGGCACCGTCCTTGCTGTAACTGTGGACGGGTGACTGAGGCCGATTGACTGGGATCTGTTTGTAATTGACGCCGAGCCGGGCACGGTGCGCGTCGGAGTAGGAGAAGCCACGCGCCAACAGCATTTTGTCCGGGCTCAAACCGATTCCTCGTACCAGGTTGCTCGGCTCGAAAGCAGCCTGCTCGATCTCGGTGTGATAGTCGGTAGGATTACGATTCAAGGTCAGTTTGCCGACTTCGATCAAGGGGTAATCCTTGTGTGGCCAGACTTTGGTCAGGTCGAAGGGATTGAAACGGTAGTCTTTGGCATCGTCGAACGGCATGATCTGCATGTTCAGAGTCCAGCTCGGAAAAGCGCCTTGCTTGATCGTCTCGAACAAATCCCGCCGGTGGTAATCGGCATCGACACCGGCCATGGTATCGGCCTCGGCCTGGGTCATAAACTCGATACCCTGGTCGGTTTTGAAATGGTATTTGACCCAGAACTTCTCGCCTTTGGCATTGACCCACATGTAGGTGTGACTGCCATAGCCGTTCATATGCCGCCACGTTTTCGGGATGCCGCGGTCACCCATCAGCCAGGCCACCTGATGCGCCGTTTCCGGCGACAACGACCAGAAGTCCCACTGCATGTCATGGTCACGCAGCCCGCTGTCCGCGCGGCGTTTCTGTGAGCGGATGAAATGCTGGAACTTGAGTGGATCACGAAGAAAAAAGATCGGCGTGTTGTTGCCGACCATGTCGTAGTTGCCCTCAGTGGTGTAGAACTTGAGCGAAAATCCGCGTGGATCGCGCCAGGTATCGGGACTGCCGCTCTCTCCGGCAACCGTGGAAAAGCGGATCAGCGTGTCGGTTTTCGTGCCGGGCTGAAACACGGCAGCACGGGTATAGGCACTGACATCATGGGTGACTTTGAAGTGGCCAAACGCACCGCCACCCTTGGCATGGGGCTGGCGTTCGGGAATGCGCTCACGGTTGAAATTGGCCATCTGCTCGAGCAGATAGTGATCGTGCAATACAATCGGACCGTCCGCACCAATCGTCAACGAATGTTCATCACTTGCAACCGGTATCCCGGCATCCGTTGTGGTGGGTTTGGATTTGTCGGCCATTGATTTATCTCCTGGTTAGGTTGACGGCAGGAATGGATCCTGTACCGGAAGGTTGATTGATATATACATTACATGGTTTTGCTTAGTCGATGTTACCCATGCGGATATGGCCAAACTCCAATCGCCAGTGGGGATTGGCCCGACCCATACATGAGGCCAGAATACGGTAAATTTAATATTCGGTCTGTGCGCTGGCATACATAG
>CAZRTG010000251.1:0-3942 GCA_964602895.1 uncultured Wenzhouxiangellaceae bacterium
TGATTCCTTTGATGTCCTCCTCCCGACATTCATGTAAACTATTATTATTTAAGAGCATTTCTTAAATCCTGCCTGCTGTTATAAAAACGGCCGGGTAATTGTACCCGGCCGTTGCTTGTGTTTGTTGTAGTTCGCTCAGTTACCGGATTTATCCAACATCCGGGCTAACTTGTCTTTGGCCATCAACTTCTCTTTCTTCAGTTTGACCAGCGCGAGGTCTTCCATCGGTGAAGTTCCAACCTCTGCTTCGGCAACCCGCTTGTCGAGTTCCTGGTGACGATTGAATATCCTGAGAAAATCAGGGTTTTCCTTCATCATTTTTTCCATTTGCTGCTGACGGTGTTCGAACATAGCTTTCCTCCGTGTTGAATGAAAATACGCCGCCCATTGCAATTCCCCAACAGCAATTGTCGAGAGGCAACCAGCGGAATTAAAGGTTGTGGTGGAAATGAAACCCTGGGTTTCGGGATTAAACGGGTAGAAACGAAATTTTCGGCTGGGCCAACGTGATTTTGCTGTTGGCGCAGCCATCAAGAGCGGAATTTGTTGTTGCAGTATAGAAACATAGATATGACGCAACATTAGCGCAAAATATCATTTGCGGCAAGCCGGATTTCATCCCCAACTGAACAGGCGAAATACCGTTCGTATTTCAGGCTGACCAGGCTTTCTGTTCGACAGGGCTTCGTTCAATCATCCAGCAAAATGACATCAACCCGGCGGTTCTTGCTGCGTCCTTCGGCTGTTTCATTGCTGGCGATGGGAAAATCTTCACCCATGCCAACCGAGGTGACACGGGATGCGTCTACGCCCAGATCGACCAGAGCTTTCAACACCGAGTCGGCGCGTTGCTGCGACAGCCGCATATTGGTGCTGGCCGCTCCAACAGAATCGGTGTGCCCTTCAATCCGGATTTTCTTGTCGGGTTCGCTTTGCAACAGATCCACTACCTCGGACAGGTTGGCAACCGCATCACTTTTCAGGTCGGTTTGACCGGTTTCAAACAACACATCACCCAAGGTAACGACCACGCCGCTTTCGGTTTGACGCAATTGCAGATTTTCCAGTTGCCGTCGCAGCGATTGTGCCTGTTCACTGGCCAGGTTGGCTTCTTTCTTGGCCAGGCTGGCAGCCAATGCACTGCTTTCAGCCAGAGCCTTGGCCTGTTCCGCTTCTTCTCTGGCCTGTTGTGCTCTCAAGGCCGCTTGCTCTTCCCGCGTCATGGCGCTATCAGCCTCCATGCGCGCACGTTCGGCATCTTCAGCTGTGGCCTGTGACATCATGCGCGCCTGATCCGCTTCCTGACGCGCCTGATCTGCTTCCAACTGACTGGCACGCACCAACAAACGACTGTGTTCCAGACGCAACTGCTCCAACTCCGACTCCATCTTTTCACGCTGGGCTGCAGCTCGTGCAATCTGGATGCGGCGATCGGCCATGTAGAGCAAGTGATTGCGCTGGTCTTCATTCCCGGTGGTGCTTTCCGCTGCACGAATGGCGCGTTCGGCTTCTCCCAAAGCCAATGGGGCATAGCCGGACAGTTCCTTATCGGACTGCAACTCGCTCAATCGATTGCGAATCTGCTCGAGAACCAGGTCTTTTTTTGGCGTGGTCTGGCAAGCAGACAACAACAGCACCGGCAGCAAGCAGGCCAACCACCTGAATTGACGCATGTTCATCAAGGCTGGACTCCGTAAGTGCGGGAAAAGTCTTCGATCAGAACTTCGTTTTGCTTTCTCTGTTCTGCCAATTCCGCACGGACCCGGGCTTCCCTGGATTTTTCCACCGCCAATTCTGAATTGATTTCTGACTGATCAATCAGATAGAAGGATTTGTCATATTGCTTGCGCTCCATACCTTTGCGGGCTTCTTCCAGCTTCTCGCGGGCAAATCGTAATTCAACAGGCGCATGCTGTTCTGCGCCGGCTTGAATGGCAGCATCCATGCTTCTTTCAGCCGAATTGAAAGCGCCTTCAGACGGCTTGGGAGTAGCGCAGGCGGTGAGCAGAGCGGTAATGACAAGAGTAAACGCCGGTATCCTTATCCGGTTACTCATGAAAAATCCGGTCACTAAGGGTAAATGGTGCATATCAATCTCGTGCAGACGGGTACAGGGCACTGATTATGAAGAAGCGCGTCGAAGGTTTAAACCCCGGCCTTAACAATGGCCAAAATCATGGCCAAAATCATGGCCAAAATCATGGCCTGAATCATGGCCTGAATCCTGGCCTGAATCCTGGCCTGAATCCTGGTCTAAATCCTGGCCTGCACAATCGTCTGTTCAATCGAGCCGAAAATACTGCAGCCCCTGGCGTCCAGCATCTCAATTTTCACTGTGTCACCAAACTGCAGGAACGGTGTTTCAGCAGCACCTTTCTCGACCACTTCGAGTACACGCTTCTCTGCCAGACAGGAAGCGCCGACTGACCTGTCCTTATTGGCGACAGTGCCTGAGCCCACCAAAGTGCCCGCCACCAGTGGACGGGTATGAGCCGCATGTGCAATCAGCTGAGCGAAGTTGAACTGCATGTCATCGCCAGCTTCCGGCCAGCCGAAAGGTTCTCCATTGATGCTGGAACGCAGGGGCAGGCTCAGCTTGCTGTCTGACCAGGCATCACCTAGTTCATCTGCGGTTACCAGTACCGGCGACAGTGCCGAACGGGGTTTGGATTGCAGGAAGCCGAAACCCTTGGCCAACTCAGCGGGAATCAGGTTACGCAGGCTGACATCATTGATCAGCCCGATAAGCTGAATATGATGCGCGGCTTGCTCTGCACTGATACCCATGGCCACATCATCTGTTACCACAATGACTTCGGCTTCAAAATCGATGCCGTACTCTTCAGAGGCGACACTGACGGGATCATGCGGTGCAATGAATCCGGCCGAAGTAGCCTGATACATCAGCGGGTCTTCATAAAAAGATGCAGGTACTTCTGCCCCGCGCGCCTTGCGTACCCGCTCGACATGCGGCAAATAGGCACTGCCATCAACAAACTCATAGGCTCTGGGAAAGGGCGAAGCCAGATTGAGCAGATTCAGCGGCAGAGCATCATTGCGAACGCCATCATTGAGCTCTGCTGACAGTGCATTCAGGCGTGGTGCAACCGTCTGCCAGTTATCCAAAGCCTGCTGCAGCGTCCGGGCAATATCACCGGCCGGAACATAAGCGCTCAGATCACGTTTTACCACGATCAGGGTGCCATCGCGACCGCCTGCTTTGAGGGATGCCAATTTCATAATTTTTCCTGTTGTTGTCTCTGTAGAAGGCTTATTTGCTTTGCCAGGAGTTTACATAGCCATCCCATTCGATGGATTCAGCTTCCGGATCCAGATCCAGCGGATCCCGGGTATCGATCATGACGGCCACTTCATCCGTTGCCGTGGCTTTTGGTGTAAAGGCATTCTGCAAAGCCTTGGGATGTGGCCCATGGGTGAATCCGGTGGGATGCCAACTCACCATACCGGGGTGGATATTGTCGCGACTGAAAAACTCACCCCTGTGATAGAAAATAACCTCATCAAAATCATCGTTATTATGAAAAAAGGGTACTTTCAAGGCACCTGGATCCGTTTCAAACGGGCGCGGCACAAAGGTGCAAACCACGAATCGATTGGCCACGAAAGTCGTATGCACCGAAGGTGGCAAGTGATAACGGTGACTCATCAACGGTCGCATATCGCGCCAGTTGATGCGTACCGGGCACAGGTCACCGGTCCATCCCATGGCGTCCAATGGATTAAAAGGAAAGGTAATCCGGCTGATCTGATCACGACTTTTTACCCTGACTTCCCATTCTGTTTCATCTTGCTGAGCCAAAAAAGCTTCATCAATATGCGGGACATCCAGCATCGCCTGATCAAAAATCGCATTCGGCCCCAACAATCCTTTGTCAGGCAGCATATAAGAGCTGTTGCTGGCCTCGATCAACAATACGGTTA
>CAZRTG010000252.1:0-3902 GCA_964602895.1 uncultured Wenzhouxiangellaceae bacterium
GCGCAGCAGCGTCGGCGTTGCAACCGGGTGCATGACACCAATGGATACCGGCGTTCTGAAGGTAAGTTGAATCAATGTGATCGGTGCCTATCGTGGCTGAACCAACAAAGCGCACTGAACTGCCTGCCAATAGTGTGCGATCGATCCGGCTGACTGACCGGACCAGTAAAACATCTGCCTGTTCAAGGTCGCTGGCGCATAATTGCCTGCCATTCAAGCGAGAAATTTCGCCAAACTGGCCAAACGTGGCATCAAGGCCCGGAATGTTTTCATCCGCAACAATGCGCATAACCATGGATTCCCTGGATTATTACTGTGGTGCTGGCCATTATTAACCAATTCAATATAAAGCCGGGAGTATTAATTGGCTATAATATGAAGGTTTGGCGATCAAGCCCGCTTTTGATTGCTTCCCTACACATGCACCCCGATATTAGCGCAAGGAGTCCTTCATGAAATCTCCCGTTCGAGTAGCCATCACCGGAGCAGCCGGTCAAATTGGTTACCAACTCTGTTTTCGCATTGCATCCGGTGACATGCTGGGTCCGGATCAACCGGTCATTTTACAATTGCTGGAAATTTCACCTGCCCTGGGCGCTTTGCAAGGCGTTGTCATGGAACTGGAAGATGCGGCTTTTCCCCTGTTGGCCGGTTGTGTGGCCACAGATGATGCCGAAACAGCATTCCAGGATGCTGACTTTGCATTGTTGGTCGGTGCCAGGCCTCGTGGTCCAGGCATGGAGCGAAAGGATCTGATTGCAGAGAACGGCAAGATATTCGGGCCACAGGGTCGGGCACTGAATGCGGTTGCCAGTCGTGATGTAAAAGTGCTGGTGGTGGGTAATCCAGCCAATACCAATGCCTTGATTGCCCGGGCCGCAGCGCCTGATCTGGATGCAGGAAATTTTACTGCCATGACCCGCCTGGATCACAACCGTGGCCTGGCCCAACTGGCAGCACGTACCGGTATACATCACAGCAAGATCCAGCGCATGATTATCTGGGGTAATCATTCCTCTACCCAGTATCCGGACATTCGTTTCAGCACAGTCGACGGAAAACCTGCGCCCGATCTGGTTGATAACAGCTGGTACCGGGATACCTTTATTCCGGATGTGCAACAACGGGGTGCGGCGATTATCAAGGCACGTGGCGCTTCCAGTGCGGCATCAGCGGCTTCTGCCGCCATCGACCATATGTGCAGTTGGTCTCTGGGCACAAAAGCCGGCGATTGGGTTTCCATGGCTGTACCTGCTGATGGTAGCTACGGTATAGAGCCGGGTGTGATCTATTCCTATCCCTGTGAGTGCAAGAATGGCAAATACAAAATAGTGCAAGGATTGGATATCGATGAGTTCAGCCGTGCCCGTATGGATGCCAGCGAAGCAGAACTGCGTGAAGAACGCATCGCGGTCGAAGATTTGTTGTAATGTCGGCTGGAAACAAATTGCGTGAGGCAGTTGCCAAACACTCGCCGCTGCAAGTGGTTGGTGCCATCAATGCCTATACGGCAAGAATGGCGCAGGCCATTGGCCACAAGGCCCTGTATCTGTCAGGCGGTGGTGTAGCGGCCAATTCGCTGGGCGTGCCGGATCTGGGCATCAGTTCCTTGCACGATGTGCTGGTTGACGTGGATCGCATTACCTATGCCAGTGATCTGCCTTTGTTGGTAGATGCTGACACGGGTTTTGGCGGTGCTTTCAATATCTACCGAACGGTACGTTCTCTGATTCGTTCCGGTGCTGCAGGAATGCATATCGAAGATCAGGTGGCTACCAAGCGTTGCGGCCACCGCCCCGGCAAGGCCATCGTCTCTCAGTCTGAAATGGTGGACCGTATCAAGGCAGCTGTAGATGCGCGTACCGACCCGGGCTTTGTGATCATGGCCCGTACCGATGCGCTGGCTGTAGAAGGCATACAGTCTGCTATGGACCGTGCTGCGGCCTGCGTGGAGGCAGGGGCCGATATGGTGTTTCCTGAGGCCATGCGGGAGCTTGACGACTATGTGCAATTCAAGCAAATCATCAAGGTGCCGATACTCGCCAACATTACCGAGTTTGGTCATACACCCTTGTTTACCACAAAGGAACTGGGCGACGCAGGTGTCGATATCGTGCTGTATTGCTGTGCAGCATACCGCGCCATGAATCGCGGAGCAGAGCGCGTTTACCAGGCGCTGCTGGCAGACGGTCATCAGCACAACGTGTTGGACATCATGCAAACACGTGCAGAACTGTATGACTACCTGGCCTATCACGACTTTGAAAGTAAGTTGGATCAGCTGTTTGCTGACCAGGGCTCATCAGACACAAAAGAAGAGGTATAAAAACGATGGCAGACTCAAATAAAGGCGCAGGTTTGCGAGGACAGACGGCCGGACAGACCGCCATTTGCACCGTGGGAGCAGAAGGTAACAGTTTACGGTACCGGGGTTACGATGTGGTGGATCTGGCTGAAAACGCCAGTTTCAACGAAGTGGCATTCATGATTCTGCATGACCATTTGCCCAGCCGGAAGGAACTTGATGCCTTCAGCGTGCGCCTGAAATCGCAGCGCAAGCTGCCAGCCGCATTATGCGAAGTGCTGGAGCGAATTCCTGCCGATGCACACCCGATGGATGTCATGCGTACGGGTTGCTCTTTTCTGGGTAATCTCGAACAGGAATTGAATTTTGCCAATCAGCAAAAAGTTGCCGAGCGTCTGCTGGCCTGCTTTCCGTCCATTGTCGTGTACTGGTATCGCTTTAGCCATGAAGGTATCCGCATAGAGACGTCCAGTGATGAAGACTCCATCGGTGCACATTTCCTGCGCTTGCTGCACGGTGCTTCTCCCGGTGACCTGGCTGCCCGCGTTATGGATGTTTCACTGATTCTCTATGCCGAACACGAGTTCAATGCTTCTACCTTTACCGCCCGGGTTTGCGCATCTACTTTGTCCGACCTCTATTCCTGCATCACTGCAGCGATTGGCTCATTGCGCGGCCCACTGCACGGTGGTGCCAACGAAGCAGCCATGGATATGATTGAACAATACGCCTCAGCCGATGAAGCCGTTGCT
Organism: uncultured Wenzhouxiangellaceae bacterium; assembly: GCA_964602895.1. Lineage (GTDB taxonomy): Bacteria > Pseudomonadota > Gammaproteobacteria > Xanthomonadales > SZUA-36 > JAWXBM01. The sequence goes on from CAZRTG010000252.1 coordinate 3,058, forward strand.
GATGTCATGCGTAAGCTGGAGGCCAAAGAGTTGATTATGGGCTTCGGTCATGCGGTGTATAAATTACGCGATCCGCGTAACGCCATTATCAAGGAATGGTCACGCAAATTGTCCGAAACTTCGGAAAACAAAGTTTTATATGCTGTTTCCGAGGCGGTTGAACGCACCATGAAAGAACAGAAGAACATGTTTGCCAATGCGGACTTTTTCCATGCCAGCGCCTACCACTTCATGGGTATCCCCACCAAGCTGTTTACACCTATATTCGTGATGTCACGCGTGACCGGTTGGTCAGCGCATTGTTTCGAGCAACGTGCCAATAACCGTATCATACGGCCTGGAGCGGAATACATCGGTCCGGAGCCACGTGTTTATAAAGCACTGGACCAGCGTTGAAAACCAGGTTTTTTGGAAATAAAAAAGGCCGCCCAAGGGCGGCCTTCCTGTTTCAAGCTGATTCGAAAATCAACGTTTCATAAAGTTGAAGAACTCTTCATTGCTCTTGGTAGCTTTCATCTTGTCCAGCATGAATTCGATGGCTTGAGCCTCGTCCATAGGATGCAGTAATTTGCGCAGAATCCACATTTTCTGCATTTGATCCTGGGGCATCATCAGTTCTTCGCGTCGTGTTCCGGAGCGGTTGATATCAATGGCGGGATAGGTACGTCGTTCAGCAATTCTGCGACTCAGATGAACCTCCCAGTTGCCGGTTCCTTTGAATTCCTCGTAGATGACTTCATCCATCTTCGAGCCGGTATCAACCAGTGCTGTAGCAATAATGGTCAATGAGCCACCCTCGGTCACATTACGTGCCGCGCCAAAGAAACGTTTGGGACGCTGCAGGG
>CAZRTG010000253.1:0-3887 GCA_964602895.1 uncultured Wenzhouxiangellaceae bacterium
GGGCAAATTAAGTATAATTAATTTGCCCCGTCCCCTTTTTTGGTCCCCTTTGTGAAAAAAAAACGCCCCCGAATTTATCGGGGGCGTATTACTGACTCATCCGAAAACGCGATTACTGGTTTGCTTTCAACCAGGCTTCGGCCCGCTCCTTATGCTGGGGAAGGAAGGGTTTTTTGTCGTAAGCTGCGGCCATGTCGTCCAGTTCAGCCTGCATGGCGCCACTGGCAGCCTTCTGCAGAATGCTTGGCTCCATAAACCGTGGGTCCAGGCAGTTGTGCTGGTTGAAGTACTGGTGAATATAAGTCGCGCGCTCCGCCTGGAAGTCAATCGCCAGACTATTCATCTCACCCAGACCCGGTACACCATTGCAGTCACCGCGCCAATAAGGATAGAAGCGTGTTTGCCATATTTTCCAGAAATCACCCTTTTTGTCATAGAACTCACCCTGGTAGTAAAAGGGATAATCGGCATCCATATACAAAACCTTCTTGCCATAGGGATGGTAATCCGGAGGCGTTCCCTCAACTACAAACACTTCACGTGGTTGCCATTTGGTTCCGATCGGGTTCCAGTGCGGCGCCTCGTCAACATTAACGATGTCCTTGATCTGACCCTTTTTCAGGTAGTTTCCGTCCGCAGCATTCACCACAGCCAGGATATGGCGCTTTTCTGCGCATTTCCATTCCTTGTAGAAGCCGGGGTAGCCGGTTACACCACCGCTGTCGTCGTTGAGCAGGTCCATCTTGGGCTGTGGGTCTACCCAGGACTTACCGCCCGCCGTGCGCCGTACGCGACGCAGCGACCGGACGTAAACATAACCGTCATCTGCCGAGCCATCATTGTATTGGCGGTTAAACACCCCGATACCGGCGATGTCGTACGGCTCGGTCAGCACCAGGAGAAACCGCAAATGCTCATTAGGGTTACCCGGCAAAACCTGCTCACCGCGAATACGGCCTTCCCAACGCATTACGCCGTTGTGCGCCAGGAATCTGTCGATATTCCCGCGCTTCTTATCCTGGATAAACACTTCGCCTGTGGCAATCCAGGAATCACCGCGAACGGGATTGGCCATATAGTTATTGTATGCGAGTTTCCAGCCACAGCTCTGGTCATCGACACTGATATCCTGATTCGGAAATGGCACACCTGCGACATAACCTTCCAGTTTGTTATCAGCACCCAGACTGGCCTTGCCAGCGTTCGCCTGACTGGCTTCTGCCAACTTTGGATCAAACTCCAATTCGTTACTGTGCTCGAGTTCCATGGTCAGGTTGTATTCCCGCACCCACATTTCTACCCTTTCTGTCAGCAGATCTTTGATCTTGTGACCTTCAAAGGTGTCCTCGTAGATCTCGTCCAGGTTGGCCTTACTGATCACCGTACCTTCGGGCAATTCTTTTGACTGAGCGGAAAACGCCAGCGACACAAGGCAAACGCCGAGCCACACAGAAAACACAGACTTTCTTTTGAATTTAAATGGCATGGTTAGCTCCCTTGTTCATTAAAACTGATAAGTGATTCGAAACAGCAACTGATCGTCGTCACGCAAAGCACCGAATACGCTTGCGGTGTCTGGCGGAAAGCCAACGGCAAGATCGGTTTTGTCTCCACCGAAGGCCAGATCGGCCTCGACCTTGAAGCGCCAATGCGGACCATAATCATACTGCACCGACGGAATCAACATGGCACCACCCTCGGTCAAATCGGCAAGTGCAACAATGGTGAAGTTCAGCTTGTCGCTCATGAACGGGTTGCTCAGGATCGCAGTGGCAATGACGTTGTGCTTGTCGAACACGCCGCTGCCATCAAAACGGACCAGGCCATCGCTGTGGTCTACACCGGGGATATACCAGTCGAAAAACTGGATCGACAACAGACTGGCATTCGAGGTTCCAAACACATTCTGCATGCGCAAATTCGTGTCGAAACCCATCACGAAGTTCCAGGCATCCTTCTCCACAAGCTGGAAGGGTTGGAGCGCACCACCCAGAGCTGCGACCGGCATCAGGTTCGTTGTAGACATGGGTCGATCCGGCGTATAGGCCACCTCCAAACGGTAAATGGTATCCATTGCCGGTATATAACCGGACAGGCTGCCGCCAACGGTATCGGTGTCCGGGAAAATAAACTGCAGCGGATTACCGTTAACTGTTTCCGTAAAATCAAGGGTTACCGTCGGGTCCGTATAGAAGCCGCCCTGACCGTGATAGTAGCTAAAGGCATAGTTAAGTTCCTGACCGCCGACCAATGCGGCACTGGTCCAGCGGAAACCATAGTGGGCATCATCCGTATCCCCTTCGGAATGGTGATAGTTATAGGCAGCAACACCACCCTGCTCTTCACTGACAAAGTTGAAACCCTTGCCTCCCGAGTTGGACCAGCGGCCACCGAATGCCGGGATGGAGTTGCCAATCCACTCCTTCTTGTCCAGGCCCGGACGCACTATCAGCTGAAGTTGGCCATCCAACTCGGGGAATTCAAACATACCATTTAACAGAATCAGCGGCTTACGCACATCCTCGTTCTCCGGCACCAGGAACTTGCGCCAGCGCAGATCAAAACCATGGATTACGTCGGTAGCGTGAAAGAAGTCTGTCTCACCCCACACCACCTGCTGACGGCCAACTCTGAGTGAGAAGCGATCATTGGCCCGCCAATCGAAAAACAGTTCTCGAATGTCTATCTCATCATATTCATCTTCGAAATCCGCGCGATTGCCTGGAATTGAGGCTGTCAGATCTTCAAGCCGTTCCTCGTAGTCCGTAATAAACTCATGGCTGAAGCGAAAGCGACCCGTCCAACGCAGCGGACCAGTGGGGCCGGTGATATCCAGGAAAAGCGACTGGCGATTCATGGACAGATCGAATTTATCGTCTTCTACCGTCTCGCCGATATCCTGCAGGTTAAAACTCAAATACTGACGCGCCCAGCCTTGCAGTTGCCAACCTTCGCCAAGATCAATAGCGGCAACCGCGGGCTGTGTCGCCAGACCGATCAACAATAAGGCGATCAGCGTGGAAACGGTTGTTCTGATGCTCTTTCTTTTCATGAATACTACCTCTGCTCTATGCCGTAACTACAAAATACCCACATTTTTTATAACGAATATACTGCTTTAATTATTTTGGCGATCATTTCGCCCCACTGCCAGCATCATACAACGGTCTCCGGATGAAGCCAACCTTACTCTTTTTTTACTTCTTTTTTACTCTTTTCTTATTCTTTTCCCACAATGAACCGTGGTTTAAATACATAAATCATGGACGGGATAACGAATAATGCCGATATTGCCGAAACCGTCATCCAGAGCGCAATGAGTAGTCCCATCTCTGCCTGGAACCTGAGTGAGGAGAAGAAATACCAAAGCACCACAGCGGCAATCATGGTCAACGCAGTCACAATCACCCCTCGTCCCGCATTGGCCAGGGCAAAACTGATGCTGTCGGCCAAATCGGAGGTACGCTCAAACTGTTCCTTGATACGATCAACTATATAGAAACCGTAGTCTACGCCAAGGCCGATACCCAATGCTGCCACGGGCAAGGTATTCACATTCAACCCGATCTCATTGATACTCATATAGCTGAATGTGACGGTATTTGACAACACAACCGTTGGCAAAAAGAACAGACCCGCTTGTGTAGAACGATAGGCGAACGCACACATGACAAACAGTATCAAAAGCGCCAGTGCAATGGACTGTAACTGACTGGAGAAAATCACCTCGTTCACTGCTGCCAGCAAGCCAATAAGTCCCCCGGCCAAACGGTATTCAGCCCCTTCAATGGGGTTTTCTTCCTGGTAGTCGCGAATTGCCTGAAAGGCCGTGCGGATGGTATCGCCCTTGTGGTCACGGAAAACCATCTGTACCGCACCGTTGCGAT
>CAZRTG010000254.1:0-3870 GCA_964602895.1 uncultured Wenzhouxiangellaceae bacterium
CCGAATCAGTGGTGAAGCCATTCAAGGGGGTCTGATGTTTGGTCAGACGTTGCCTGGCAGCACGGTAACTCTGGATGGTGATGCCGTATTGGTCTCTGCTGACGGGCATTTCGTGATCGGCTTTGACCGGGACGAAAGTGGCACCCGGGAATTGGTCATCAACAGCCCGGCACAAGCTCCGGAAATCCTGTCATTGGCGATTAAGGCGCGTCAATACAATATTGAGCGGGTGGATGGGCTGCCACCGCATACGGTAACGCCAGACCCGGAAGCCGCCGAACGTATCAAGCGGGAGGCTGCCCTGGTGTCCGCAGCCCGCAGATTGCGTGACCAGCGTATTGACTACGTAACCGGCTTTGAGTGGCCCGCTGCCGGGCGTATCAGCGGAGTTTACGGCAGTCAAAGGATCTTGAATGGCGAACCGGGCAGACCGCATTACGGGCTGGACATCGCCGCGCCAACCGGAGACCCGGTTTACGCACCGGCCGGTGGTGTTGTTACGCTGGCCTACGATGACATGTATTTCTCAGGCGGCACGCTGATTCTGGATCATGGGCAGGGCCTGTCTTCTACCTTCCTGCACCTGAGCAAAATTCTGGTGGAAACCGGTAGCACAGTTAAACAAGGTGAATTGATTGCACGCATAGGCGCCACCGGGAGGGCATCCGGGCCGCATCTGGATTGGCGCATGAACTGGTTAAACCGCAGAGTGGATCCACAGTTACTGCTTGGAGGCGAACCTGCCCCGCTGGAATCGGGTAAAAAATAAGCCATCCAGCGTCCTCAAAACCTGCAAACTCCGCAGGATTATTTGCGGGCAATACTCAGCCTTACCGGCGCACCGGCACCTGCTACGTAACCGCCGTCAATACCTTTGGTGATCACGGAAACGGCATTGTGTGGGTGCAGGCTTTCATAATGTGTGCAGCGTGCCCAGAAATCGAGTACGCGTTCGTCGCTGTTCAGAGCCGTCTGAATGCGCCGCCCGGCATCCTCACAAAACATCAGGTTACCGCCATTGAGCAGGGCAAAAGCCTGTTCATCTTCACGCTTTACAGTAGCCTGTACCGGCGTTTTCAAAGCCCCTTCAACCGCGTCAATCAGTTCGACTATGGGGAACATTTTAAAACTGGGTGTCAACCTTACCCGTAATTCTGCGGCGCTGCGTTGGCTGTGTGGAGTGGCCACGATGCCGTCTTCGGAACCCAGCCAATGCAGAATTTCTTCACGATCCAATTCTTTCCCGGCCGCAAAATCCTTGCGGAATTGATCCTGAATCAACTGTCGGGCCAATGCTGCGGAACAGGGACAGGTACTGGAGTACAGAACCTCCAGGCCCATCTCCAGGCTGAATTCATTGCCTTCAAGAATACCGATCATGGATACCGGGTAGCGACGCCAACCTTCGTTGTCGCTTTCCAGAGCAGGCCTGCGTATCACGTAATCGAAATCGACGCGGATCAATGCACGATCGCTCAATCCTTCATGCGAATCGAGAAAAGAGCGCAGCAGTTGACGCAAGGTACAGGGGGTCAATGGGCGCTGTTCAAACGCCTGGTCCAGGTGCAGATACAGGCGTGACATATGAATGCCGCGTGCCAGAGGATCATTGAGGTTAACGTAGGCGGTAACCATGGCGGTAGATTGGATCAAGCCGCCCTTGTCGTCTTCAATACGTACCGGCATTTCGATTTCATTCATACCAACCCATGCCAATTCACCGACGACTTCGGCTTTGGCTTCGTTGGCGATGTCTGGCATGTCGCGCAGCACGTGTTCAACTGGACTCATAATATTCTCCGATTGCCCGGGAAACTCTTGGTGAAACAAATGTTCCCATATGCTCAGATGGGTGCAAATTGATGCAACATCAAGCATTAATAAGTAGCCCTATGTGAATTATCCGTCAAACGCGGTCACAGGCCAAGCCAATTACCTTCAGGATTGCCGCCAAACCGGTATTGGCCAAAAAAAAAGGCCCGGCAAAAAACTTGCATCGAGCCGATTTAAAAGGAACCTGAAGATCGATGGTCGGGGCGAGAGGATTCGAACCTCCGACCCCCACAACCCCATTGTGGTGCGCTACCAGGCTGCGCTACGCCCCGACGATTGACCCAAAACCCAAACTGATCCAGGCAAAACCTGCCCGGACAGGGAGGCGGCATGGTATCAAAACAATGTGTTACAGGAAAGGAAAGAATCCAGACCAAGGGAAATTCTTTCCCGATTATCTTTTCAGTACCTGCAGTACTTCTTCCAGTTCCAACCGCACCTGACGGATGATTTGCTGGCTACGGCTTACATCATCACGGGCTTCATCGCCCTCAAGCATCTGCCGTGCACCCCCTATGGTATAACCCTGCTCATAAAGCAAACTGCGAATCTGCCGGATCATCATCACGTCACCGCGTTGGTAATAGCGACGGTTTCCACGACGTTTGACCGGCTTGAGTTGCTCGAATTCCTGCTCCCAATAGCGCAGCACGTGCGGCTTTACGCCACACAGATCACTGACTTCCCCTATCGTGAAATAACGTTTCGCCGGAATCGGCGGAAGATCACGGTCAATCCCCGGATCCAACATAGGCTTCTACCCTTGCTCGTAATTTTTGCCCCGGACGGAAGGTCACCACGCGGCGAGCAGAGATGGGAATCTCTTCTCCGGTTTTGGGATTCCTGCCTGGACGCTGATTTTTTTCACGCAACTGAAAGTTTCCAAAACCTGAGAGCTTTACATTCTCGCCCCTTTCCAGTGCATCCCTGATGGCCTCAAAAAACGAATCCACGAATTCCTTGGCTTCCCTTTTATTCAAACCGACCTCTTCAAACAATTGGTCGGCGATTTCTGCTTTGGTGAGCGACATGTCTATCCTCTTAATTCCGCACTCAGCCTACTATTCAGATTACTGATAACCTGCTGCATAACGGGATCTGTAACATCATCGGTAAGAGTGCTAGAAACGTTCTGCAAAATCAAGCCAATTGCCAGACTTTTATAGCCTTTCTTCGACTTCAGATCATGGTAAACGTCGAAAACAATCAAATTCTGTAGCAAATCCCCGGCCGAATCCAGTATGCAGTCCCGTACTTCAGCGTAACTGGTCTGTTCTGGCAACCAGATGGCTATATCACGCCGGATGGATGGGAATCTGGAATAAGGCCTGGCAAGCTGGACCTTGCGTTGCTGAATCGGCTCGAGGTCCAGTTCAAAAGCAAAAACCTCACAGTCAATGTCCAGTGATTTCAAAACCTGCGGATGAACAGCACCGCACCAGCCTATGCACTGCCCATCGACCGACACCGAGGCACTGGCTCCCGGGTGCGCCCAGGGTGCGTGTAAACGCTCAAAAACCGCCTCGCCCGAACCCCGTAAGGCAAGCAGGCGTTCCACATCCCCCTTGATATCAAAATAATCCAAGGCCCTGGTGTCTGCCGACCACTGCTCCGGCAACGCCGAACCACAGGCAACGGCTGCGATACGGGGCACTTCCTGCAAGGATTCTGACTGCAGGAACACCAGACCACTTTCGAACAAACGTACACGCGAATGTTGACGGCGAAAGTTTCGATTCAATGCGGCCATCAGACCGGGCAACAAACTGGTGCGCAACACGCCCAAATCGCCGGACAAAGGATTGGCCAACGGCAAAGCATATTCAGACTGGAATACCGCCTCCAATTGCTTGATGTCAACAAAGCTGTAGTTGATGGCTTCCTGGTATGCGGCGGCAGACAGCAAAGCCCGCAGTTGTGCCAGACTGACTTCATGCCGGGCCGCAGACCCGACCTGCACCTCACCACGGGGCATACTGGCCGGAATCCTGTCATAGCCATGGATGCGCGCTACTTCTTCGATCAGGTCTTCTTCGA
>CAZRTG010000255.1:0-3852 GCA_964602895.1 uncultured Wenzhouxiangellaceae bacterium
TACTGCGCCAAAGCACATCACGCACTGGTCAGCTCTGGTTACCATCTCATAGGCAGGCAGGCCGACAGCACCCAGATCATGATTGTTCAGTTTTATCTGTGCGAGCGATAACGCGAGTATTTCGGCATGTGCGCTGGAACAGTGGCTTGCTACTACCCGATTGGCGCCGGCGGCAATCAGCAAGCCGCTATCACGTTCAAATACTGCTGCAGCAAATGGCCCGCCCGCTTCGGTCATGTTCATGCGCATCAGCTCCAGCACATAATGCATGCGTGCTTCAGGTTTATCCAGTACACGTGTTTCGTTATTTGCTTGTACCAAAAAATCCGGTAATTGGATGGGTAATACAGTATTTATGTTCATTGAACAACTTTACACTATTGCCGGTTAATGCAGACAGCATTAGGCATCATTGTAATTGGAACAACATATAACTTTTGGCAGTTACATCATTTGCGCCTGACTAAATAAATCTGAAACAGGAATCATTATGACCAGCATCCAACAACGCGCAGAACTGCAACGCCGCATCTGGCAAATCGCCAACGAGGTGCGCGGCGCCGTCGATGGCTGGGACTTCAAGCAATACGTGCTCGGCACCCTGTTCTACCGTTTCATCAGCGAAAACTTCGCCGCCTATATCGAAGGCGGCGACGCCAGCGTCAATTACGCCGAACTGCCCGACAGCGTCATCAGCGCCGACATCAAAGACGACGCCATCAAAACCAAAGGCTTTTTCCTCTACCCCAGCCAGCTCTTCGCCAAGCTTGCCGCCAGCGCCCACAGCAACGACAGCCTGAACACCGATCTGGCCGCCATCTTTGCCGCCATTGAAGCCAGCGCCAACGGCTACCCCTCCGAGCACGACATCAAAGGCCTGTTTGCCGACTTCGACACCACCAGCAACCGCCTGGGCAACACCGTCAAAGACAAAAACACCCGTCTGGCCGCCGTGCTCAAAGGCGTGGCCGAGCTGGATTTTGGCCGCTTTTCTGAAACAGGGCACGACGGTGATTTTGAAGAAAACTAGATCGACCTGTTTGGCGATGCCTACGAGTTTTTGATCTCCAACTACGCGGCCAACGCGGGCAAGTCCGGCGGCGAGTTCTTCACCCCGCAGCATGTCTCCAGGCTGATCGCGCAGTTGGCCATGCACCGGCAAACCAGCGTCAACAAGATTTACGACCCGGCCTGCGGCTCCGGCTCGCTCTTGCTGCAAGCCAAAAAGCACTTTGATGCACACATCATCGAAGAAGGTTTTTTTGGGCAAGAAATCAACCACACCACCTACAACCTGGCGCGGATGAATATGTTCTTGCATAACGTCAACTACGACAAATTCAATGTGCAGCTGGGCAATACGCTGGAGGAACCGCATTTCGCCGAGGACCGGCCCTTTGATGCCATCGTCTCCAACCCGCCGTATTCGGTGAAATGGATAGGCTCAGACGACCCCACCCTCATCAACGACGAACGTTTTGCCCCGGCGGGCGTGCTCGCGCCCAAGTCCAAGGCCGACTTTGCCTTTGTGCTGCACGCGCTCAACTACCTCTCAGCCAAGGGCCGCGCCGCGATTGTTTGCTTCCCTGGCATTTTTTACCGCGGTGGCGCTGAAGCCAAGATTCGCCAGTATTTGATTGACAACAACTATGTCGAAACCGTGATCTCGCTGGCGCCCAATCTGTTTTATGGCACCACAATTGCGGTCAATATTCTGGTGCTCTCCAAGCACAAGCCCGACACCACCACCCAGTTCATTGATGCCAGCAGCCTGTTCAAAAAAGAAACCAATAACAACGTGCTGCTGGATACGCACATCGAGCAGATCATGGCCATGTTCGATAGCAAGGCCAACATTGAACACTTTGCAAAATCAGTGCCGTTAGAGCAGATCGCCGCCAACGACTACAACCTCTCGGTCAGCAGCTATGTGCAGGCCAAAGACACCCGCGAAGTGGTGGATATTGCCCAGCTCAATGCCGAGCTGAAAACCACCGTCGCCAGAATCACCCAGCTGCGCGCAGAGATTGACGCCATCGTCGCCGAGATAGACCTGCCTGCCGACAGGCAGGCCTGAGCTGCCGGCAGGCAGGAGGGGTGACTTATGTTTTATACCTATGTGCTACTTTGTGATAATGGCGCATATTACAAGGGTTTTACCAATAATCTTGAGCGTCGCTACCAGCAACATCTGGATGGCCAGGGCGCAAAATACACCGCAATGCATAAACCTGTAAAAATAATTTATTACGAAATTTTCGATACGGAACAAGAAGCCATTGCAAGAGAAAAATATTTCAAGTCTGGCTCTGGTCGTGAATGGCTAAAAAATAAAATCGATGCGCTATCAGAGAGCCGTAAAAAATGAGTAATAAAAAAATCGACGTAAAGGGAACGGCTGTTACCATCATCACGAGCCAAGACGAAGACTACATTTCGCTTACTGATATTGCCAAGCACAAAACTGATGACAGTAGCGCGGCCATTGGTAACTGGATGCGTAACCGTAACACCATTGAATTTTTAGGTATTTGGGAAGCGCTCTACAACCCTGATTTTAAACCCCTCGAATTCGACGGGATTAGACAAGCTATTTTTGAAGATCAAGAGCTGGACGCCGAGGCAACTGTCAACCGACAGTTGACAGTTCAAACCGAGGGTGAGCGAGAAGTCTCGCGCAGCATTGCTCTTTACAACCTCGACGTAATTCTGGCCGTATTCCCCTCCTTTGGAGGGATGCCCGTTAGGGCGGGGTGGTGCTTTCCCAGACCACCCCGTCAGGCTTCGCCTGCCACCCCTCCAAAGGAGGGGAATTTAGCCGGTACCCTCAACGCCATCAGCACGCTGGAAAAGCAGGCGAAAAGAGAGTCGTAAAAAATGAGCCAAGTGAATTATTTAGACAAACTGCTCGGCCTGCCTGCCGGCAGGCAGGTGGAGTGGAAGCGTCTTGGCGACATTGTCCGCATCAAGAACGGCAAGGATCACAAAACGCTAGGCGATGGTGAAATTCCAGTTTACGGTTCTGGCGGCATCATGCGATATGCCGACACCTATGCTTATAACAAGCCTTCAGTCCTGATACCGAGGAAAGGATCGCTTGGCAATTTATTCTTCGTCGATGTTCCGTTCTGGAACGTAGACACTATCTTCTACACGGAAATTGACGAAGCACAGATTCGACCGAAATTTCTTTATTACTTCTTAACCACCGCAGGCCTTGGCGAAATGAACCAAGCGGGCGGCGTACCAAGCCAAACTCAATCTGTCTTAAATGAGTTGAGAATCCCCATCCCCTGCCCAGACAACCCGAAAAAATCCCTTGAAATCCAGGCCGAAATCGTCCGCATTCTGGACGCAATGACCGCCCATACCGCCGAGCTTACCGCAGAGCTTAACGCGCGCAAAAAACAATACAACTACTACCGCGACAAGTTGTTGAGTTTTACCACCCCGCCCTGCGGGCACCCCTCCAAAGGAGGGGAATTAAACCCCTCACTATGCGGGCACCTATCCAGTAACGGGGAAGTAAATTCCCCTTCTTTGAAGGGGTGGCAGGCGCAGCCTGACGGGGTAGTAGGCCTGCCTGACGGCAGGCAGGTGGAGTGGAAGAAGTTGGGAGATCTTGCAGAAAATCTCGATTCGATGCGAAAGCCAATCACGGGTGGATTAAGAGAGTCTGGTGATATTCCGTACTACGGTGCATCTGGAATCGTCGATTATGTTAAAGACTACATCTTTGATTGCAACCTCTTGCTTGTCTCCGAAGATGGTGCGAATTTGTTGGCGCGAAACACTCCTATCGCTTTCAGCATAAGCGGGAAGAGTTGGGTGAATAACCATGCTCATGTACTG
>CAZRTG010000256.1:0-3822 GCA_964602895.1 uncultured Wenzhouxiangellaceae bacterium
TGGCAGAAAAGATGATTGCAGGTGGTATCGTTCACCTGGCCACCGATTGGCAGAACTATGCCGAACACATGCTGGAAGTGCTGCAACAGGATCCGGCTTTCGAAAACCTTTCGGAAACCGGCGATTATTGCACCAGACCGACCTGGCGACCCTTGACCAAATACGAAAAGCGCGGTTATCGGCTGGGGCATGAAGTTTTTGATCTGCTTTTCCTGCGCTGCAGTTGAGCTGTTTGGCTGCATGGTTTCATAACGGTCTGCAGGTTAGGATAAGGGGTATAGCGGGTTTGGGGATTGATCCATGCAGGGAGTGCAGCTGTTCATGAGAACCGAGGTTTGATGGTGGATACCGGCCTGACATTGAGTGCCGACATGGTGCTGGTACTGCTGGTGCTTTGTGCCACCATAGGCTTGTTTGTTTCCGAACTGGTGCGCGTGGATGTCGCAGCCATCATGGTGATGGTAGTGATTGGATTGCTGGATCTGGTACCTGCCACCGATCTGTTCGATGGATTTGCTTCGAACGCTGTGCTTTCCATTATTGCGGTCATGATTCTGGGTGCTGGCCTGGACCGAACGGGCGTGATGGGCGTGATCGCAACCTGGATACTCAAAGTCGGCGGTAAATCCTCGTCACGGATTACTCCGTTGGTGTCCGGCACGGTGGGCCTGATTTCCAGCATGATGCAAAACGTCGGCGCGGTGGCATTATTCATGCCGGTAGTATCGCGAATCTCAACCCGCAAGCAGATTCCATTATCCGATTTGCTGATGCCGATGGGCTTTTGCGCCATTCTCGGTGGCACCATCACCATGGTAGGCTCTTCTCCATTGATCCTGTTGAACGACCTGATCAACAACTCCAACCAGTCGCTGCCACCCGGAACTCAAACCATTCCCAACCTGGGTCTGTTCGATGTTGCGCCAATTGGCCTGGCTCTGCTCATCAGCGGTATCATCTATTTTTTGTTGTTGGGGCGGTTTTTGCTGCCTAAAGCCAAGGAAAAATCGGTGGGTTCGCCGGCCCGTACCAAAGCGTATTTTGCTGATGTCTACGGCATCAAGGGTGATATCTTCGAGTTGTTGGTTACCGTCGACAGCCCTCTGGTGGGCATGAAAATCAGCGATGCCGAGAAACTGGATGGTGCGCCCATGATGCTGGCCATCCGCAATACCGAAGAGCCTCGGCTGGCGCCACCTTCAGATGAGATGATCTGGGTCGGTACCATTCTGGGGGTGATGGGCACGCGAGAAGTGGTCGGTCGTTTTGCGCTGGACCAACAATGTCGCGTACAGCCCCGTCTGCGCACCTTTGGTGGCTTGTTCAACCCCAGTCGGGCAGGTATATCGGAAGTGGTATTGCCGCCAGGTTCGCGGCTGATTGGCAAAAGCATCAACCAGGTGCGTTTGCGCAAGCGATATGGCATCAGCGTACTGGCCATCAACCGACGGGGTGAAATCCTGACGCGAGGCATTCGCGATCTGGAATTGGAAATTGGTGACTGTCTGGTGTCGCACAGCACCTGGCAGGATTTGTCCGCGCTCAGTCGCGAACGCGATTTCATCGTGGCAACCGAAATTCCCAAGGAGGAACAGCGCTCTCACAAAGTGGGCTATGCGTTGGCATTTTTCGCTATCTCTCTGCTGATGATCATGTTGACGGATTACCGGCTGTCGATTTCGCTGTTGGTAGGTGCATTGGGCATGGTGCTGGCGGGTGTTCTCAGTATGGATGAAGCCTATAACGCAGTCAGTTGGAAATCAGTGTTTGTACTGGCAGCCCTGATTCCCTTGGGGCTGGCAATGGAGCGTACCGGCACTGCAGCGTGGATTGCACAGGAAATCATGCGGACTCTCGGTGATGTGCCTCCGATTGTGATGGAAATTGCGCTGGCATTGTTGACGACCCTTTTCAGTTTGGTCATGACCAATGTAGGCGCCACCACGATTCTGGTGCCTATCGCAGTAAGTATCGCTATCGCTACCGGTGCGAGCCCCTTGATGTATGCGCTGATTGTTGGCTTGTCGGCATCCAATGGGTTCATCCTGCCCACCCACCAGGTCAATGCTCTGATCATGGGTCCGGGTGGTTATCGGGTCGCTGATTTCGTCCGGGTTGGCAGCCTTATGAGCGTGCTTTTCATCATGGTCACCTTGCTCATGGTCAATTTGTTGTACGGCGGTAGTTAACTGTTTATATAGCCAAATTGTCCATCAGCAGCACATTGCCATCTTCGACACAGAGCTTGAGTGGGCGCAAGGAATCACCCTGACACGGTCCTTGCACGCATGCGCCATCAACCACGTCAAACAAGGCGCCATGATGCGGACATACCAGCCGTCTTGCCGGGTCGAACAGAAATCGATCCGGTGCAAGATTCAGGTTTCGACCCATGTGAGGGCACACGTTGTGGTAGCCGACGACATCGCCAGCATGCAGAAACAGCATCAGGTAATAGCGTTTACCACTGCTTTCAAAAATGACTTCTTTGCCGTCCGCGCTTACTTCCGCGAATGGACAGAGTATAACTGGCATTGATTTGCTGCTCCTTTGGCCCAACTTTCTGCTGTAACCATGAGATATTACATCAGCCAAACACCTTCGAATCCTCTGTCGCGCATTGTAACTGCGCTTGTCGCAACGGTTTGTCTGCTGGGTGCGTTCTTTTTCGGCCTGATCATACTGGCTGTGGTCGCTGTTGCTATTGCGGTATTCAGTCTGGTTTTTTGGGTGCGTGTGCGTTGGCTACGCAGGAATCTGCCGCCTGAACAGACTCGAACCGCCAGCAGTCAACCCGGCCATCGAACAACCCCCGGATCAGGCAACCCATCTGGCAACAAAGGATCGGAAATCATCGAGGGCGAATACACCGTAATCTCCGAGCGGCGCGACTGAAACCATCAACCGCATTGAAATTCTGTCAGGTATGTATAGACTGGGGTTGTGATTCGCTCTCCGGGTGAATGTCCATGTCCATAATCAGAGATATTCTGGGCCGTAAGGGAAAGGCGGTCCTGACCATTAAAAGCACGGCCACCGTATTTGATGCCATCAGCCTGATGTCAGAAGCCAATATTGGTGCTCTGGTCGTACAGGATGACGATCAACCTTGCGGAATATTCACAGAACGCGATTATTTGCGCAAAATTGCGCTGAAAGGCCGATCCTCAGCCAGCACACCCTTGTGTGACGTGATGTCATCACCGTTGATTACGGTAGCCGATACCGATTCGCCAGATACCGCCATGGAGATCATGACCACCTGCCGTTGCCGTCACCTGATTGTGACTCAAAATGAAAACATGGTGGGCATCGTTTCCGTCGGTGATTTGGTCAAACACATGCTGCAGGAAAAAGAAGCCGAAGTGCAACAGCTCTCACAGTACATCGCCGGTTCGTACTGAGCACCTCTGTCGCCGCTGGTTTGACGGCTTTTGATATCCGCTCCTGCCAGCATCATTGGGCTGGCTGATCGTTGCGTTGAATCCTATAGAAAGTAAATGCAAGCCAGCAAACCCGTGATACTCATGGTAATGGTATAGGGCAAGGCCAGAATGACCATGCGCCCATAGCCCAGTCGTATCAGGGGTGCCAGCGCCGATGTCAGCAAAAACAGAAAAGCAGCCTGGCCGTTGGGTGTGGCCACCGAGGGAATGTTGGTGCCGGTATTGATTGCAACGGTCAGCAAGTCGAAATGATCCCGCGTGATCGTACCAATGTCCAATGCCTGCTTGATTTCGGTGATATAGACCGTGGCCACAAACACATTATCGGTAATGGCTGAAAGCAGACCATTGGCGACAAAAAAGAACGGTACCTGTA
>CAZRTG010000257.1:0-3814 GCA_964602895.1 uncultured Wenzhouxiangellaceae bacterium
CTGCCACACTTCTACCGAGTGAGCGATGCCCTGGTCGTGCAATTGCACAAACGATACTTTTAGAGCGTCGGTAATCCAGGTGCCGGCAACACCTTCGCGCGGTTCAGCACAACCCTCAATCACCTGAGCGAAAGCGCTATCGGCCGTAATGTGATAACAACCGCTGTTGAACCGGCGGCGCGTTCGATTGGACAAATGAACCCGATCAGGCAAAAGCACACAGCGTGGATTGGGTGTCCACCACATGATGGGTTCTCCCTCGGAATACCAGGGGAATATCCCGCGGCGATAAGCCTGCAGCAATCGTTCGGGCTCCAAACCGCCCCCCCAGGCCAGCAAGCCATTGGGACGCTGCAGCGCCTGATCCGCAGGCGGGAAGGGTGCATCGACATCCGAACCCAGCATGGCCAGCTTCAGCTCCTTCAAAGTGGGCTATCCTGGTCAGATGAGCTGCGCACCTGGACCTCCTGGCGAAACGGCAGGTGGGCTTGCAGACGTTGGTGGTAATCAGCCATCCACTCTGCCTCCTGTTTAAGATAACGCCCTATGGCCTCGTTGAAACGCGGGTCACGAATGTAATGAAAGGAATGGGTCTGAACCGGACTGAAGCCCCGGCTGATCTTGTGTTCACCCTGTGCACCCGGCTCGAACACCTCCAGACCCGTTGCAATGCAATGTTCGATGCCCTGGTGGTAGGCCGTTTCAAAGTGCAGCCCGGGCACATCTTCCAGGCAGCCCCAATAGCGACCATACAGACGACCTCCGCCCTGCAAAAAGAAACTCATGGCAATGGGCAGATCTGCACGAAAGGCAATGACCACCATAATGGCCTCAGGCATATCCGTCAGGAGCAACTCAAAAAACCGGCGATTCAGGGCCGGATGATTGCCATGCAATAAAAAAGTACGCTGGTAACAGGCAAAAATAAACTCCAGATCGGCTTCATCGAGCTCTGTGCCATTCAGTCGCCTGAACCGGATGCCCGCTTCCATGACCAGCCGCCGGTCGCGCAGCATGTTCTTGCGCTTCTTGCTGCGCAGCGTGCCCAGAAATTCTTCAAAACTTTGAAAACCCTGATTCTGCCAATGAAACTGCCAGTCAAAACGCGGTAGCAGTTGGACTTCATTTTCGGCATCATGGGTCCGACTCTGCAGCGCCTGTAAGTCAGAATTTGCGACAAAGTTGCAATGCCAGGACGACAAGCCGAGTTGTTCACACTGGCCCAGTGCAAATTCAATCAACCGTTGTCGTAATTCAGCGGCCTGCGGATGCCCGGTTTGCACCAGTAAACGAGCGCCAGAGATCGGCGAGTAGGGCACTGCCGTGAGCAACTTGGGGTAGTAGGCTATGCCGTGCCGCTGATAGGCGTCGGCCCAGGACCAGTCGAAGACGAATTCGCCATGTGAGTGCGTCTTGAGATAGCCAGGGGCAAAGGCAACCAACTCATCGTCTTCGAACAGCGCCAGATGATGTGCTTGCCAGCCTGTTGCGGTATCGGCCGAAGCCGATGACTGCATGGCGCGTAAAAAGGACAGGGCCAGAAAAGGCTGGTCGCCATGGTCCAGCCGCGCCCATTCTGCATCGTTTAATGAATCCAGGTCAGTGACGATTTGACCTCTGCATTGCATGGGTTCCAAGTCCGGTTCTGTTTGATTGGGCCAAGGTCGGATTTTGCGAAGGTCAGGCTTTTACAGCCTGTTCATCCAGCCAGCGTTCGGCATCCAGTGCAGCCATGCAGCCAAAACCCGCTGAAGTGATGGCCTGGCGATAAACATGATCCGCCACATCACCAGCAGCGAACACGCCCGGAATGCTGGTCGCCGTGGCATCGCCTGCGGTGCCACTTTTGATGGTGATGTAGCCGCCTTGCATGTCCAGTTGACCGGCAAAAATGCCCGTATTGGGCGAATGACCCACGGCGATGAACACGCCGGTAACCTCCAGATCCTGCACAGCTCCGGATTGGGCATGTTTGATACGCAAGCCGGTCACACCCTGGTCATCACCCAGCACTTCATCCACCACGTGATCCCAGAGGATTTCGACATTGCCGCTCTCGGCACGTTCGAACAGGCGGTCCTGCAGGATTTTCTCTGCACGCAGGCTGTCACGGCGGTGAACCAGGGTCACTTTTGCGGCAATATTGGATAGATACAGGGCTTCTTCAACAGCGGTATTCCCGCCACCCACCACCACCACGTTCTGATTGCGGTAGAAAAAACCATCACAGGTGGCACAGGCCGATACCCCACGGCCTTTATAGGCTTCCTCGGATGGCAGGCCAAGGTACATGGCACTGGCACCGGTGGCGATGACCAGAGCGTCGGCAGTGTACACACCACTGTCACCCTCAAGCCGGAAAGGGCGCTGTGACAGATCGGCGGTGTGGATATGGTCGAAAATGATCCGGGTATCAAACCGTTCCGCGTGAGCCAGCATGCGCGCCATTAAATCAGGCCCTTGCAGGCCTTCCACGTCACCCGGCCAATTGTCCACATCGGTGGTGGTGGTCAACTGACCACCCTGTTCGACGCCTGTGATTACGGCAGGGGCCAGATTGGCTCTGGCAGCATAGATGGCTGCCGTATATCCTGCCGGTCCGGAACCCAGAATCAGGAGTCGGAAGTGCTTTACATCGCTCATGTATAATCGCCTCGATAAAACCGGCACCCCACAAGGTGCCTGGCTATTGAATTATGGTCAAGGTTCCAAGGAAAATTGACCCGGGTACCTGTTTAAGTGGGTGCAAAAATCCGGAACTGCAAGTCGGAATAAAAGGAACTTTGGTTTGCCGCAAGCTCGTAAAAAGTCGCCGCTTAAAGCGAAGGTACAAGGCAACACCCGCCATCTGCTGGGTGAAAGCTTTCTGATTCTGACACTGCTGCTGGCAGTCTACCTTGTGGCTTGCCTGTTGTCTTATTCATCCACCGATCCGGGGCCGTTTAACCCGGTCGCGACCCCGGATGTACACAATATCGGGCGCCTGTTCGGGGCCTGGCTGGCCAACTTTTTCCTGTTTCTCACCGGCTATCTGGCCTATTTGTTACCGCTGGTGGTGATTCATATCGGTTGGCAGGTGTATCAGAATGCCGAGCGTGAAACCGAGGGCAACCCCCTGGTGGAATGGCTGGCGCGCCTGTCCGGATTACTGCTGTTCATACTTTCCTCCAGCGGACTGCTGAACCTGCATGCGCTGCCTCCACCAGGTACCTTGCCGGCCGGGGGCGGTGGCATCGTCGGCTTGCAGGTCGCCATCCCCCTGCTGCAGTACACCGGTGCGTTGGGCGCGACCTTGTTTCTGCTGGCCATCATGTTGGCAGGCCTGACCTTGTTCGCCGGCATTTCCTGGTTCCGTGTGATGGACTACATCGGCCAATACACCCTGCAACTGATCGCCTGGATCACGTCTTTGGGAACCGGGATGCACGACTGGTTTGCAGGCCGCCGGGCCAAAGCTCAGCGGGTGGAGGTACGTAAAGCCGATTCAGTGCGACAAAAGAACAAGCCCAAGCCCAGGATTGAGCCGCAATTACCGATTGAAGAAGCACAACCCAGCCAACGGGCCAAAAAGGAAAAGCAACAGACCCTGTTCAAGAATCTGCCAGCCGGTGCTTTGCCACCACTGGATTTGCTGGATGACCCACCCGAACAGGTGATGGGTTACAGCAAGGAAACCCTGGAGGCGCTGTCACGCCAGGTGGAATTGAAGCTGGCCGATTTCGGTGTGCAGGTGGATGTGGTGGCCGTACACCCCGGACCGGTGATCACGCGGTTCGAGCTGCAACCGGCAGCAGGCATCAAGTCAGCACAAATT
>CAZRTG010000258.1:0-3774 GCA_964602895.1 uncultured Wenzhouxiangellaceae bacterium
AAGCTAACTGATTGAATGGATACAGAAAACTGCTTAAAAGTTACAGGAACTTCAGGTTAAGGGCAAGGTAATCTGTACTGAGTGATGAGAATGAAAATCCGTGGACCCGCCGAAACGGCCGACCCACAGGCTGCCGCCGTTCCAAAGCAAAATCCGTCCCATTCCGCGTACCTTCATCAGATCCAGCTCTTGATGGAAATCAAAGGGGACAATCAAAGGGGACAATCAAAGGGGACGGGGCAAGTTAAATTCAGTTAATTTGCTCCGTCCCCATTAAGGTTCCCATTAAGGTTCAACAGTTGATAGGCTTCTTGGCGCTGTTTTTCCATATCGGCTTCCAGCATGGCCGTGAGTTTTTTGAACTCGGGTTCATTGTGCAGGGGTACGAATTGATAATCACGGTGCATCCACAGGTGCCAGTCCCAGCGCCAGCCACGCTCAAACGCGGTATTCAATGATGCTATGGCAGCTTGCGTGTTGCCCCGGGCTGATTCGATCATGGCCTGCCGGAAGGGCTTTTGGAAGGAGATAGCACGATCGGAAGATTGCCGGTTGAGTTCGTCTGCGTGTTGCAACAGGGCGCCTATCTGATCGGAAGAGGGATCCTGCAGTTTGATCACCATGGCCATGCTGGCGAGCACAGCAGCGTCTGCATCACCCTGAGCATCCAGGGGTGATTCGAGACCTTCAGGCAAGCGCAGATTCAGTACTTCCAATGCGCGGCTATAGTCACGCCGGTCTATGGCGTCATTGACAATCACCCGGGAAATAACATCGGCAGAACCCTGACGGTCAGACAGTTTCTTGTCATGGGCTTGCTGCGCAAGTGCCACTGCTTGCTGGAACTGTTCCTGGTAAATCAGGTTGTGAATACGAGCGGCCACCACAAAGGGTTGGTCCGGGTCTATTTGTGCGGCTATTTGCAGCCATTTATCAGCCTGTTTGCTGTCACCGAGGTCCAGCCAGGCAAGCGCCATGCCGGCAGGCAATTCCGGATCTGCCAGATCTGCCGCGACCCCCTTCAGCTGCCAGTCAAGAAACTGGGCATACTCGCCACGGAAAAGATGGACAAACGAGTGGCCGTAGAATTCCATCGGGTTACCCGGCTGGATTTCGCCAATGCGTTGGCATTCACGTGTGGCCCCGGCGACATTGCCCAGAATGGCCTGGGTTATGCAAAGCTCCCATTGTACTTTCATGTCATAGGGTTCGATGCTGGAAGCGGTATGGAGTAACTCCAGGCCATGGTCAATTTTTCCACGGTTAAACAAAAAGCGACCGAACTCCATCAATGCATAAGCGTTCCGCGGATTGGATTCAAGCGCCAGGGTAAAGGATTTCTGAGCCACATCGAAATGGTCCTGAGCTGATTGGATGATCGCACGGTAGGTATATGCATCACTGTTGCCGGGGTCTTCAGTCAGAATCGCGGCAATCAAGGGCTCGGCTTTTTCCCTGGCTGATTTGTGGGACAAGGCGCCAGTTTGGCTTAATTCCAACCAGGTTCGCACCAGCGCCAATTGGGTCGGTTGATAATCCGGGTCAATAGCGAGTGATTGGCTAAATAACTGTTCCGCGTTGCGCAGGCTGTCAAAAGTGTACAGGTTCAGATCCTGCAAGCCCTGCAGATACAGGTCATAAGCATTCATACCGGTACGGGCGTGTTCGGCGATGGGTGCGGCTTCTTCACCCAGCAGGTTTATTTTCAATGCATCGGCCACTTTTTGGGCGATGTCTTCCTGAATGGCGAAAATGTCTTCCAGGTCGCGGTCGTAGGTGTCTGACCAGATGTGGTAACCGTCTTCTGCATTGATCAGTTGTACGGTTACGCGAATTTTTTGTCGTGAGTCATCCTTGCGCACGCTGCCTTCCAGCAAGGTATTCACATTCAGCTTCTCACCGATTTCACGCAGGTCTTCGGTTTTGCCTTTGAAGGCAAAAGATGAGGTGCGGCCTGCCACTTGCAGCGATTTGATTTGAGCGAGCATGTTGAGCAGCTCTTCGGTGAGGCCGTCGGTGAAGTACTCGTTGTCTTTGGCCGGGCTCATATCGACGAAGGGCAGTACGGCAAGGGATTTCTGATCGGATGGGTTGCTGCCTGGAGGGCTTTCGGCCGCAGGGTGGCCTTCAACAGACTTGCCTGGGGCAAGGGAATCATTATGAGTGGCGTCTATTGCGGAGTTTTGCTGGAGAGGGTTGTCCGGTCCCGGTGGAATAACAAACCGATCCAACAGCAACAGGATAACGGCACCGACTACCAATACCATGGTGGCAATATCCAGCTTTTTTGCGGTTTGGTTGGTGATGGACAGTGCGCGATCGACCTCTTTTTCTTTCTTGATCCCTTCAGGCGTAATTTCAAAGGCCCAGGCAAAAATCACTGCAGGTATAAAACCCAAAGCGAGGATGGCCACCAGGGATTGCAGGATAATATCCGGTGCGCCCATCACATCCAGTACCAGATCGGCAGCCTGTGCCAGCAGCCAGGCGCCTACGGCATAGGCGATGCCAACGCGGATGACGTTGCGGCGTTTCAGCTCTGCAATAAAACTCATGGGCCAGCCTCGACACCCGAGCAGGTTTCGGACAAGGGCTGCCAGATATCCGGAATGGGGTTGTTGAAACAAACCAGCTGCACAATTTTTGCCTGTTCCTGCATCACCAAATGATGCATCCCGGCTTTCAGTGACAAAAATTCCGGATGGTCTTTCAACCATTGAAAACCTGGTTCGTTGAAGAACCTGTCGCTACGCGCACCGTCTGCCATGGCCTTGCGGAGGTATTCGAAAGTGCAGGCTTCATCCTGTTCTATCGAACATGCCAGTGCTTCTGCCATCAAGTCACTGAAGTAAGTAACACCTGCATCCAGTCGTTTTTGCATGTCGTTACGGTAATTGGCAATTACCGTTTGGGCAGCGTTGTCGTCGCCGGCCCGTATGTAGCCATAGGCCATTCGAACGGTAGGCAGGGAAGAGGCAAAGAACGTGTCAAAAATCATACCGTGTGGAGACCTGGCACTCAAAAGTTGATACTGCTGTTGAGACTCTTCAAAACGTCCTGCCAGATGCAAAGCATCGGCCAGATCAATCCAGGGCGCGTAGTTCTCAGGATCTCCGGCATGAGCCAGTTCCAAAGAGTGAATGGCGCTCTCCATCCGGTTTTCGGCAACATCAACGATTTGCAGATTCCCGTCTGAAATCCGCCGGGCTTCTTCAAACAAATTGGCCTGGGAAAGAATCTGGATCAAAGCGCGATTGGAAAGCTCATCATGCGGGTCCTCGCCATATGCTTTCATATAGGCTTCAAGCGCGGCGGCCAGCCCGTCTCCTTCATAATATTCGACCAGACCTGAAGCGGTATAACTGGCCCAGCGGTTCTGCTGCATGAGGCTGCTTGCCATCGCTCTGCCGGCCTCAAGGTTGGAAATCGCCAGCACGCTGGCATAATTCAAACGGCCGACAATGGTGAGTGGGTCCACTTCCAGCATTTGTCTCTGGATGTTTTTGGCCGTTTGATATTCGCCGAAATTGATAGCGGCAATTTGCCGCCAATTCATTGCGTCAACATAAATCGGATTCAGTTCCAGGGCTTTGTTACTGGCTTCCATCGCAACCTCAAACTCGGAAGAGTTCATGGCCAGCAGAGTCCTGGCACCATAGGCTTCAGCCAGATTGGGATTAAGTTCAAAGGCTCGTTCCATAGGTGGCGTTGCGCGCTCTTTGACCTCAGCCAGGGTCAGGTTGCCGTAGGTCGCAGGACTGTCCATCATCATGA
>CAZRTG010000259.1:0-3741 GCA_964602895.1 uncultured Wenzhouxiangellaceae bacterium
CATGGCTGCCTCCCACAACATCGGTTGCTTATCGGCAGCATGGCTGCCTCCCACAGCATGAGTCATTCCCACAGCATGGGTCACCCCACAGCTGGGCAGCTTCCTACAGCTACCAGGGCAGTTCTTCACCATTCCAGGCAATCAGCTTGCCGGACTGCTCCGCTGTGAGCCTTTCGATGACCTGAATGATTCCGGCCGCTGACTCCTTTGGTTCAATATACGCCTGTGGTCCGCTCATATCCGTCCTGACGAAACCCGGATGGATGGCGGTTGCAATGATGCCCCGCCCGGCAAGATCTATGGCCATGGATTTCATGATGGAATTGACCCCGGCCTTGCTGGCACGATAGCCGTACATGCCACCGCCCTGATTCAGCGTCATGCTGCCGACCATGCTGGAAACGGTAACAATCCGACCCTTTTCGCTGGCGGCCACGTTGTCTACGAATAACTCCGCCAGCTTCATCGGAGTGAACAGGTTGATGTCGAACATCTCGTGCCATTCCTGGCGATTGAAACTGCCAAAGCTGCCCGATTTGATACCCAGTTCGGCGAAGTTATGCCGTCCCATCGTGCCTGCGTTGTTGAGTAACACATCAATTTTCTGCTCTTCCAATTCCTGCGCCAGCCGGGTCAATGCAGGATCATCAACCAAATCCAGTTGATGACTCTGTAACAGGTTGGATTCACCCAACGCCTTGAGTTCGTCTGACTCATTACGACTGACGGCAATAACGGCGCTGCCTTGTTGCAGATACTGACGTACCAACTCCAGCCCTATGCCTCGATTGGCTCCAGTGATCAGTACAGTGGGCATAAGATTGTTTCCTTCGGTTAAGATGCAGCCCATCATGAAAGAAAACCGGAAGATTGTCATCCAACGCCTCGGCGACTCTTTCAGGGATTGCAAGACTGCAGTAGAAGACTGCCAACATACAAGGAGGCAGTCATCATGTGGGAGGCAGTCATCATGTGGGAGCGACCCATGGTCGCGAATCAGGCACTTATCGGCAGCATGGCTGCCTCCCACATGAGGACTGCCTCCTACATCATGGCGGCCTCCTACATTTGGGTTACTTTTATCAGCTCGCCGGGTATGCCGTTGGTCAGTATGTAAATCGCTCCTTCTGGCCCCACACGCACGTCGCGGATACGTACAGCCAATTCGCCGAACAGCGTTTCTTCGCTGCCGGTTTGGCCAGCCGAAACTTCCAGACGGCGAACGTCCTGGCTGACCAAACCACCAATCAGCAAATCACCAGACCATTGCGGAAACATCTTGCCTTCATAAATCGCCAGACCGGAAGGTGCAATCGAAGGTACCCAGTAGTGCTCGGGTTGAGCCATTCCTGGCCACGCGGTATGAGGTGAAATGATGGCACCGCTGTAATCCAATCCAAACGTGATGGCCGGCCAACCGTAATTCACACCCGCCTCGATGCGATTCACTTCATCACCGCCTTTGGGGCCGTGTTCATGCAACCAGATGACGCCATCGCTGGACACTGCCAGACCCTGTGGGTTGCGATGGCCATAGCTGTAAACATAAGGTGCCTCGGGGAACGGATTGCCCGCCGCAGGCTGGCCATCGTCCGTCATATGCAACAATTTGCCCAATTGGCTGTTGATATCCTGTGCAGCCTCGCGGTAATCGAAACCATCACCAGTGGTCAGTAGCAACGAGCCATCGGCCAGAAACGCCATGCGCCCGCCATAGTGAACCGGCGTATCTTTGCGGGTTTGCATGCGAAAGATCACTGCCACGTCTTCCAGACCACCTTCGGTCAATCGGCCGCGTGCAATGGCGGTGCCATTGTCCTTGGGGCTGCCTTCGGCATAGGAAAGATAAACCCATTGATTGCGGGTAAAGCCCGGATGCAACACCACATCGAACAGGCCGCCCTGGCCAGCATAATAGACTTCCGGCACACCGGCCAGCGGGTCACCGAGCTGCCCATCGGCAGTAACCCGTCGCAATCGTCCCGGCAATTCCGTCACCAGATAATCACCCCCGGGCAGAAAAACCAGACTCCAGGGCTTTTCCAGGTTAGTGGCAACGGTTCGCAGCTGGTAGGGCACTTCGGCATGACAACTGCAAACAGTGAGCAGCAATATCAATCCGGTTGTAGCGCTGTAAAATAATTTGGAGATGTTCATACTGTTCCTTCTGGTTAGTGTGACAGGTTGCTCCATGCATATGGCATCGGCCAGCGCTGTGTTAGCATTCTCAGAGCTTCATTAGGGAACTCTGATTTATTCAGAGTTGCTATGGCACATGGATGTGCCAACATTTTCGATGACTGTAAGTCATTGAAAATGGAGCCTGACAAAAACCACGCTTTTTGTTAGGCGTGCTCTGAGAATTCATGGATGAATTATTCAGAGCTTCATTAATTTAGCCGATAAGGGAAAGAATAACCGATCATGCCGCGCTGGATTAAAAACCTGTTGGCCGTGACCCTGGCCTGGGCTCTGGCCGTTTTGCTGGCCTACTCATTGGCCACGCTGTTCGCAACGCAGTCCGTGATCAGCCACCTGGCGGATATGGCCATTCCGCTGAGCCTGGGCGAAAGGTTGCAAATGACTGCCTCCGACCAGCTCGGCATGACCGGTATGTACTTGCCCTTGATCGCTGTGGGCATGTTGATCGCGATGTTGGTAGCAGGTTTTCTTGGGCGACGCAGCCCACAGCGACGCACGCCGCTGTTTATGCTGGCCGGTGCCGTCGCCATGATCAGCATCCATCTGGCGCTGAACTGGTCTTTTGATATCACCCTGGTGGCAGTTGCTCGCAGCCCGCTGGGATTGTTGTCCCAGGCCCTGGCAGGTGCAGCGGGTGCTTATTTATTTACCCGACTCAAACCAGCACCTGCATAGTGCGCCCAGGAGCCTGTCGGATTTAATATGATCTACTGCGGAAAACCCGACAGGCTACTGGCATTTTGAATTACGCAACCTGGTTTACGGTCATCGGTATCTGTGCTCTTGGGGCCATGTCACCTGGCCCTTCGTTGGCAGTTGTCATGCGTCATGCGCTCAGTGGTGGTCGTCGCCAGGGCTGCATTACTGGCATGATGCATGGCTTGGGCGTAGGGCTTTATGCACTGTTGAGCATCTCCGGCCTGGCCGTACTGATTACCACCTCGCCCCAGTTGTTTAAAAGCTTTGAATGGGCTGGAGCAGCCTATTTGACGTGGTTGGGCATCAAAGGTTTGCGTGCCAAACCGGTGGCAAGCGGTTCGCTGCAAACCACAACAACCGGCAGGAGTGCTGCCCTTGATGGTTTCCTGATCGTCTTTTTAAATCCCAAGATTGCGGTTTTTTTCATCGCCCTGTTCAGTCAGGTGATTGGCCCGGCAACTCACTGGTTCGAACGTGGCCTGTATGCCGGCACGGCCTGGCTCATTGATACCGGCTGGTATGTGCTGGTGGCTGTCATGGTGACGCAGCCGAAATGGCTGAACGCGCTGCAAAAACACGCCGTGTGGTTTGACCGTGCGTTCGGCATCATCCTGCTTGCACTGGCGGCCAAACTCGTCGCAGAAACCCTGGCCTGAATAATTACCGCAAGAACCGCATTGCTGTAGGAGCGACCCATGGTCGCGATTTGGGTGAATGGTCGGCAGCGTGGCTGCCTCCTACATGTGGGAGCGACCCATGGTCGCGATTTGGGTGAATGGTCGGCAGCGTGGCTGCCTCCTGCATGTGGGAGCGACCCATGGTCGCGATTCTGGCTGATCG
>CAZRTG010000260.1:0-3657 GCA_964602895.1 uncultured Wenzhouxiangellaceae bacterium
TGTCGCTGATTTGAAAAATGAATGTACCGGACACGGAGTTAGATTCTAAGTTGGTCATGCGGTGGAACTCGATACAGGATCAATCATTGCCAGTGAACAGAACATTTTTTTGCTGCAATTCTCCTAGCGGTACTGCCTCTACGAGATCGTTGATCGGGTAACGTCGGGTTCCGGGATAAATTACAGCTATCTTTGTCAGTTTCAGGTCATCAATGGCATGGCGCATTGAAGGCGTGAATCGTGGCGCATCTGCACGTTTACACTCCACGCCATACAGTTGCTCTCCATTTTTCAGTATCAGATCGATTTCTGCTCCCTGGTGCGTGGCCCAAAAAAATGCCTCATCGTGCGCTTGCGTCATCAGTACCTGTTCAATGGCAAAACCTTCCCAGGAGGCACCGACTTTCGGATGTTCCAGCAAAGCTTTGGTTGAATCGATCCGGTGTAGCGCATGCAATAAACCACTGTCACGCACATATACCTTGGGGGCCTTCACCTGCCGCTTTTTCAGGTTGGCATGCCAGGGCTGCAGTTGACGCACCATCAGTGCATCAGTCAATAAATCCAGGTAACGCCTGATGCTGGGCTCACTCACCCCCATGGCCCTGGCGGGCTCTGCAGCGTTCCAGATCTGGCCGTGATAGTGCGCCAGCATGGTCCAGAATCGTCGCAGCGTAACGGCTGGCACTCGAACCCCCCATTGCCGCAAATCACGTTCCAACAGGGTTTGAATAAATTCCAGTCGCCAGCGCATACTGTCTTCTTCCGCAGAGGCCAAAAAAGACAGTGGGAAACTTCCACGGCGCCACAAGTCTTCCGCCAGTTCGTTACCGATTTCGGCCAGCGAAAAACCGCCGATGGAAACGCGCTCGATTCGTCCGGCCAGGCTTTCCGAGCTTTGGCGCTGCAGTTCGCCAGACGCACTGCCCAGAATCAGGAATCGACTGGGGTTGCCAGGCCGATCTACCAACACGCGCAGTACGGGAAACAGATCAGGACACCTTTGGACTTCATCAATCACAACCAGGCCTTCCAGCGGCTGCAGGGCTGTCATGGGCTGTTCCAGCCTGGCCAGGCTGACGGGATCTTCCAGGTCGAAATAGTTGGGCGATTCAACACTCAGCAATTGCCGCGCAAGAGTAGTCTTACCGCATTGCCGCGGTCCGGTGAGCACGACAACACGACTGCGCCTGAGTGCGTCTTTCAGTTCGTGCAGAAGATCCTGTCGATTGATCATGGCAATGAATATACCATGAAATACAAAACATTAGTGTTCGAATATCATGGTAATTTTGAGCAAATCATGACACTCTTTTTTTATGCTGAGGCCAAATCAGACTCGATCGGCTTGATGCCCGCCAGCTTTTCTGGTTGTTGAGTGACTTCCCACAAATCAACGGCTTGCTGCATACGAAGCCAGCTTTCTGGCGTGGTGTTGAGCAATTTTGCAACACGTGCGGCCATCTCTGGAGTCATGCTGCGTTTTTCATGCAAAAGCTCTGAAACCGAAAGCCGGGATACGCCAATCCTCTGCGCAAATTCGGTCTGAGTCATTTCAAGGGCCGGGAGCACATCTTCTCGCAAGATTGCGCCTGGATGTGTAGGCCGGCGCTTTGGGTCCCGCATGCTCTTCATCAGTGATAGTCCTCCAAATTAACATCAACAGCATCTTCACCCCTGAATCCGAAAGTGATACGCCAATTACCCGTAACAACCACAGAGTAAGTTCCTTTGCGGCTACCGGTTAGTGGATGGAACCTGTATCCAGGAATGTTCATATCCTCTGGCCTTACAGCCACATCCAACCGGTCAAGCAATCGTTCAATCCGCATCTCGGATTTGGCGATAATGCCTCTGTGGTCGCCTTTTCTAAAGAATCGTTCAAGGCCTTTGTGTTTGAATGAACGTATCATATTCAGATGTAATTAGTGAGAATACATTGTAATGCTATACATTGCAATATCAAGCCTAAAAATGGGACAATATGAATGTTTTGTACCACTTTGAATGATTATCGCAACTTGACTCCTTTCATGGTCTATCCAGACAACCCGTTTCATTGCTCAAATCAATAAGCTGATTGTCGCTGACCTGGAAAATGAGGGTGCTCGACACGCTGACTGAATCCAGGCGTTGCAGCAAATCTTTATAGCGCTGCAACTGGCTGGCCCAGTGCTCACGTGCCTCCAGGCTTTCAGTGCCGGTTTTGTAATCCACGATGACCAGTTCGCCGTTTTCAGCCTGGTACAGCCGGTCGATGATGTGTTTGCTGATGCGGTTGCCCTCGCGGTGCAGCAGCGGCAGTTCGGTCCATGATTGCTGTTTGTCGTCGGGGCTGATGACTGCCCTGCCCGGTTCGCTGCTGATGCTCTGGATCAACATGTGTTTGAGGTCGGGCAATTGCCTGGCCGCTTCTGCAGCACTGAAGCCGGCACGTCGTAAGCTGCTTTCCAGGGCCGCTGAGTTCTGTTCAAACCAATCGGCATCCCAGCCCAGTTGCCAGTGGTCGTGGATCAACTCCAGCCAGTCGTGAACCGCACCACCCAAAGCCACGCTTTTACGCGTAGGCAGTTCCGGCAGTTGGCAAGTATCCTCCGGTTGTTCAGGAATTTCGGGAAGCGCCAATAACGGTGCGCCTTGCAGTTGCAGCAGCGGGTAGGCTTTGGGCTCGACGAATGCATCTTCGTTGACATCGTTGTCATCGCTGGCGTCGCTTTCACCTGGCTCATCCGTCTGCAGGTCAATGACGGCCTCAAAAGCCGGGAACAGCAATTCCATCAGGCTGCCTGAGGCCGCATAAATGCCTTTGCTTTTTGAATTGCTGTACTTGCCGAGTAAATGCAACTGGTGACTGGCGCGGGTACAGGCCACGTACAGCAAGCGCTGTTGTTCAAATGCGCTGCGCTCGATCTCAACGGCGCGCAGGTATTCGTACAGGCTGGCCTCGGGTTTGATGCGCGCTGGCAGTGGCGCCAGCAGACTGCTGTCCCCGCCGTCTTCGTTGTGAAACTCCTGCAAAGCCACCAGGGTTTTGTCATCACCGCGCGGCCTGCGCGCCATGCCGGGCACGATCACCACATCGAACTCCAGGCCTTTGGCCTGGTGGATGGTCATCAATTGCAAGCGGGAAGCCGAACTAATGGCATAAAGTTCCTGCAGATGACGACCAAGGCGGGTTTCGAGGTCTTCAGTGCCTTGCTGTTCCAGTTCCTGCAACAGATCCAGGAAGGTACGGGCGTGCTCCAGCTCGTCCGCAGACGCATAACACAACGGGCCGCCCAGGCTTAGCCAGGCCTGCTCAACCCGCTCGCGCAGGCTGCGTTGGGCGCGGTGGGCTTCGGCCTGTGTCATCACAATGGCCAGTCGATTCAGACGTGCATGCAGTTCAGATGTGGCCGGCTTCTTAGCTGCTTCCTGCAAACAGCTCAACAGATCCCGTTTGAGCAAGTCGCCCGCCACCGCATGCATTTCGGCCACGCTTAAGCCAGCCCAGGGCGCACGCATGATGGCCAGCCAGGCAATGCGATCACCGGGATGGCTCAAAGCCCGCGTCAGTGCCATCAGGTCACGCACCACGGGGCGTTCCTGCAACGGGTCAATTTTCACTGCCTGCGCTTCAATGCCCGCCTGTTGCAGGGCGCGGGCGATTTGTTCCAG
>CAZRTG010000261.1:0-3637 GCA_964602895.1 uncultured Wenzhouxiangellaceae bacterium
TTGAAAATGAAGCAAAACAAAAATGACACTTTTTGTTTTGCGTACTCTGATAATTCAAGGATGAATTATTCAGAGCTTCCTGATGATTGCTCAAAGGCCGCCCCCAGATCATCGTCATCATCAGCCCCGGCCAAAAGGTCGGGCACATGGGTCGGTGAAATATTCCGTACAGTTTCGATATGTTCGCTGGCCAGTATGTGGTAACCGCCTCCCAGATAGACCACTCCCAATTGGCCTTCATTGAGCTGTTGCAACTGTTCTGCATTGACATGAACCTTGCGGATGCGGTCCTTGTACATGAAATAGCGTGCTTCCTCGGCATCGGCCAGGTTGAGTCGGTGTGCGTCGATGATGGCCCGGATTTGTCTGTTAATGACCGCACGTTTGCGTTCTTCTTCCATTTTGCGTTCGTGGGCTTTTTGTTTCTCCGTCTTTTCCACACTCGCGCGAATCCGGTAAGCCTGTTCCAGAGAAATATCGCCGGTTGATTTCGGGTCTCTTGCAGCATTGCGTTGCGACCGCGGTTTGTTCGCTTCTTTCTGCGTTTTTGAATGTTGGCCAGACCTGGGCGGGTGATTGGGTGTGTGCCTGGATTTTTCCCGGATTTTGTCCCCGGTTTTGTCCCTGGTTCTGTCGCTGGCCTTTTCTTTAGCCAGACCCAATGCCAGTAACTGATCCTGTAATGACTTGCTCACGGAAGCTGTTAATCCTCTTGCAGTTCGCTGACCATCCAGTCGTAAGTAGCTTTCAGGCCATCCGCCAGGGAAATGCTGGCAGTCCAGCCCATGGACCGGAGCAAGCCCACATCCAAAAGTTTGCGCGGCGTGCCATCCGGCTGTGAGGGGTCGAACTCGATCTCACCTTCGAATCCTGTCACATTTGCAATCATCTTTGCCAATTCCGCAATGGCCACGTCTTTGCCACAACCCACATTGATATGGGCATTCCGGCCCGGTAACCGCGGCCAGAAATCGTCGCCTGGCATGTTCATGACTGCCAAACAGGCGCTGGCCATATCATCCACATGCAGAAATTCCCGCCTTGGTTTGCCACTGCCCCAAACACGAACGCTGGCATCACCATTACGCTTTGCGCAATAAAAACGATGCAGCAAAGCCGGCAACACATGACTGGTTTCCGGATCAAAATTGTCATGTGGTCCATACAGATTGGTTGGCATGATGCTGCGAAAATCACAACCGTGCTGACGCCGGTAGGCTTCACACATTTTCAGCCCTGCAATCTTGGCTACCGCGTAAGCTTCATTGGTGGGCTCCAGTTCACCGCTTAACAGTGCAGCTTCTTTTATCGGCTGCTCGGCCAAGCGTGGATAAATACAGGAGCTACCGAGGAATAACAGCCTGCCGACTTTGCTGCGAAAGGCAGCATCAATGACATGCGTCTGTATCAACAGATTCTCACGGATAAAATCTGCCGGGAAATGGTTATTGGCCTTTATGCCGCCCACTTTGGCAGCAGCCAGATAGACCTGCTCAATGCATTCATCGCCAAAAAATTGTTCTACTTGAGACTGGCGTGTCAGGTCCAGTTCATTCCGGTCTTTCAGTATCAGCTCGTAGTGCCCGGCCCGGACCAAAGCCCGCAACAAACCTGCACCGACCATACCACGATGGCCTGCAACAAAAACACGCGGAGGGGTTTCCGGCAACAGGTGCATATTGGAATTCATCTGTCTGTACTCAGTCCTTGCAGCGGTGTTGCTTCACCAGGGCTTCTTCCTGTGCGAGCTTCAGGTCAGACAGGGCCATTTCCTGTACCAGTTGGTCAAAGGAGGTACGCGGCTTCCAGCCCAGTTCACGCTCGGCTTTGGAGGCATCACCCAAAAGGGTTTCCACTTCTGCGGGACGGTAATACCTTGGATCGATGCGCACCAACACATCGCCTTTACGACACAAAAATTCTGCACTGGCGCTATCGATGAGCACCGCATGTTCGTCTTCACCCTGACCGCGCCACTCCAGCACCAAACCCATATGGCGTGCTGTTGCATTGACAAAATCACGCACCGAGCGTTGTACTCCGGTAGCGATCACATAATCGTCGGGTTGGTCCTGCTGCAGCATCAACCATTGCGCTTCTACGTAATCCCGTGCATGACCCCAATCGCGCCATGCTTCCAGGTTTCCCAGGTAAACACAATCATCCAGACCGAATGCGATGCGCGCCAGTCCGCGGGTGATTTTTCGTGTCACAAAGGTTTCGCCACGCAAGGGTGACTCGTGGTTGAACAGGATACCGTTGCAGGCAAACTGGCCATAGGATTCACGATAGTTCACCACGATCCAATAGGCGTACAACTTGGCAACACCATAAGGTGAACGTGGATAAAACGGCGTTGTTTCCCGCTGCGGCGTTTCTTGCACCTTGCCAAACAGCTCCGAGGTTGAAGCCTGGTAAAAACGACAGGAATCCTGCAAGCCCAGGTTGCGGATGGCTTCCAGCAAACGCAGCGTTCCCACCGCATCCGATTCGGCGGTGTACTCGGGCTCTTCGAAAGAAACAGCAACATGGCTCTGTGCCGCCAGATTATAGATTTCATCGGGCTGTACGGCCTGCAGGGTGCGTTGCAGCGATGATCCATCGGTCATATCACCATAATGCAAACGCAAACGTGCGCCACGGTCCTGCGGATCGGCGTAGAGGTGATCGATGCGCTGGGTATTGATCGAAGATGCACGGCGTTTGATCCCGTGTACTTCGTAACCCTTGGCCAACAAAAACTCCGCCAGATAAGCACCATCCTGACCGGTGATGCCTGTAATCAGGGCCTTTTTCATCAATCTGCTGTTCCTTTTCAAACCGGTTATCGGGTCAGTTGTTATGAGTCAGCTGATCCATTCATCAAACTTGCTCAGTTTATCTGTTCTGCAAACTCATTCAGGGCCGACCAATGGCGTAATAGGTGAAGCCGCGGCGGCGAACGATGGGCGGCGACCAGATGTTGCGACCGTCAACCATAACAGGCTGCTGCATCAATTGGTGCAAACGGTCAAAATCGGGAGCCCAGTACAGTTTCCATTCGGTCATCAATACCAGTGCATCCGCGTCCCGGGCGGCCTGGTACGGGTCATCTGCCAGACTGAAACCACTGTCTTGTGGGTACAGACGAGCAGCCTCTGCCATCGCTTCCGGGTCGTGCGCACAAACGTTGGCGCCCTCGGCCAACAAGGCATCAATCAGGTTCAATGCAGGTGCTTCACGCATGTCATCGGTATTGGGTTTGAAAGACAAACCCCAAACCGCAATCTTCAGGCCCGACAGTTCACCACCGAAGTGGCGGTCCAGTATTTCAAATGCCTTGGTTTTCTGTCGGTTATTGACCGCCTCAACGGCCCGCAACAACTCAGCCTCATAACCAAACTGCCGGGCCGTACGCTCCAGTGCACGTACATCCTTGGGAAAACAGGAACCGCCGTAACCTACACCGGGATAGATAAATGAGTAGCCAATGCGTGGGTCAGAGCCCATGCCGATACGTACTTGCTCGATATCCGCACCCACCCGTTCCGCCAGGTTGGAGAGTTCATTCATCAAACTGATTTTGGTGGCCAGCATGGTATTGGCGGCGTATTTGGTCAGTTCCGATGAGCGCACATCCATACACAGTAATTTTTCG
>CAZRTG010000262.1:0-3555 GCA_964602895.1 uncultured Wenzhouxiangellaceae bacterium
CACCAGCGCTGACCAGACCGCTCAAAGCAGCTTCTGCAGTGGGGGCCGACTGTCCATCCAGAGCACCTTCGATGTGGAGGACCTTGATTTCACCGTTTTCGTATACCGCAATTTCCATCTGAATTCGTTCCTGTTGTGTTGCTGCCGCATTCTAGCAACAGCCGCGATTCAAATGGTGTTAACAGGCGCCGGTTCGATAAAATGAGCAATGACATGAACGATCACTTACAAAACAAACCGGTCTGCTGGATTTTTGGTTATGGCTCGTTGATCTGGCGTACCGGATTTCCTTTTGCAGAAAGCAGGCCCGCCTTTATCCGCGATTGGTCACGGCGGTTCTGGCAGGGTTCTACCGACCACCGCGGAGTGCCCGGTGCACCGGGACGTGTGGTTACACTGATCAAAGAACCGGGAGCGATTTGCTGGGGTCGTGCTTATCGGCTGGAAACCTGGTCGCAGGACGAGGTAATGGCTCAGCTCGATCATCGTGAGCAGGGCGGTTATGAGCGCGAGCAATTGGAATTGCATTTCACCCGGACTGAGTCGGTAATGGGCACGGTGTACCACGCCACGACCGAGAATGTGAATTACCTCGGTGCAGCCAGCACGGCCGAAATAGCCCGACAGGTGTTCAACTCTCACGGCCCCAGTGGCCCGAACAGCGAGTATCTGCTGCAGTTGGAGCAGGCGCTGATTGAACTTGGTGCCGAAGATGCGCACATCAGCGAACTCGCCAACGCGCTACGGCAACTGGACCACGGCCTCTGAAGCAGCCTCTTTGATTTCGTTGCAGGTGGTATGCCTATTTTTTGGCGCGCCTGAGGTCAGACTGGTAGTAATGGCCCCGATAGTAGTTGGGTGCTGTTTTGGTGTACTGTCCGTGCAAAAACTCCACCAGGTCGATCAACTCGGTGACCGTCATGACGTCATCAAAACGTGGCATCGGAGACTGCTTCGGATCCTTTCCGAGCGTCATCAGCATGGTCTGGTACTTGGGTGAGATCACATGTTCGGGATTGACAACAGCAGTCAGCAACTCGCCATAATCCTTGACACGCACCACCTCACCGCCCAGTTGTATTACGAAGGGTGGCTTGTTCGTACGCTCGGGAAGATCGACTCCGGCAACATCATGACAGCCAAGACAATTGAAGGCGATAAAGACCTCCTTGCCGTGCTCGGCATCACCGGCTGGCAGAACAAAGCCCTTCACCGGTTCGTCACCGCCACAGGCAACCAGCAGGCCGCAAACCATGATCAATCCCGTCAGGGTAGAAATTAAAGATGGATGTATTTTCATAAGTCAGTCTCCCAGGCTCAAAAGCATTCCAATATCATGGACTGTATACAAGCCGAAGGACATGAGCCAGATCAGCAACGAAAAAAAACCTTTGTTATGCTGGCCCTGGTCCGCAATATCCTCAATTTCAGGAAGACTTTTATGCCGCAGACGCCGCCCTTGACGCATTGTTCTTTGAAAATGACGTTGGCCATGATGCTGTGTGGGTTTTTACTTATGCCAGGCAGTTTATTTGCACAACAGACTGCCAAGCCGGTATTGCACGGCAAACATTGGGTCGCCGTGACCGGCAAACCCCTGGCCGCAACAGCGGGTGCCATGATGTTTGCCCAGGGCGGCAACGCGGTTGACGCAGCCTGTGCCATGTTGGGTGCCACTTCCACCATGTGGGATACGCTGGGTTGGGGTGGCGAAACCCAGGCGCTGATCTACAACCCGCATACGGGCGAGATCAAGGGTATCAATGCCCTTGGTGTTGCACCCACCGGTGCCACAGTTGAATTTTTCAAAGACCAGGGCATGCAATACCCTCCTGAATTCGGACCTCTGGCCGCCGTTACTCCCGGTACACCCGGTGGACTGATGGTGATGTTGGCCACCTACGGCAAGCTCAGCCTGGCTCAGGTTCTGGCGCCTTCCATGCAAATGGCCGATGGCTATCCCATTGAAACCGTACAGGCAGACAACATCGAACGGCGCCGTTCCATACTCAGCCAGTGGCCGGATTCCAAACGCGTATTCCTGCCGCATCTGAACGAGGATGACCCCAGTCAGCGAGCGGCACCGGTGGGTGGGGAGATTTTCCGCCAACCTGAATTGCTGGCGACATTGCAGAAACTGGTGGATGCCGAAGCGGAAGCACTGGCAGCGGGCAAGAGTCGCGAAGATGCGATCTATGCCGCTTACGACCGCTTTTACCGCGGTGATATCGCCCAGGAAATCGTCAGCAGTACCCGCGAACACGGTGGTCTGTTCACCCTGGAAGATCTGAGCAACTGGCAAGTAAAAATCGAACAGCCGGTGACCACGCATTACAAGGGTATCGATGTGTACAAACTGACGACCTGGACTCAGGGTCCAGTCCTGTTGCAAGCGCTGAACATACTCGAAGAGATCGACCTCAAGGCCATGGGCTACAACAGCACCCGCTACATTCACACGCTGTATCAGGTGATGAACCTGGCCTTTGCCGATCGCGATTTTTATTACGGTGATCCGGCGTTTGCGCCCGAATCACCGGTAGCCGGCCTGCTGTCGAAGAAGTACGCCGCACTGCGCCGCACGCAAATCAACTGGAACCGGAATGACCGGGACGTCAAACCCGGTAATCCCTACAATTTCCAGAAGGGCAAAAATCCTTTTCTCGACCTGCTGGAACAGTGGAGCACCGTTCCGCCGGCAGCCGAAGCGCAAGGCGTGGATGGATTCCAGCAAGCCGGCGTGTTCGGTGCGGATGAACGCTTTACCGCGGGCACCACCTCGATTCAGGCAGCCGATGCTGAAGGCTGGGTGGTATCCGTCACTCCCAGTGGCGGCTGGATACCCGCTTTTATTGCCGGCAACTCGGGCATAGGCCTGAGTCAGCGGATGCAGAGTTTTGTGCTGGACGAAGCTCTGAATCCCTACAACGTGGTGGCTCCGGGTAAACGCCCACGTGTCACGCTCACCCCCAGCCTGGCCATGCAGAATGGCAAGCCACTGATGGCCTTTTCGGTTCAGGGTGGTGATACCCAGGATCAGAACCTGTTGCAGTTTTTTCTCAACATGGTCGAGTTCGGCATGAACGTGCAGCAGGCCGCCGAAGCCCACAACATCACCAGCTTCCAAATGCAAAGTTCATTTGGTGCACATGTTTCCGAGCCGGGTCGTTTGCAGCTGACCCATCAGGTACCGGAGTTTACCCGCGTGGAACTGGAGTATTTGGGTTACCAGGTCGAAACGGTGGACCGGACTTACAGCCCGATTACCGCCATCTGGTTTGATACCGAACACGGCACAATGTGGGGTGGCGCCAGCGACTACGGTGATGATTACGGTATCGCCTGGTAAAGGATAAAGGACAGCCACTCTGCCTTTCATCGTCATTGCGGAATCTCGCGCAGCGAGATATCCGGAATCCATTTTGGTTCCCGGCTCGTGAACCGGGATGACGGCTTAGATTTGGGGCTCCAAGAGATCCGCATCCTCAGGGTGTCGCTCAAACATGGTCACCACAAACGGGCAGATGGGTATGACTGTGCGCTGATTGTCGCGCG
>CAZRTG010000263.1:0-3552 GCA_964602895.1 uncultured Wenzhouxiangellaceae bacterium
AAAACAGGGGGATTCAGGCCTGTTTATTTAAGTTCTTAACGGGACAGTAGTGTCTTCGATCATAAGCTTCTGACCACAACTTGAAGCCATCATCAGCACGAATCAGTTGGGCGGTTATACGCAATTGATCGCCGGCACGGTGCACCGAGCCCTCAACGATGTGATCGACATCCAGTTGATCGGCAATTTCATCCACTGCAATGTTCTTGCCTTTGAAATAAAAGGCCGAGGTTCGTGCGGTGACCACCAATTGAGGCAATTGGCTCAGTGCGTTGATGATTTCTTCAGTCAACCCATCCGCAAAATACGCGTCATCCGGACCGGTGCTCATCACAGCGAAAGGCAGTACCACTACCGATGTGCCAATTGGAGTCAGGGCAGTATCTGTTGTTGACAGGTTTTGGGAATCCAATGTTTGTGCTGCCAAGGAGTTCTCTGGCGCCCCTTGCGAATCGGCGGGGTTGGCGCGATCCTCAAGAGCGGGTTGCTCAGGTCGGCCACCATCCCGTCCGGAAAACACGAAGCGCTCCAGGCCCATAAAGACAATCACGATGGAAAGAATCAGCAATATGCTGAAGTCCAGGCGGCGACCGGATTCCTGGCCCAGTCTGAGGGTTCTGTCCACCTGGCTTTCCGGAACGACCCCCTGGGGGGTCACTTCATAAGCCCAGGAAATGGCCAAGGCAATGGGAAAGCCTATAGCAAGTGCAATCAGCAAGGCTTGCATGGCCCAATCGGGTGCACCGAAGCTTTCCAGCACCCTGTCGGATACCTGCGCCAACAGCCAGCAAGCGATCAAATAGCCCAATGCCACCTTGAAAACATTCCGCTTGCGCAGTTCGTTGATAAATCCTTTGGCCATCATTCCCTGCCCATCGGTTTCCGTTGTAAAGGATTTGATTCCATATTCTCACAATAGCGCAACCTTGGCATTAAAGGGGACGGGGCAAATTAAACATGGATTAATTCGCCCCGTCCCCTTTAGTGGTCACCTTTAGTGCTTTATTGCACGCAACAATTCGATTATCGTGAAACAGCTGTAATCAGACTGGAAAACAAACACATGAAAAAAATACTCGGTCTACTGATTTTAACCGTGACAGCCCTGGCTCTGCTTATGATTTACCGGGCCAGTACTACTTATATAGACCAGTCAGGTCAGCCTCAAGCGCCTGTCGTCGATGTTGTCATTGACGAAGCTGCTGCGGTACAGCGTTTCGCTACAGCGCTGACCTTTCCTACCATTTCCAACGATGATCGCAGTAATTTTGACGTTACCGCATTCACCGGTTTTCGTGACTATCTGGAAACGACTTACCCGCGGGTCCACGAAAACATGCAACGCACCATCATCAGCGGCTACAGCCTGGTTTACCACCTGCCGGGCAGCAACCCCTTTTTGCAGCCGGTGTTGTTCATGGCCCATATGGATGTGGTACCCGTTCAGGAAGACAGCCTGGCTGCATGGACTCATCTGCCTTTCGAAGGTGTGGTTGAGGATGGGGTGGTGTGGGGTCGTGGCAGTGTCGATGATAAAGTCGGTGTGATTGGCCTGCTGGAAGCCACTGAAATGCTGTTGCAGCAAGGTTTTCAGCCCGAGCGATCTGTGTACCTGGCATTTGGTCATGACGAAGAGGTGGGCGGCGCTGATGGCGCACAAGCGGTGGCCGACTATTTCAGATCACAGGATATACGCTTTGACTTTGTGCTGGATGAAGGCGGGGCGCTGACCCGGAACATGATCGGCGGTATTGAACAGCCAGTGGCCATTGTCGGTGTGTCGGAAAAAGGATATGTGAATCTGGTACTGACCGTGACGGACGCCGGTGGACATTCTTCTCAGCCACCGGATCACACCGCGCTGGGCATTCTCAGCCAGGCCATCGTGAAGGTTGAAAACCAGCCGTTCCCGGCCCGTCTGGATTACATGCTCCCCACTTTTGATGCCATCGGTGCTTATACGCCATTCGCCGATCGTCTGGCCATGAGTAATCTGTGGTTGCTGGGGCCGGTTGTGAAAAACAGGATGCTCAAACAGCCCGATATGGCAGCTGGAATTCGCACCACGACTGCTGTCACCATGGCATCAGGCAGTCCCAAGTCCAATATCCTTCCAACCCGTGCGCAAGGTGTAATCAACTTCAGAATCCTGCCAGGCGAAACGGTCGAGACAGTAAAGCAGCGCGTGATAGAGATCATAGACGATGAGCGCGTGGAAGTGGCCAGCGAATTCGGCATCGATCCATCACCCGTCTCGTCCACCGAATCACGCGGCTATCAGTTGCTTGCCTCGACCATTCGCGCGTTCCAGCCGGATGGCCTGGTGGCGCCCTATATGGTTCGTGGCGGAACAGATGCCCGGTATTTTTACAGCGTGTCAGACAATGTGTATCGATTCGCCATGATTCGGGTGACACCCGAAACCATACGCTACGTACACGGTATTGATGAGCATATTCCGGTGGAGGACTATCTGATGGCCATTCGGTTCTACTTCAATATGCTCAAACAGGCGTCGGAACACTAAAAGGGCGCTTAAAAGGGGACGGGGCACATTAATTAAAGCTTAACTTGCCCCGTCCCCATTAATACGCCGTCACCTTTTAATTTAATTTGCCCCGTCCCCTTTTGTGCGGCAGGCACAGTTTTTGCCACAGGCACACGCAGAGCCGCAAGAGCATGCTTTAGGGGCGACTGGTTTCTGACAGCCGCAGTTGCATGTTGAGCCCGGGCAAGTTTTGCACTGGCAGTTGGTTTCATTGCTGTTCATGATTTTGCTCCTTTTCAAGTTGAAGTTTGATAAAGCAAAGCCAGTTTAGGGCCAGAGCAATGTCCGGGCTTGAACAAAACGGCTAATCTCGCTGGATACTGGAAGGACTGATTCCAAACATGCGTCTGAAAGTTCGTGAAAAGTGTGCTGAATCTGCAAACCCACCATTGTGCGAAGCGTCAGTCAGGCTTCTGTGGGCAGCAAATTCTGCCAGCGCAATTTCCATGCGTAACCACAACACATAAGGTCGGAACCGCATACCGGTTTCAGCAATAAAAAGATGACGAAAGCGATCGGGAGAGAGATAGACAGCTGCCGCAATATCGGCGAGAAAAATGGCACCTGTAACCCGTTCACGCATCAGCTCTATGGCGTTTTTTATCCGCCTATCCGGCAGCTTGGCCGGAACGGTGCTGTTTGTTGCAGCCAAGCTGGAAATCAAAGTGCGTGCAAGACCAATGAGGTCCACGTCGGGAGCCACGGCGCCATACGCACTATAGAGG
The DNA here is from genome assembly GCA_964602895.1 of uncultured Wenzhouxiangellaceae bacterium. GTDB lineage: Bacteria > Pseudomonadota > Gammaproteobacteria > Xanthomonadales > SZUA-36 > JAWXBM01. Next base: position 3,274 of record CAZRTG010000263.1, read on the forward strand.
GTCGCTATTTCAGATTGCAGCGATTCCAACGGAAGCGACAAGATGCCCGTTTCCCGGCACCGATGCTGTAATGCTTGCCCCTCCACCGATTCGGGCTCCACAAAAATCATGGCAACACTTTCACCCCGCGCTTCGAAAGCATGCGGTTGATTTGCAGCAATGATGACTGATCCATGGGATTTCCAACTTTCGCCAGGAAGCTGAAAGCGGGTATTACCGGACGTTAAGCTGAAGTTCCTCCGTTTTTCCCCATGTAATCTTGCGCAAAGTCATTTTGAA
>CAZRTG010000264.1:0-3530 GCA_964602895.1 uncultured Wenzhouxiangellaceae bacterium
GGCAGACAGAGGCCGCTGGGGGGGACGATGGGGGCCGCTGAGGGAGCTTAAAAAAGTAGCTCTGAATAATGCCATCCTGGCATTCTCAGAGCACGCCATACAAAAAGCGTCAGATCGAACGGATGAGTGCCAACTTCCTGGCAGCTGCATGTTCTGCTTCATCGCAGATGGACTGGTAAATATCGAGCATTTTTTCACCGGCTGGAGTCAGTGTAGCTCCACCGCGCCGGTTGCCGCCTGCGAACGTGTCTACCAGGCGCTCTTGAAATACAGAATTCATATCTTCGGTGAGGTGCCAGGCTTTCGCGTAGGACATACCGAGCGATCGCGCTGCTGCTGAAATTGAACCGGTTTCACCAATGGCGCGAAGCAAGGCTGCTTTGCCTGGGCCAAAACGCCCGTTGGCGAGGTCGATCCGGATACTGAGGTGTGCTTCTCTTTGAGGCACCGAGCCGATTCCTGATTGAATTTACGACGCAATCTACTTTACAGCATTCAAATTCAAAGTTCATTGAATGCACTGTTGACCTTGAAAGGTTGTGCAGGTAACTTACCGCTATATTTAAACAAATATGACGGCGAATTTGAAATGCATCGTTTACTGAGTTATTGGGCGACTTGTTTATTGCTGGCCGTTAGTCCCATGGCGCTGGCACAGACGGAGGAGGTTGGCAGCTTCGATCTTGGCAAGATCGAATGGGTTGAGGTGACAGGTGAACGTATCAACGAATGGTTCGACCCCTTTGCTACCGCGGTTGGCATTGAAGATCTGCGGCGCTTTGACCGCGGGACGGTAGCGGATGCGGTGAGCATTCTGCCGGGTGTCAATGTACAGAGCGTAGGTGGGCGCGGTGAGCGGCTGATATTCGTGCGTGGTTTCAATTCCCGTCAGGTTCCCCTTTTCATAGACGGAATTCCAATCTATGTACCCTACGATGGCAACATTGACCTTTCACGCCTGACCACGGCCGATATCGCCGAAGTTTCGGTGACCAAAGGATTCACGTCGATGTTATTCGGCGCCAACACCCTGGGTGGCAGCATCAATGTGGTCACCCGCCGTCCCACTGAGCCGCTCGAAATCGAAACCGGCGGCAGCATGGGTTTTGATCGCAGAGGTCAGCACAACACGGGTAATGCCTATCTCAATGCAGGCACCCAACAGGGTTCGTGGTACGCGCAGTTTGGGCTGTCATTTTACGATCAGGATTATTTCACGCTGGCAGCCGGATTCCGGCCCACTCCGGCGGAAGATGGCAGAGAACGGGAAAACTCCGACGCCGAAGACGCCAAAATTTCTTTCAAGATCGGGTTCACGCCGAACGCCAGCGATGAATATGCTCTGAGCTACCAGAATCAACAGAGTGAAAGAAACACCCCACCGTATGCCGGCACGGTGCCGGGTGTCAGTGTGCGCTATTGGCAGTGGCCCAAATACGATAAAGAAAGTTTGTACTTCATCGCACGCAAAGGTCTTGGTGAAAACCATTATGCGCGGCTACGGCTCTACCTGGACCAGTTCGACAATGCCGTGAGTTCATTCGACGATGCCCGATACACAACCCAGAACCGGCCTTATGCATTCAACAGTGTCTACGATGACCAAAGCTGGGGCACGAGCCTGGAACTGGGAACGGCAGTCTTCGCGCAACACAATTTACGCAGTGCCGTGCACTATAAAGTCGATATTCACCGCGAGACAGACGATGACGGTGAGCCCTGGGAGCGTTACGAGGATCAATGGATTTCCATGGGTATTGAGGATAGCTACACACCTGACGAAAGCTGGACCTGGCTGGCCGGACTGAGCTATGACCGGCTCGAAGGAAAACAGGCTGACGACGTCACCTCTGGTCCGGACGCACAATTCGATCTCACGTCGCAATCGACCATCAATGCACAAGCAGGTGGCCTGTACGAATTCTCAGAAACCCTGACCGGTCGCTTTTCCCTGTCACGTCGGACACGCTTTCCTACGATTAAAGACCGCTACTCCTTCCGTTTGGGTTCAGCCTTGCCCAATCCCGATCTCAAACCCGAGGCGGCGTTCAACTATGAATTGGGGTTGGAAGGTAACGCCACCCTGGCGGATGACAGTGTGCAATTGAGTTGGAGCGCCACGTTGTTTCACAGCCGAATCGAGGACGCCATTGAGAATGTCACCATCGCTCCGCGACTATGCAGTCGACCGCCGTGTTTCCAGTTGCAGAATATCGGCGAGCAGGTTAACCAGGGGCTTGAGGCCGTGCTCACGGTTGATTTCGGTACGCGTTGGATAGCGCACATCAACTACACGTTGCTGGACAAGGACAATAAGTCCAATCCCGACATCAAAGCCCTGGACGTCCCGGAGCATAGTGCGTTTTCCTATTTGCGCTATAGCCCCAGTGACGACTGGGAATTGCTCGCATCGGTCGAGTACGGCAGCAAGCGTTACAGCAGCACTGGCGGTGATCGCACAGCTTCCGGTTTCGTATTGGGTACGGTGAAGGCAACCTGGCGACCGATAGCTCGATGGCAACTGGAGGGCAGCGTTCGGAATGTGACGGACGAACTGTATGCCTACGAGGAAGGATTTTATGAAGCGGGGCGAACTTATTACGCCACGTTGCGTTGGCAATATTGATTTGAACAAGAGGTATTAACATGAATGTGATGGTGAATGTGTTGGTGAATATGATGACAGACTTTGAAAATAAAGGACCAGGAACGTGGCGCTACCGCGGCAAAACATGGGCTGTCGGCTTGTTGTTGAGCTGTCTGGCCTTGCCAGGCCTTGCACATGAATCGCATGCCGGGACTGATTGCGCCAGCTACGATGTGGATGTGGCAACGGAACTGGTTTTGTTGGGCAGCCCGTCGGTAAGCATTACTGCAGGGGGTGTCCCAAATACCCCAGTACCGATGCTCCAGCCGGGGCAGGCCTATGAGTTGGGGTTGGCACCCCAGACCGAGGTGAAATTTGAGACCCCGTCAGGACGTGTCACGCCGGACGAAGGCAATTTCGCCGGGGTGGCCCGGTTTTCCGTTGGTACGGCGGGAACCTGGCGTATCAGCCTCGGCAAAGGCGGCTGGGCGGATGTGGTTGAACCAGGCAAGGGACTGTTGGAAGCCTCTCACTTCAGCGGACGCGTCGACTGTGTACCCGTGCGCAAGTTGGTCGAGTTTACACTGCAGCCGGGGCCTGAATACCTGCTGCAGGTGAGTGGAGGCGCTGATGCGACCAATTCAGTGCTGATCACCGGGCCCATCGCCAAAGAAAACTGAGGTGGCTACATCGGGATTGATCATAGCGCTTGCAGCAGGTCCGCAATGATGTCCTCAGCATCTTCGATACCCACTGACAAACGTAACAAACCCGGGCGGATACCCAGACTTTCGCGTTCTGCCGCACTGATTTTCTGGTGCGATGTGGCCACCGGTTGGCAGATGGTGGTTTCCACCCCGCCGAGGCTGACCGCACATGGCACCATTTTGAGCTTGCGCAGGTAAACCAGCGGGTTGATGGAATCCATCAGCTCGAAACTCAT
>CAZRTG010000265.1:0-3514 GCA_964602895.1 uncultured Wenzhouxiangellaceae bacterium
CCATCGCGGCCAGCAACGGTGAAAAATGCCAGGCTTCAGCCAGCCCGGTGAGCAGGATGATCATACCCAGCAAGGCCACCAGCTTTAACTCCTGTTCTTGCAGGTAGCGAGCGCCACGCTCCAACACGTAACCGCCAGCCGTCCCCAGGCCGATTGCCGCAACGATTTCCCAGATGACGAATGGAATTGCGGCGGCAAAGCCGGTGCTTTCAATGGCTGCCAGCACCAGTGAAAAAATCACCAGCGCCAGTGCGTCGTCAAGCGCGACCATGGCCAGCAGCGCGGTGGTCAGCGGGCCGCTGGCCCGGTATTGGTGAATAATGGCCATTATGGCGCCGGGAGCCGTGGTGGTAGCAATGGCTGCAAGCAACAAAGCCAGCGTCTAGGCAGGCACATCGCCTACGGTTGTGCCCAATAGCAAGAAGCCTACGAACACGGCCACAAAGCTGCCGCTGACCTTGCCCAGTGTGGCGCTGGTGATCATCCAGCCGAGTTGGCGCAACTGCGAGGCAGTGGCTGCCCCGCCGATCAGATAAGCGATGATTCCGAGGGTGGCGGCAACAATTGACTGGGTCCATTCGGCGGCTTCAACCCCTAACGGGCCGCCCAGAAAATCGGGCGCAAACAGTACGCCTGCGAGTATATACCCGACCACACGGGGCACATGGAAGAGGTGGCTGCCCAGTACACCGAGCACCAGCCCTGAGATCATCAACAAGCCGATCAGCAGGATTTCCACCTAACCTCCACCACCTTTGCTTGAGCTGCGCCAGGGGCTGTTACAGGCCATCAGCCTTTACGGGAATAGTGATGCCCGGGACTCTTCCACGCCTGCACCAGGTCCGCAATGCCAGCCTTCTCGATAACCCTTTGTGTGGCTTGCAAAGCATCGGCAACCACTTTCTCTTCATCGATTCGGGTGGAGCGTCCATCAGCAACGATATGCTCGCCGTCGACCACAACGTGGCGAACATCAGAGCCGCGTACCGAGCTGGTCAGGCAGCAGACAGCTCTGGTAGCAGGTTGGTTGTGGGGACCGGATAAATCGACCGTAATAAAATCGGCCAATGCACCCGTTTTCAATACCCCGACGTTTTTTCTCAACATCTGACCGCCGTTGCGGCAAGCGAGGTCCAGCATCAGTTCGGCACTGGTTGACTCGGCATCGTATTCACGCAAATGTTGCAGCATCTGTGCCGATTTCATCGCTTCAAACATATCCTGGCCTGCCACCGCGACACCATCGGTACCCAGGGTAACATTAGCTCCGGCACGCAGCAGCGGACCCAGCTTTATGATTCCCGAAGCCAGAAACTGATTCGAGATTGGGTTATGAATAATGGTGGATTTGGCGTTGCCCAGCAGCTCGATTTCTTCTTCGTCCAGCCAGATGCCATGCGCAAAAGTGGTTCTGTCAGTGAGGATGCCGTTGTCGTGCAACCACTTGACCGGTCGTTGGCCATGAATCGATTCGTGTATTTCAACCTCGAATTTGGATTCACTCAGATGCGAATGCCAGCTGACGTCATAGCGTTCTGCCAGTTCCAGGCAGGCCTGCATCAGTTCTTTGTCGACATAGACGACATTTTCCGGCGTAGGCCAGATTTGCACCAGACTGCTGGCCGGTTGCTGCTTTAAACACGCCTCAGTAATTTCAAGCTCTTCTTTTGCGGTATATCTGAACAGCCGCTCATCACTGTTCATGCGCCGTCCCCCCTCAACCATAGGACCGAATATGCCGCGCGCAACCGCGCCGCGAATACCAACGCGCTCCATGGTTTTTGCTATCGCGATCGTGGTTTCTTCGTCCACCGGTCCGTAGTGATTGTCAACCACTGCCGTGGCGCCGGAGAGCGCCGAGTTCAGCGCCGACAATTCAACCGCTGCCAAAGCATCTTTTCCATCCAGTGCGGCTGCCAGCGGCAGCATGAACTTTGACAGCCATGGCAATAAAGACATGCCATCACCCAGCGTTCTGCCCAAAAGCTGGAATTGATGACTGTGGGCATCAATCATTCCCGGCATGATCAAAGTGCCGGAACAATCAAAGGTGCGTTTGATTTGTTGGCATTGGGCAGCCACTTCCGCAGCAGGCCCTATGGCAGCAATGCTGTTGCCAACAACGGCGATTGCGCCGTTACGTATCACCGGTTGATCTTCATTCAGGGTATACAGGTCTGCACCGGTAAACAGCAGGTCGACATTATCCAACATGGTAATTTTTCCTTTTAAATAGTGACTTCTTTTCTGTCTTCAGCATTCTTTTCTGACGGAAACGATTCTTTGGTCAACAAGGCGGCGACAACCCCGATAACAACCGCATAAACCAGCAACATCATGGCGGACTGGAAATCAGCAATCGTGGGTGCATCAGCGTCGATGCCTGTTGTGCCGGCGAGCCTGGCCCAGATACCGACACCGGAAAGCGCCAGCCCCGGTATTGCCATCAAAACACCCGTCCAGAAAAACTGCATGGTATTTACAAATGCGCTGGAGGTACCCACCAGTGATTCAGGCACCAGGCTGCCCGCAATGGGGTAGTTCATCGCGGTACTGGCCGCAAACAAACCGATGAAGAAGAACGTGGTCTTGCCGGCCATGGACGGATCAAGAATGACGTAAGCGAGCAGCGCCGCATGGAAAATGGCGGGGATCACCGCCAGGGGCCTGTTCCTTTTTATCCGCTCGGAAACCCAGACCCACAACGGGGCACCAACCAACAGGCCCAAAAAGGCAAAACTGGAAATGGCAACACCTTCAAAAACGGTCATGCCGGTTTTGGCCAGAAAGATCGGACCCCACACCAGACTGACGCTGAGGTGTACGCCGAAGGTCATGCCACCATGAACCGAGTTGAACCACAGGGGAGGACGCACCACGATATGCTTCAGGGATTTCAATACCCCACTCATCAACTGTTTTGTGCCTGTCCATTGCGGTTTTTGCAGATCAGGAAGACGCGGCTCGCGCATGAAAAGCAACATCAGAACAGAAATGGCCAGAATGATGACGGCAATCGCATTGAGGCTGAATGACCAGCCGTAATCCTCCACAATGTAGCGCGTGACATTCTGATTGAAGAACGAGCCAAATGCCCCTGCGGCCTGTACCAGGGCAAACATGAAGCCAAAACGTCCCCAGCCAAACCACTTGCCACCGACCATGCCTGCGCCGACAAAGGCAAAAGCATGACCAACTGCGATACAGACGTTGGATAAAATCAATACTTCAAATGAGCCGGCATTGGCGTAAGCAAAACCACCGACCACAGAGAACAGACTCACCCACGCCAGAATCCGGATACCCACCCGGTCCATAACCGAGCCGGAGAATAATTGCAGTATGGCTACAGCCCAGGTGTAAGTGGTACCCAGGATGCCGACCTGTGCCAGGGTAAGTGATAAGTCGCTGGCTATTTGAGTACTGGTGACCCCGTAGGCGGTTTGAAATGCAAATCCTGCAATCACAAAAAGCGTGGCCAGTATCCAAACCAGCCATGCGGTTGGCCCTCCCA
>CAZRTG010000266.1:0-619 GCA_964602895.1 uncultured Wenzhouxiangellaceae bacterium
TTATTGTTTCTTGAATTCAACTCGTAAGTGCAACTCTACAAATTTGGTTAGTGGGCATTACTGAGATGGCAGTTGATCTACAACATTTAAACCCGTCAATCTCGTGTTGGTTGATTGACTCATCGAAATTCTTTATTGGTTCTGATTGCGACATTCAACTCAAGTTTCATCGTTCAGGTGCAACTTGCCTGCTGATCCCATTGCTTTTGTTTCCGTTCGGTCTTCTGCCGTATCGTTACGAGAAACGAGTGGCTTTAACTACTCGTCAGTGAAAATATCCAAAGGCAGTATCGCTGTGACACCAAAGTTGGGCTGGTCAACGACCTGGCTAATTCTCAGATCTACGGCCACACTTGCAATGGCGACTGCCTGTGCACGTGTGAACCCATGGTTTTCCACCATGTAGTCGACCATTTCCAGCAGTGCGTTGCGGGCAGCAAGCGAGATGTCATTGGAAAGATTCTCCAACCCGGAAACCTTGGGAGAATCCAGATAAAGCATGTCCGAAGGGATCTCTCCAGCCTGTTTGAGCGGAAATCCGGTGGTTGCGTAGAAACGCCGCGAGGGAATGTCCAGCATGTGTGCGGGGCCTTCATAATGAGGTCCACGTGTCATTTGC
>CAZRTG010000266.1:629-3446 GCA_964602895.1 uncultured Wenzhouxiangellaceae bacterium
CCTTAATGACCTCCGTGGTTACGGTGACATCAGAATCCATCTCGATCGCTGAGCCGGAAACCTCACCGTCGCCCTGCGCAAAATGCACATCACCGATTGCGAGACCGCAGCCATCCAGGTAACACGGCAGATAGATCGTCACGCCCACACCCATATAGCGGATGTCCATATTGCCACCGTGTTCCCTGGGTGGAGAGGTGCGTAAGCACTCTCCGGAGTACTTTCCTTGCGAACCGCAGACTGCCGCAGGAACCGCAAATTCGGAGCTGGGCAGCATGACAGCGGCGCCTGCATCGGCCACAGCCGCCTCCCGGTCCAGTATACGCCGAACCTGTTCCGGCCCGGGCAGCACGGTCACTACGCCCGGGAAACTGGCGTTTGGAATACGTACACCCGGTATATCCGGGCTTACCGCCTCTGTCCGGTTCAAACGCCACAACACGTACAGGGAATCCTGAATTTGATCGCCTAAGAAGCCGAAACTACTGACCCGAGTATAGCCAAAAGGACCCGGCGCGATGTCGAGGATGGTAACCTTGAGTGTATCTCCGGCTAGCGCTCCTTCAATGTACACCGGCCCCGTGAGTGGATGAACCGCTCCGAACCCGAAATCGCTTCCCCGGGGATCCACGTAGGTACTTGCCGGGTCCAGGTGATTATCTACAGCATTGCGTGTCTTGAATAGAATCGTCTGCCCGGGCTTGGCGCGGATGTTCATGGGAATGGCGTGATGCAAGCGGTTGATACACGTATCCTCCGCGCATTGATTGCCCTCGCGACCGATAACAAGAGTCTCTTCCTGGGCAAAAATTGTGCCTGATACCAACAACATCACGATCCACCAAGCCGATGAACGGGTCGCTGCACGTACCATTCCTTCTCTTCCTTTAACTCTGAATAAAGTGTGAAGCATCTTTATAATTTCTCCGCCTGGCGTCATGAATGTAAGCCATGGTCTGTATAATAGTTTTCCCCGTCCGCAAACCGGATCAGGTCTCCGCTGCATACATTCCTTCGGTTCGCGCGCGTTCAACTGCCTTGGGATCAGCACGGACTTCGTCACGCAGTTTTTCGACGCCGGTGCCTGCGAGAATGTCCGTGTCCCCACGTGCGGCGGCTTCCAGCACCATGTGGCCATGGGCTACAGGGTCCATACCGTGGTCTCCCGACATGCGCGTGGCCACGCCTGCTGTATAAACCCCGGAGACCAAAACCGGATCGCGATCCAATTCGGCCCGAACGCCTGCTGTCATCATGGCCGCTGCAGCCTTGGACATGCTGTAGGTGGTCACCTGAGGTACGCAGTACCAGGCGCCAACCGAAAGCACATTGGTGATTGCGCCACCACCGTTTGCCAGAATAATCGGCGCGAACAAACGGCAAAGTTCCGCCGGTGACCAGCAGTTGGTCTGCATGACCCAGAGTGCCTCATCCAAATCGGGTGATGCCAAAATGCGGCTACGCTCGTCCCGACTGCCCGAAACGCCCGCATTGTTGATCAGCCAGGTAACATCCTGCGCCTGATTGGCAGCCGCCTTACGCTGTTCCGGTTCGTTGATATCAAGCACCAGCGGCTTGACCCGGTCCGGATCCAGCGCTACAACATCCGGCAGATTTTCCATCTTGCGCGCCGTGGCGTAGACACGCGCGACACCCCGTTCCAGCAGCGCTTTAACGAAGCCAAGACCGATGCCACGGTTGGATCCCGTCACCAGTACCACCGCCCCTTCGGCCGACATGGCCTTTTCCGGCTGTCGTCCTGGTCGATCCGCAGGGGGGGGAACCACCTGTGCCCAAGCGGAGGGTAAGCTTATGGCGCTGGCTGCCGCTACGGTCATCCCGCGTAAAATATCTCGTCTGTTCATACGATCTCTCCAGTTCGGGCCAGTGGGCAGACATTGGGCAGACCCCGGTCCACTACTTATCCCCACCATGCAAATTCAACCTGTATCAGTCACGCATCAATGCGCCACCGTTTACATGCAGTACCTGGCCGGTTATGTAGCGGGCGTTCTCAGACAATAAAAACAGCATCGGGCCAACGACATCATCACTGACCCCCATTCGCCCCATCGGCACCAGGCGGTTGTACTCGTCGGCGTTGAATCGTTCCGGTTTGCCCACGTCTGATGCACCTTCAGCAAAACCGCCGCGGATGAAAGCGGTATCGACTGCACCGGGTGCAACGCCATTGACCCGGATTCCCGGCGCAATCTCTGCCGCAAAAATCCGGATGATGGCGTTGAGTCCCGCTTTGGAGGCTCCGTAACCTGCGTAGCCACGCGCGCCAATTTGGCCAACGCCGGTGGTAAGCAGGACTACAGATGCTGCTGGCGTCAATAGCGGCAGCATCGCCCGCATCGCCAATACCGGGCCGCGCAGATTGCCGGAAAGCACATCGTCGAAACGCTGCGTATCGAGACCGCCTATATGATCGTTGCCTTTGGTATAGCCGGAACAGATTGCTACTCCGTCAAAATGTATTCCGGCTGAATGCAGCTTTGAGAACGCGGCGTTGATGCTTTCTTCTTCGCGCAGATCAACGCCAACGAAGTGATCGGCCGTCAAAATACCCCGACGTTCACCTGCTTGCGGCAGATCCATGATTGTCACCGTCAAGCCCAGCCGTTCGGCATGCTGTACCAGGGCGTAACCAATCCCGCCACAGCCACCGATCACCAGCAAATGCGAGCCAGCCGGTGGGCCCAATCGTTGAAAATCCAGTTGCGGCAAACCGTCCATATTGAGCTGTCCTCTGTACCCTCTAGCAGTCTGTCGGATTTAACCGGCGAAAGCCGGTAAAATAAAAATGTAGCA
>CAZRTG010000267.1:0-3439 GCA_964602895.1 uncultured Wenzhouxiangellaceae bacterium
GCCTTGATCGGCTCGACCATCAGCGCCAGTATCTGTCTGTCGAGGAATGAAATCAAATAGGCCAGCGTGAGCACGCCAACCACGTACCAACTATATGGTGAAGCTTTGGTTTCAGACACTGACTACTCCGTCTTCAAGCCACCTGTTCCTGGCTTGCGGTGTGTGATTTGCGGAAATGTGGCATAACGTCCAATGCGAAGTTTCGCGCCTGTTTCACCAGGCCACGTTGCCTCTCTCCATGTGGATGCGAAATGGGTGTGCCACCCAATTGGTAAACATGCTCCAGCCCCAAATCAACTAGCTCTTGCAAGCGACTCCGACACTTTTCCGCTGGCCCACAAATAGAGAACCAGTCGACAAAGTCGTCACTGATTACTTCCTGGTGCGAGCCGCCGTCTTTTGCATGCCGCTGCATATCGTAGCCCTGCTGCATGTATGCGGCAACGCTATGAAGTTTCTCCGGCAGGTGAGCCAGCGATACGTCCTTCATTCCCGCGAAATGCGCCACCATGCCGGACACCAAGCGGCCCAGCTCAATCGCACGTTGCTCGTCCGGGTCGCACACCAGGTTTACATAAGCACCTATTTGTATGCTGTCTCTGGGTCGGCCCGTGGCCACGAGCCGACGCTCTGCCACGTCCATCGCCCAGGCGATGCGCTCTGGCGCGCTGCCCACCGCGAAGCTGACCCGATCAGCGACATCAACGGCCATTTCTATGGTTTTGGGGCCAGTGCAGGCCATGTCGAGAGGAATCAGGTCCAGTTCAACTGAATCCAGCCAGCGAAGTGTCGACTCCTTGGTGTTCCGCATAACCGTCCCACCGCCCACATAGGTTTTGAAACGCTCTGCGTAAAGACGTAATTCCGCCGTGGTCGCATTTCGCTTACCGATATGAGCGGCTGAAGAGTCGCCGCGGCCCATACCGCAAATAACCCTACCCTTTGACTCAACCTGCAGCGTAGCCAGAGCAGCTGCAATCACGGCAACATCACGGGTAATGGGGTTGGTTACCCCGGTGCCCAGTTTCAGTCGCTTCGTGGCATGGCTCGCCAGGCTCAGCTGTCCTATTGGATCGGGAGAAAGGTTCTGCGTGTCAGGACATAGCATGATATCAAAACCCAGCGCTTCGACTTCCGCTGCCAGCGGCGCTGTATACCCTGGCGATGGCTCCAGGACAATTCCAAATTCGATCATAAAGTCGCTCCAATTGGCTAAAAGGGGACGGTTAAAAGGGGGGCGGGGCAAGCTATCTGATGCCCAATTTGTCCCGCCCCACTGCCGTCTTACCCGCATCTATTCCCTACGGGACAATTTCAAATTTTTTCTTCTTGTTCTTTTGCCATCAATTCTTCACGCAGACCCAACCTGATGCCAAGAATGGCCCATATGGCAGCTATTGGTGCTGCTACCAGTGCAATCGCTCCGATTGAAAGACCAACAGCCGCCAGCCCGGTGTAGATCCAGCCGCTGACCAAATCACCGCCCCGGTAGACCGCTGCATCAAGAAAAGGCTTGGCTTTGTACTTATCCTCTCTGCTGAGCACCGTCCAGAGCATTTCACGGGCGGGCTTGGTCAGCCCGTAACGGCCGGCACGGTAAATTACCTGCACAACCACCAGCACTGCGATAGTGGGGTACAGACCCAGCGCCAGGAAGCCGGCGGCTGTTAAGATCGGTATTATCGCTAATGTCAGGCCCACACCCAGCCACTTGACGATACGCGCGGTCAGATAAACCTGGAATACAACCGTCAGGATGTTCACCACAAGATCAATCTTGGCAAAAAATGCCGTCCTGACTGCCCGGTCGGTGAATGCTTCTGCCACCAGATTGGCCTGTTGAAAGTAGAGGATGGTTGAAGCAAACGTCATCAACAGGATGAATAAGGCAATTCCCATCAGGTAGGGAGATGAAAACACCGCTTTCATGCCACTCCAGGCGTTGCCGGATATCGCGCGGTTGGATTCACCCTCACTGCGTACATTCCCAGTCGCGAACCGGCGGTGCAATACCCTGGCACACCAGGAAGCAATTTCCAGTGGAATGCAGGCAATCAGTAAAAGTGAAAAAGCGGGCAGTACTTCCGCCAGCCCGGCAGTCACCGAGGAACCCGCCATGCCCCCAATGGAACTGCCCACCGCAATAAACGAGAATAAGCGCTTGCCCTGGCTGTTGTCGAAACAATCCGCTATGAATCCCCAGAACACGGTAACGACGAACAAGGCAAACACGCTGGTCCACACGTAAAACACCCGGTCAATCCACGGCCTGGTCGCTTCCGGGAGAAACATCAGACACAACCAGAAAGACACCAGGCAGAGGATAAAAAACCGGTTGACGAGGGGTACAAAGATCCCTCGTGACCATTTCGAAGCTGCCCAGGAATATAACGGCACGGCCAACAGCATCACCAGGAAAACCACCGTCCAGAGAACCTGCAGGTTGCCCCGGTCGGCTGAGGAAATTTCATCCCGAACCGCCCTGAGGATGTAATAGGAGAACATGATGAAAAACCCGTAAGCCGTGCTCCACATCAAGCCTTTCAATTCGACATCACTGCGAATATCAACCAGCTTTCTGATCGGATTTTTCATTATTGGGTTTCCGGTAATCGGTGGGGCGTCAAGATCAAAGCGTCATTGGCTCATCAATTATACGAACAAGCCAGTCTGATAACACTTAAAGACCGAACATTATACCTTTAAGAAAGCGAACTCAAGCAGACGTTGCCTGTGTCCTGATGAACTCTGCAGGCCAGCTTTCTATGTGTCGCTAATGTCATAATAATTCCTTTGAACGCCTTGGAACATACATTACAAACCTGAGGCATTCTGGACGAAGTGAAGATAGAATACCGCTTATGCCATTCCTTCTGCGTACCCTGGTTTCCCGTTTGGGTTTTGCGCCCCTGCCTCGGCTTTCTATTGCAGCCACTGCGATTTCAATGCTGATTTTCTCTGCTCCTGTGCGGGCAGAAGACTTACCACTGCCAGCAAACATTTCTACCTTTGCAGATGGCAGAGCACCGATTGCGGATTTGTACCACCAGTATCTGCAACTTGAAGAAGCCGGTTGGATACTGGACATAATCAGCCAGTCGCAACCTGCGGGCAGAGACTATGCTTTACCGATTATTGCCTTACGCACACCTCAAGCTGGTGAAGCCGTGTGGATACTCTCGGGTGTTCATGGTGAAGAAACTGCGGGCCCGAACGCCATCGCAGTATCCATTGATGCACTCAGGGAATTGGGTGAACATCAGGCCGTAGTCTTATTGCCACTGAACAACCCGCACGGCTATGTCAATAACTGGCGTTATCTGAATGCAGCGGTCTATGACGCAGCTATTGACGGCCAAAGTGTGGGCGACTCATCGCACTTGCTGATTGATCCTGAAAATCCTGGAGCTGCGCGAGCAGCGGCTGCATCCAGCCCGGA
>CAZRTG010000268.1:0-3436 GCA_964602895.1 uncultured Wenzhouxiangellaceae bacterium
ACCAACTTAGAATCTAACTCCGTGTCCGGTACATTCATTTTTCAAATCAGCGACATACCAACCCCGCGTGGTCCTTCTCTCACGATTCGCCCGACCCCCGAGCAATGCAGAAGATGGCTGCGGGATGCCGGATTCCGCAACATTGAATTGGTTGATTTGCAAAATTCCTGTCCCTTTCATTTCGGCCTGCGTGCCACACGTTGAATCACATCCAAACGGAAACCCTCCATGAAAATTCTGATCATTTTTAATCACGAGCCCTACGACGGCACCGACGTTACCTGGAACGGGCTGCGCCTGGCCGACAAACTGGTCGAAGGTGGCAGCGAAGTTCGTATATTCCTGATGAACGATGCGGTTGATCTGGCGCGTGATGCCTGCCGTCCACCCGAGGCTTATGAGCAGGATTTGTCCGGCATGCTCAAGGCACTCATTGCCCGGGGCGTGACTGTCAGGGTGGAATTTTTGGAGTATTTTTGGAGACACCCACCAACCCGACCCTTGAAATGCTCGACATTCGGGCGATTGCGGCCAAGGCGCATGCCTATGGCGCTTATGTTGCAGTCGACAATGAAAAAGGGGCCGGATACATTTTGTTAAAAGGGGTCGGATACATTTTGTTAAAAGGGGTCGGATACATTTTTGCGTATCGCTGCTGATTAACCAGGGGGATATTGGATCCGGCCCCTTTTTTGGGAGCCAGGCCTTTGACCGCCTCATTATTTGTGGGCTACAATGTAGCCCATTTTAAGGAGGTTGGAATCATGTCTGCTAATGCGGTTGTGCGTGCCCGGATCGACGAGCACATCAAGAATGAAGCTTCTGTTGTACTGGAAGCTATGGGGCTTACCACATCGGATGCCATTCGCCTCATGTTGACTCGTGTTGCGCATGAAAAGGCGTTACCTTTCGAAACCCTGGTACCGAACAAAAAGACCATTGAAGCCATGAAACAGGCACGTCAGGACAAACTGGATGTCGTAACTCTCGACGAGATCCAGGCTGTGCTCGATGAGGACCATTGAGCAGTCCACCCAGTTCAAACGCGATTTGAAGCGCGAGGCCAGAGGTCTGCACCGCAAAGCATTGCAGCAAGATTTCGTACAGATTCTCACCTCGTTGGCAAACGACCAACTGTTGGCCGCAAAGCACCGTGACCATGCGCTAAGTGGCGACTGGAAAGATCACCGCGACTGCCACATCAGGCCAGACTTGATATTGATTTATCGAAAGCCCAACGCCGAAGTATTACAACTCATCCGCCTTGGCTCACACAGCGAACTCGGCCTGTAAAATACGTTCCGACCCCATTTTGCTGCGTAAAGCCTGAATCATTCCATAATCACCTTGGCCAGATCACGTCGTGATGCCCCCAAGGCCAACAAGGATTTGATCAGGAGGTCAAGGGAGACAGTCGGGTCTCCTGCTTCCATTTTCGCGATACGTGACTGGCTGGAATGGAGTATGTTGGCCACCTCGACCTGGCTCAATTTCTCAAGCCTGCGCCGCTTTTTAAGCGATGCGCTCAAAGCCAGCTTCAGCTCAATGTACGCAACTTCTTCGGGAGACAAGCCCAGAAACTGCTCAACAGAGCCAATTTTCCAGCCCTCTTCTTGAAGTGTCTTGCTCTTACTTGCTTTCAATGGCGACTCGATTGGAATGCGTTGTTATGCGACATCTTGCATCTTGTTCGCATAGTCGCGGCCCGATGTTTGCGGGGGAAGGGACTTGCCATCCCGGTGGTAAAGGGCAATCGCTTCCTCCACCACTTGGCATAGTTCCGCGAAAACTGCTTTTTCATCGGCCCCATGGCATCCGCCATAAATCAGCCCGGGCGAACTTCCGACGAAGCACTGATCCTCTTCCGACCACTCAACAATTTTGGCGTATCTTGCGCTTTCCTTCATGACTTCATCTCCTCCAGGGCTCGTTGTACGGAACGAATCTGATAGTGTTTCGCGTCGTCTCCAAGTGACCCCGATATTGTGATCGGTTTTGAAACCTTCGGGTGTACAAAGTTTCTGTGACTCCCTTTTCCGCCTCGATTTACGAATCCCGCACGCTCGAGATCGGCAATAAGTTCTCTGATTTTCGGTGGCACTGGTGCACTCCGAATTCTTACACACTATATGTCATCTCTGACATATCCTCAATAAGTGATTTAGATTGTCCAACGCATGATCCTGAATCATGCCTGTTCAAAGATTATGAGAAAGCAGGAAAAGGGCGCCGGCTATGTAGGAAATTCCTGCAGGTTCGTAGCGCCGCCCATCCCAGACGGGTTGCGCCTTGGCGTTTTTACCGCCGATCAGGTGTATTACGTCTTGATTGGTTTTATCGATAAGAGTATCGTAATACCAAAACATCATCGATCAGAGAGTGTGCATGACAACTGTAACCGTATCGCCTAAATTCCAGGTAGTTATCCCCAAGGAAATTCGAGAGGCATTAGGCATTGTGTCTGGCCAGAAGGTGCAGATGCTGACCTACCAAAACCGCATCGAACTGATACCATTAAAGCCAATGCGGGAGATGAGGGGGTTTCTGAAAGGCATCAATACCCATGTTGAAAGAGACCGCGATCGCGTATGAATGTAGTGGATTCGTCTGCGTGGTTGTCGTATTTTGCTGGCGATAAAAATGCCGCCACTTTCGCTACTGCTATTGAAAACATTGATGAGCTGTTGGTACCCAGCATTACGCTCACAGAGGTATTCAAGAATATCCTTCGCCAGCGTGACGAGGGGTCAGCCCTGGTAGCGATTGCTCACATGAAGCACGGCAAAGTGATTCCGCTTGATTCCGAACTGGCCATTGACGCGGGTCACTACGGTGTTATCCACAAACTTCCACTTGCGGACAGTATTATTTATGCCACCTGTCAAAAATTTAATGCTACGGTTTGGACACAAGACAGCGATTTCAAAAATTTGCCAGGCGTCAGGTGTTTCTCCACAAAAGACACATGACAAGCTCAAACTATATCGCCATGGCAAAAAGGGGTCGGATCCAAATTTTGCGTACCGCTGTTGCAGATTAACCACGGGGAAATTGTATCCGGCCCCTTTTTGAATGATCGGCAGCGTGGCTGCCTCCTACAGGTTCAAGTTACTTACACCTCCAGCAGCTTATGGCGTCCGCAGCTGCCACGATGACGGATCATTATGTTGGTGCAAGACGGCAAACACCTCAACAACACCGTTTTCGAACACGAAGTAGGTCGCATAAGGAAAACGACGCATCAAAACCCGCCGTACGTCTCGATACTGCAGCGCGTACGCCTCGGGAAATTGAGCGGCCCTCTCGATCGCAGCGTCAAGCTGCAAAATAAACTCTACTCCCAATCCAGGCCGCTGAGCCTCGTACCATGTGGCCGCCTTATCAACATCAGCAAGAGCGCCGGGCTGAATGTGGGTAGGATTCAAAGACCGCTAAG
>CAZRTG010000269.1:0-3426 GCA_964602895.1 uncultured Wenzhouxiangellaceae bacterium
ATACATGAGTAATTTGCCCAAAGTCGGCTTTGTCAGCCTGGGTTGCCCCAAGGCGCTGGTGGATTCCGAGCGCATCCTTACCCAACTGCGTACCGATGGCTATGAAATCAGCCCGGACTATGCCGGGGCCGATGTGGTGGTAGTCAACACTTGCGGCTTTATCGACAGCGCCAAGGCCGAATCGCTGGAAGCCATAGGCGAAGCACTGGAAGCCAATGGCCGGGTGATCGTCACCGGTTGTATGGGCAAAAATGCCTCCGATATCACCAGCGTGCATCCCAAAGTACTGTGCGTTACCGGCCCGCAGCAATATGAAGCCGTGGTGAGCGCCATTCATCTGCACGCGCCCATGCCGGCAGATCACGACCCCTTTACCAGCCTGGTACCACCCAGTCGCGGCGGTATCGGCATCAAGCTCACCCCGCGGCATTATGCCTATCTGAAAATTTCCGAAGGCTGCAACCACAAGTGCAGCTTCTGCATCATCCCCTCGATGCGCGGCAAGCTGGTCAGCCGGCCGGTGGGTGAAGTGCTGAACGAGGCGCAACGGCTGGCAGCTTCCGGCGTTAAAGAATTACTGGTGATCTCACAGGACACCTCGGCCTATGGCGTCGACCTCAAATACAAACTGGATTTCTGGGGTGGCAGATCAGTCCGAACCCGCATGCTGGAATTGTGTGAAGGCCTGGGCAGTCTGGGTGTCTGGGTGCGTTTGCATTATGTTTACCCTTATCCCCACGTCGATGAAATCATTCCATTGATGGCCGATGGCCGCATCCTGCCTTATCTGGATGTGCCTTTTCAGCATGGCAGCCCGGCGGTACTCAAACGCATGCGCCGCCCTGCAGCAGCCGAAAACACCCTGCAACGCATACAGCGCTGGCGCGAGATCTGCCCTGAACTGGTTATTCGCAGTACGTTTATCGTCGGCTTTCCGGGCGAAACCGACGCCGAATTTGCAGAACTGCTGGATTTCCTTGAAGAAGCCCAACTCGATCGTGTGGGTTGTTTTACCTATTCTGCAGTTGAAGGCGCCGCCGCAAATGAATTGGCCGGTGCCGTGCCGGAAGAACTCAAACAGGAACGCTGGGAGCAATTCATGCAGGCCCAGGCCGTGATCAGCGCCAGGCGCCTGCAAGCCCGGGTGGGCAGCGTGCAGGAAGTGCTGGTGGACAGCGTGGCTAACGGTCAGGCAATCGCCCGCAGCAAAGCCGATGCACCCGAAATCGACGGCATCGTCACCATCCTGGACGGTGGCAATCTGAAGCCGGGCTCATTGGTTAAAGTGCAGGTTGAAAGTGCGGATGAATACGATCTGGTTGGCCGTTTACTCCATTGAATCGTTCCTGAACTGATATGCATCCCGTCAGCGAACTGATCCTGCGCAATACCGAGGCCATGGGCAGCGGACCTTTGTTGTTGATCAATCCGCCGCGGGATGCATTAGCTTCTGCGCTGAGCCAAAAAGGTATCGGCCCTGTCAGCCTGTTCAGTCAGGATTTTGGTGATCACAGGTTCCTGGCTGACAGTGGCCAGAACAGCAGCTTTGGGTTATTGCCTGAACCGCAGGCGCTGAACTGCAGCGTCATTCTATTTCTGCCACGTGAAAAAGACCGTCTGGAGTTCCTGTTGCACTATATTGCTGCACATCTGCCCGATAGCGAAAAGTTGTGGCTGGTGGGCGAGAACAAGGCCGGCATCAAGTCGGCAGACAGCCGCCTGAAAAAGCGTTTTACCCAAGTGCAAAAACAGGACGCAGCGCGGCATTGCGTGCTGTACCGGGCTGAGGCTGCGATCGTTGCGGAAGCTTTTGATCTGGATGCCTATCGGCAGGACTGGAGCCTTGAGACAGAATCGGGCGAGATCAAGCTGCAAAGCCTGCCCGGCAGTTTCGCCCATGGCCGTCTCGACAAAGGTACGGCCCTGCTGCTGAACTACTTGCAGAATGTGGACAAAAAGCAGCTCAAAATCAAAGGCAAGGTGCTGGATTTTGGCTGCGGTTCTGGAGTGATTGGCTTATTTTTGAAACAACAGAACTCCGATATTACTTTGGAAATGTTGGACAGCTCGGCCGCAGCATTGGAGTCCACACGGGCAGCTTTACTGCTGAATGATTGCGAGGCGCAAGTTATTGCTGCCGATGGCCTGGATGCCGTGAAAGGCCGTTATGACCTGATCATCAGCAACCCGCCGTTCCATAAAGGCGTCGCCACCGACCTCGATATCGCACAGCGCTTTATCGCCAGAGCACCTGCCCTGCTGGGTGGTCGCGGAAAATTGCTGTTGGTGTGCAACCGGCACCTGCCTTATGAAGCGTGGCTGGCTGAGTCATTTGCCGGAGTGGAAAAAGTCACCGAGAATCGCGAGTTCAAGGTGCTGCTGGCTTTTGGTTCCCGGATACGGACTTCGTCCGTTCCGGGATGACGTTCGGATACGGACTTCGTCCGTTCCGGGATGACGGTAGGATACGGACTGTGTCCGTTCCGGGATGACGGTAGGATACGGGCTTTGCCCCCCCCCTAGGCCGTCATTCCGGAATTCGCGTAGCGAATATCCGGAACCCACTGTACTTATGGAATTTTAAGTGATGAACGCAGTCGAACGGCCGACGCAGGAAAGATAGACGGTCTGATAAAACCATCTATACTCATCAGGTGCTGATGCGACCCGTGAAACAACCTTATGCTTATTTGGATTAAGAAGGGAATATAAAACCATGAATTTAAATAAATTTACTTCATTATTTTTTATAGCAAGCGCCAGTTTGTTGATCAGCTTTGCAGCAAACGCACAACAGGCGGAACCTGCTGCTGCCGAAGCCACAGCTTTCGCTGATGAATTGATAACGACCACGGATGAAGTAGAAGTTGTTGCAACGCCCGATGTCGCTGAAGAAGCAACCGAGGAATCAGCCGAAGTATTGGACCCCGCCATGCAGATCCCGGTGGATGGCAGCAGCCTGAGAGCTTTTAACAAGAGCCTGGAAGAAATCAAAGAGCAGGCCAATGAAGCCAACTACACCACACTTGAGAATGCGATCCAGTATTTGCTGGTTTACGATCTGGGAGTCGGCCGCGACAAAGCCAAGCTGGCAGAAAACCTCGACGGCCTGACCGGCGATCAGATCATCGACAAAGTCCAGTGGCGTAAATAACAGTAGGAGCAATCCACGGTGTGGGAGCGAACCATGTTGTGGGAGCAAGCCATGCTGTGGGAGCGACCCATGGTCGCGATCTTGTGCAGGGATGGTCGGCAGCATGGCTGCCTCCTACAGTAGGGCCACCCACGGTGTGGGAGCGAGCCATGCTGTGGGAGCGACCCATGGTCGCGATCCTGTGCAGGGATGGTCGGCAGCGTGGCTGCCTCCTACACCCCACTTCAATAGGCGTTTTTGTGAATCATCACCAATGGGGTCAGCAGCAGGAT
>CAZRTG010000270.1:0-3356 GCA_964602895.1 uncultured Wenzhouxiangellaceae bacterium
CTGATATGTCACCCGAGAAGGTCACGGCGACTGTAAATGATGTCTTGGCTAACGCGCGGTCGGAAAAGGCACGAGTATTTAGGGCAGCAGGATGCTATTTAGTAGCGAATTCCTGGCAACAGTTGCTATCGGTTGTTGTAGGAGGGAAAACAACTGATAGTCGTGATGTTGATAACTGTGTGGTGCTCGGTGATGAATCCTTGCTTAGTGTCGCCAACCGCCATTTCAGGGAGGGGCGTTATGATGTTGCTGCTCGTATCTACTGCTGGTTGAGCACAATGTCGGATCTCGATATATATCGTTTCAATCTCGGCTTGTGTGAACGAAAAAGTGGGCTACCGAAAGATATCTTGATTCGGCAAACGCGGTAATTTTAACTTCATTTCGTTTGCTAGAAATTTATTTTACACATACATGTATAAGGCTGCGTGATGATGTAAGTGCGTATTTTACAAACATTAATAGATTTGAAAGTCTGGATCGTGAATAAATTATTAATGGCGAGAAGTCATGAAAAAAGCCTTGATTACCGGCATCACCGGCCAAGACGGTTCCTACCTCGCAGAGTTACTGATTGAAAAAGATTATGAGGTTCACGGCATCAAGCGCAGGGCATCACTATTCAATACTCAACGGATAGATCATCTTTATGAAGATCCCCATGTTTCGAATGCCTGCTTCAGGTTGCATTATGGTGATCTGACTGATTCGTCAAACCTCACCCGTATCCTGCAGGAGGTGCAGCCCGACGAGGTGTACAACCTGGGGGCGCAAAGTCATGTGGCGGTGAGTTTCGAGTCACCGGAATACACGGCCGATGTTGATGCGCTGGGTTCATTGCGTCTGTTGGAAGCCATTCGTTTTCTGGGGTTGGAGAAGAAAACACGGTTCTATCAGGCATCCACCTCTGAGCTGTATGGCCTGGTGCAGGAGATACCGCAAAAGGAAACCACACCTTTCCACCCCCGCAGTCCTTATGCGGTGGCCAAGCTCTACGCCTACTGGATCACGGTGAACTACCGTGAAGCCTATGGCATGTATGCCTGCAATGGCATCCTGTTCAACCATGAAAGTCCACGCAGGGGTGAGACCTTCGTGACGCGCAAAATTACCCGGGGTTTGAGCAATATCGCCCAAGGGCTGGAAGATTGTCTGTACATGGGCAATCTGGATGCACTGCGCGATTGGGGGCATGCCAGGGACTATGTCCGTATGCAGTGGTTGATGCTGCAGCAGGATGAGCCCGAAGATTTCGTGATAGCCACCGGGGTGCAGCACAGCGTGCGCCGGTTTATCGAGTGGTCGGCAGCGGAGCTGGGCATCAGCCTGCATTTTGAAGGGCAGGGCGTGGATGAACATGCCGTGGTAACGGCGATTGCGGGTGACAGGGCGCCGGCGCTGAAGGTGGGCGATGTGATTGTACGGGTGGATCCACGGTATTTTCGTCCGGCCGAGGTGGAAACGCTCCTTGGCGATGCGAGCAAGGCAAGGCAGAAACTGGGGTGGACACCGGAAATCACGGCACGGCAGATGTGCGCGGAAATGGTGGCAGAAGATCTGAAGGTTGCACGGCGTCATGCTTTCTTGAAAGTACATGGTCACGAGGTGACGGTGAGTCGTGAGAACGACTGACAAGTCTTTACTGTCATAGGCGATAACGTATGAATGCTCGCAAAACGGCGCTGATTACCGGAGCTGCGGGCGGAATTGGCCATACGCTGGCAACGATTTTCACTGAGCATGGTTATCAGGTTCTGGCTCTGGACCAGATCCCGCAGCCTGATGGTCTGCCATGTTGGCAGTACCTGCAGCTTGATCTGCAGAAGTTGAGCTCTGACCCTGATCATGCGGCAATGATCTTGTCCAGTATTCGTCAGGTGTTGGGGCAATCCGGTCTGCATGTGCTGATCAACAACGCCGCCGTACAGGTATTGGGTGGAGTGGAGTCTCTGACCGTGCCTGACTGGCGGCGCACGCTGGATGTGAATTTACTGGCGCCTTTTGTCCTGACGCAGGGCCTGCTGGCGCAGCTTGAGGCGGCGGATGGTTGTGTGGTGAACATCAGCAGTATTCATGCCCGTCTGACCAAAGCCAACTTCGTGGCTTATGCCACCAGCAAGGCCGCACTGAGCGGCATGACGCGCGCCATGGCGGTGGATCTTGGAGGGCGTGTCCGCATCAATGCGATTGAGCCCGCAGCCATTGCGACCGAGATGCTCGAAGCGGGCTTCGCAGGTCAACCCGAGCGGTACACCATGCTTGCAGACTGTCACCCGCAGGGGCGTATCGGTACGCCCGCAGAGGTGGCAGCATTGGCGCTGTCACTGGCTTCCGGGGAGCTGCGCTTCCTGCATGGGGCGTGTGTTGCCCTGGATGGTGGCATCAGTGGGCGGCTGCATGATCCGGGGTAAGGGGTCGTTGCCATCCCCCCGCGTCAGGATAGTTGTCGTGTGATCTGGTTTTCCATTCTGGCGTGCGTGAGGCAACCCACTGTGCAGCGAAAGACGGCCATATTTACTGCATAAAATGCGGCGAATGATTTGCGCACGTAGAGATTGCAGCTCATAATTTCCGCATGAATAGCGGTAATTGCAACTATATATGGCAGGCCAGCGACTGGCCGGACTGGCACTACGATCTTGCTGCGTTGGTCGGCCTCATGGCCGAAGCCAGTCGCGCTCAGGGATTGCTGATGGGCCGCCTGGCCGACGTGGGCATGGCACTGCGCGATCAGGCGAGCCTGGCGGCGCTGACCGAGGACGTGGTCAAGACCAGCGAGATCGAGGGTGAACAGCTCAACGTCGAATCCGTGCGCTCGTCCATCGCCCGCAGGCTGGGCGTAGACATCGGTGCGCTCGCGCCGGTCGATCGTCACGTCGAGGGCGTGGTCGAGATGGTGCTCGATGCCACTGCCAACTGTCAGGCGCCGGTGTCGCGTGAGCGTCTGTTCGGCTGGCATGCCGCACTGTTCCCTACCGGCTACTCCGGGCTTTCCAGGATCAAGGTTGGCGGCTGGCGCGATGATGCTACCGGCCCGATGCAGGTGGTGTCCGGTCCCATCGGTTGTCAGCGGGTGCATTACGAGGCACCACCGGCGGATCGACTGGATGCAGAAACCCGCCGCTTTCTTGATTGGGTCAATAGCCCGTCAAGCGATCCGCCTTTGCTCAGGGCTGGTCTCGGTCATCTGTGGTTCGTCACCTTGCACCCGTTCGATGACGGCAACGGCCGTATCGCCAGAGCCATGGGCGATTTGCTGCTGGCCCGTGCCGATGGCAGCCCGCAACGCTTCTACAGCCTCTCGGCGCAGATCCAGCGCGAACGCAAGGCTTACTACGACATCCTGGAGCGGACCC
>CAZRTG010000271.1:0-3293 GCA_964602895.1 uncultured Wenzhouxiangellaceae bacterium
TGTCGTGGGCTCGGTGGCGGTAATGGCACATCAAAGTGCCGTCATTGCGCTCGGGCAGATAGTATTCATGGCGCGGGTAGCCGTAGTCGACAAACAGCGCCACGCCCCGTTGCAGTTTGTTGCTGACAGCCTGTAGCCAATCTCCAAGTCCCGGCTGGATTTCGGATTGGTAATGCAAGCTTGTATCCAACTGCAGTTGTTCCACTGCGCTGGCCAGAAATTTGGGTGCGGGTTGATAAGCCCATTCAAAGGCCGGCCGTTCGGCGCTGTCGTCGGCTGCCAAACGAATCCCCATCTGTTCAACCTGACCGGAACCCAGTCGAAATCGTTCAACCGCCAGCGCATCGATCACCTCGTTGGCCAGCAGTACACCTTGCCAGTCTTCTGTTGGCGGTTGGTTCAACCAGTGCACCCGGTCACGCCATTGCGGCACAGATTCGGCGATTTTTTGTTGTTGTACGGCACGCAGGTCGGCGCTGCGTTCGAGGATGAAGTAACGCTGCGGCGCCAGTTCCGGAGCGATCTGCAATAACAGGTCAACCGCCATCCGGCCGCTGCCGGCGCCCAGTTCCAGAATGTCATAACGGCCCAATTCCTGACCGATTTGCTCCACCTGCCTGGCCAGGCAGCCGGCAAACAGCGAACCCAGTTCCGGTGCGGTGACAAAGTCTCCGTCAGCGCCCAGCTTGTGCAAGCCGGCGCTGTAATAGCCCAGCCCAGGCTGGTACAGGGCCATTTCCATATAGCGGCTGAACGGCAGGTAGCCCGTTTCAGACAGCTCTTCACGAATGCAGGCACACAGTTGGCGGCTCAATTCCTTGAGCTCTTCGGTGGGTTCGGGCAGGATGACTCGTGACATAGCCTGTAAGTCTGTTGGAGCGCACGTATGAAGTCCAGCCGTAAAACTGCCCTGGTGACCGGCAGTGCAGCACGTATCGGTGCCTGTATTGCGAAAACCCTGCATGCCCGTGACTGCGACGTGCTGTTGCACTGCAATGCCAATGTGGACGGTGCCAACGCGCTGGCAGAGCAATTGAATGCAGAACGTGCCGACAGTGCCCTGGTGGTCAGCGCCGATATCTCTTCAGCTGCGGGCGTACAGAAACTGGTCGACGCCTGTGCCCGGCGTTTCAGCCGACTCGACTTGCTGGTCAACAATGCCTCGCGTTTTTATCCCACCCAGGTAGGTGAAACCAGCGCCTGGCAGTGGGATGACATGATGAACAGCAATGTGCGTGGCGCCTATTTTCTGAGCCAGGGCTTGTTGGCGCAATTACACGAAGCGGGCGGTTGCATCGTCAACATTCTCGACATCCATGCCGCCAAGCCCATGAAACATCACGCCGTCTATTCCATCGCCAAGGCCGGTTTGCAGATGATGACGCTGGCGCTGGCGCGCGAACTGGCGCCACAGGTGCGGGTAAATGGTGTCGCTCCCGGAGCAATACTCTGGCCCGAAAACGAGGGTGATGAGGCTGCCAAGGCAGCCATACTCAGTCGCATCGCTTTGGAGCGGCTGGGAGCACCGGATGATATTGCGTCTGCTGTTGCTTATCTGGCCCTGGATGCGCCTTATATAACCGGGCAGGTACTGGCAGTAGACGGTGGCCGGTCTCTAAATATGTAAGGCTTGGAACAAACGGGCTATGGATACTGGATACCCGATGCGATCAGAGCTTCTTTGGCTCCGGGACTGGCATATCGCAAATCTCCAGGCCGTCGCGTTCGCCCTTGAAGTCGTTCCACAACTCAGCCAGGGTCAGGTTCATGACGGGGTGATTCACATCCGGTGCCAAATCGGCCAAAGGCTTGAGTACGTGGGCGAAACGCAGGATTTCACCACGCGGCAGGCTGAGTTCAGGCAGCCGCACATAAAGATCATCAAACAGCAGGATGTCGATATCCAGGGTCCGGTCAGAGAATTTTTCCACGTTGCGCAAACGCCCGTAACGGTTTTCCAACTCGTTCAGCCATTGTTTGAGTTCCAGGGGCTGTAAACGGGTTTGAATGCAAACCACAAGGTTGAGAAAATCATCTCCCTCAAAACCCACCGACCGAGACCGATAGATCGGCGACAGCGTGATTTCGCCAAACTGCTGGCGCAGTTCTGCCAGTCCAGCTCGCACATGATGTTCCGCATCGACATTGCTGCCTATGCCCAGATAGGCAGTGCTCACAGGGACCTGTCAACGCTGCGCTCAATGATCACACCCACAGCGCTGGAGCCGCGTACGGCACCGGGCTTGCTCAAGCGCAAACGCAGCCAGTCCACCGGAAATTCTGTCAGTACAATAGCCGCACACCGTTCAGCCAGAGACTCGACCAACTGGAATTCCGAGGTTTCAATAAAACCGATCAGGCGCTTGGCTACCGCTTTGTAGTCCAGCGTGTCTGCAATGGCATCGGTTTCAGCGGCGCGGCGAATATCAAAAGCCATTTCCAGATCGAGGCTCACTGCCTGCTTGATTTCCCGCTCCCAGTCAAAAATGCCAATCACGGTTTCAACCCGTAGATCTTCGATAAAAACACGGTCCTTCACCATGCCTGTTCCTCTTGTATCGGTAATTACCATCTCTTGACCATTACTCAACCTGCTACGTTCGCCAAAGGCGGCAGCTCATCCATAGGCCAGCGCGGCCTTGCAAAAATCCGTTCTGGCTCCTGTTCGCCCGCCTTCAGCCGGTAATAGCCAGCCAGAGCAATCATGGCGCCATTGTCGGTACAAAATTCGATACGCGGGTAGGCGACCGACCAGCCGTGCTTCTGACCGGAGCGGCGCAAGGCCTCACGCAAGGCCAGATTCGCCCCGACCCCGCCGGCAATCACCAGTTGCTTGCTACGGGTTTGCTGCATGGCGCGCCGGCATTTGATTTCCAGTGTGTCCACCACCGCAAGCTGGAAGCCGGCCGCTATATCCTCACGGGCGCCCGGTTCACCGGCATGTTTTTGCCACAGGTTGCGGGTATGGGTTTTCAGACCGCTGAAACTGAAATCCAGACCAGGCCGGTCGGTCATGGGCCGGGGAAAGGCATAAAGCCCGGGATCGCCGTCATTGGCGCAGCGCGCAAGCGCAGGTCCGCCTGGATAGCCCAGGCCCATCAGCTTGGCAGTTTTGTCGAAGGCCTCGCCCGCCGCATCGTCCAGGGTTTCACCCAGCAGGCGATACTGGCCGATGGCAGCCACTTCGATCAGCATGGTATGGCCACCGGAAACCAGCAAGGCCACAAAAGGAAATGCCGGGGGATTTTCTTCCAGCAAAGGTGCCAGCAAATGGCCTTCCATATGGTGTACAC
>CAZRTG010000272.1:0-3286 GCA_964602895.1 uncultured Wenzhouxiangellaceae bacterium
TCAGGAAGTCTTCTTCAGACGCGCAAAAGCCTCCGCCATAGCACCTTGAGGTTGCGGCTCATTCCGGTGTTTGTGCTGGCGCCGTGCTGTTACAGCGGGTTTCCGGGGCTGATCAAAGGTCTCCCCGGATGCAGCTACCGGTTCCGCCAGGCGCATGGTCAGGCCGATGCGCTTTCGTTGCGGATCGATTTCCAGCACTTTCACTTTCACCACATCGCCCGCTTTCACCACATCCCGAGGGTCTTTGACGAATTTATCAGCCAGCATGGATATGTGTACCAGGCCATCCTGGTGGACGCCGATATCGACAAAAGCACCAAAATTGGCCACGTTGGTGACCACTCCCTCGAGGATCATACCGGCTGTGAGATCGGCAATTTTTTCCACACCATCTTTGAAGCTGGCCGTCTTGAATTCCGGCCGTGGGTCTCGGCCCGGCTTGTCCAGTTCCAGGATGATGTCGCGAACGGTGGGCTCGCCGAAGCGCTCGTCCACATAGTCTTTGGCGGCCAGGGTTTTCAAAAAGGCGCTGTTACCCACCAGGTCATGGATGTCCAGTCCGGTCTTGCTGAGTATGCGTTCGACCACTGGATAGCTCTCCGGGTGCACCGCAGAAGCATCAAGCGGGTTGTCGCCGTTCATCACGCGCAGGAAGCCAGCGGCCTGCTCAAAGGCCTTGGGGCCCAGCCGGCTCACTTCCAGCAATTGTTTGCGATCACGGAATGGCCCGTTTTGATCCCGAAAGGCCACAATATTTGTTGCCAGTGATTCCGACAGCCCGGCAACTCGTGCCAGCAGGGGCACCGAAGCCGTGTTCATTTCCACACCCACTGCATTCACGCAGTCTTCCACCACCGCATCCAGTTTACGCGCCAGGCGCGCCTGGTTGAGGTCGTGCTGGTACTGCCCCACACCAATGGCTTTGGGTTCGATTTTTACCAGCTCAGCCAAGGGGTCCTGCAGGCGTCGCGCAATGGAGACTGCGCCACGCACTGATACATCCAGATCCGGGAATTCCCGTGCAGCAAACTCGGAGGCTGAGTAGATCGAAGCTCCCGCTTCACTCACCACAATGCTGGAGGTTCGCAGATCCGGGTAGCGTTTGCTCAAATCCTTTACCAACCGGTCCGTTTCACGGGAGGCTGTGCCATTACCAATGCTGATGAGTTCTACCTGGTGCTTTTCGACCAATGCAGCCAGCGTCTCAATGGCAGCATCCCACTGATTCCTGGGTGCGTGCGGGAAGATCGTCTCGTGCGCCACCAGCGCACCGGTTTCGTTGATGACAACCACTTTCACGCCGGTTCGCAAACCCGGGTCCAGCCCCAGCGTGGTTCGAGGCCCGGCAGGCGCTGCCAACAACAGGTCACGCAGATTCTCACCAAATACACGAATCGCTTCTTCTTCGGCTGATTCGCGCAGGCGGGTGAAAAGTTCACGCTCCAGTTGGCCGTGCAACTTGACTCGCCAGGCCCAGCGCACCGAGGTTTTCAGCCAGGCATCGGCAGGGCGCGCCTGATTCCGGATGCCAAAACGCGATGCGATGCGGTTTTCACAGTATCCAACGTCGCTGATGGACTCCAGGTCATCCTGGCCTGGCACCGAGAGTTTCACGCTTAAAACACCTTCAGAGCTGCCACGGAACATGGCCAGCGCGCGGTGCGAGGGAATTTTATGTAACGGCTCCTCAAAAGCAAAGTAATCGCTGAATTTCGCACCCGACTGCTGTTGCCCTTCAACAACGGCAGAAACCATCCGGCCCGTATCCCATGCATGATCACGCAATGCGCCCACCAGGTCGGCATTTTCGGCAACGCGCTCCATGAATATCCATCGGGCACCTTCCAGTGCCGCAGAAGCATCCTCAAAACCAGCTTCGGTGTTGATAAATTCCTTGGCGCTGGTATCCGGATCCAGCCCGGCATCGCCCAGCAGCGCATCCAGCAGCGGTTCAATACCCGCCTCACGGGCAATCTGGGCCTTGGTGCGGCGTTTTTGCTTGAAGGGCGCGTACAGGTCTTCCAGCCGTGTTTTGGTATCCGCACCCAGAATGGAGGCACTCAATTCGGGCGTGAGTTTGCCCTGCTCCTCAATGCTTTTGAGCACGGTGAGACGGCGATCGTCCAGTTCCCGCAGATAGCCGAGACGTTCTTCCAGATTGCGCAATTGCGTATCATCCAGCCCCTCGGTGGCTTCCTTTCGATAGCGTGCAATAAAGGGTACGGTGGATCCCTCGTCCAACAATTTCACGGCGGACTGGACCTGCTGCGGGCGAACCGACAGTTCCTGGGCAATGCGTTGAATCAGATCAATCATGGAGTCTCGCAAGTGGGTGTAGCGGCGGATAAGGGGCGCTATTCTAACCGCTACCCCAAGGATTGTGCCTGCTCAATTAAAAAGCAAAGACACCCATCGTTTTAAAGTAAGGTAAAGACACCCATCACAACGATTGCGCCATTTGTTGACCAATTTCAAGACATACTCCTGCTCGCACTGTCCACCCCACACTGGAATGCGCGATCCACGCTACGAGAAATGCAGTGATAATTCGGCGGGTCCTCTACGGATATCAAGCGATGTCAGGTAGAAGACTTGACAGGTCTTTACTGCCAGCGGTCAACACTTGAAACGTACTTTTACCCAGTTATCTGTAGGAAATTGACTAAGTGGTGATGGGTGTCTTCACTCTTCCGCGGTGATGGGTGCCTTCACTCTTTTTGATGGGTGTTTTCACTCTTCGCCTCTATAGGTGTCTTCACTCCTTTCTATGGGTGTCTTCACTCTTCCTCCCTCTTTCTCTTCACTCTTTCTTCTTCGCTCTTTCACTTTTTTTCGTATTCTTTTCGAGATCTGTAAAAAATTTACGTTTACGGTTACGCCTGATAATCTGCAAAAATAATCGGCCAAACTTGTGCCGCCCTAAAGCTTTTAACAAACCCGTGGAAAGATGAATTTTTTCTGACCCCGCGGTAAGGCCTTTGCCGAGCTGCATCCACGATGATTTGGTGTAAGCAATTTGTTGGTCAGGATAAACGCTGTGATGGCCAACAATTAAATAGGCGGCAATACAGGCACCACTGACATAAAGCGTGCCAACAGGGGCGCCAAATAATTCAACGCCCATAATAATGGCAGCAATCGGTGTGTTTGATGCCGCGGCAACAACTGCAACCAGGCCTGTGGCAGCACCTAATGCCGGGCTAAGACCTAACATAGGTGCATAAGCTGCGCCGGTAATGGCACCAATGACAAACTGTGGTGTGACAATGCCACCATAAAAACCAGA
>CAZRTG010000273.1:0-3254 GCA_964602895.1 uncultured Wenzhouxiangellaceae bacterium
CTGCTGCATGCGTTATCTTGACATCCTTGATGCCGCCAAGCGCCTCACTGCAGGCCTGGTAACGCAGGCCATCAGCAGCCTGGCGCTCATGACCAATGTGTACAAGACGCCGGCGCACAAGAATGTAGATACCACCGTACAACAGCCCGAACACCGCCACCACGCCCAGCGCGGTCAGCGGATCGTAGGCGAGGATCAGGATGACCATGGCAAGCATGACGGCACCCTGTGCAATCACCTGCGACAGCGGCCGGATCAGATGATTCAACAGGAGGTCCGCCTCAGACAGCACGTTGCGCGAGAGGATTGCCGGATTGTGCTCAAGGAAATATTCGTAAGGCTGATGCAGATAACGCGACAGCAGCCGTGCGCTGATCGAGTGGCGCAGGAAGTGCGCGAAGCGGTTGAGCAGATGTAATGTGACCGTCTTGAAGGCCGATGAACCGATCACCAGCACCATCGAGACCACACCCAGCGCGAAAATAAAACTACGAGAATCCTGAAAATCAAATCGTGTGTATACCGTTGCCAGAAAGCGGTTTTCTCCGATCACTTCGGGCCGTGCCAGAACCGAGAGAAAGGGCATGAGTGACAGCACACCCAACGTCTCGGTGCTAGCCATCAGCACCACCAGCAACAGCATCCAGAACGAACGGCGCCGTTCAGCGGGAGTGAGGATTTCCCAGATCTTTGTGAGGTCAGCCGTCATGCATCCCTCCGTCCGCTGATTTCGCTGATACCACGCCCGCGGGAGCCGGGGGTTGCCGAATCTGCATCCGGGCAAGACCAATATGTACGGGGAAGGAATCCTGTACGTACATCAGAGCAGGCGTGCAGCAATACCCGTAGCCAGCGCTGCCTTGACCAAAGCGCGATCAAGCGAAACGATAGCCTGACCCGCGCGACTAGCGATGCCAAGATGCAATGCATCACCAGCACGCAGCCCCAATCCGTACTGATTGGCCAGGTGAGCAGCTGTGGAAAAATCGGCTCGTGTCACTGACAACACCGTCATGCTTTCCGCAATTATTGCAGTGAATACATTGAGCACATCCGCCCGTGTCGTTTCATCGAGCTGACGCATGCGCACTTTCATGGCGAGGGCGGCGGAGAACTCCGTGATTGTCCAGTCACTGACAACAAGCCCCTCTGGTGGCTGTTGCACCAGCCAGTGCTGCATCTCTTCCGTCCGCTCTTCGCGAGTCAGCGCCGCGACCAGTAAACTGGTATCCAGATAGCTCATATCGCGTCTCAATAACGCGCTTCATCCCGCAACCGTCGCAGTGCGACGCCTGCTCCCTCCGGCTGCATGTCCATGGTTTCCGTCAACCTCCGCAAGCGTTCGAGACTGACTGGCAACCTGGGCGTGTCTACCGGCACCAACTTCGCCGCAGGCTTGCCGTGCCGCAGAATCACGATTTCAGCCCCCTGTTCGGCCTGGCTGGCCAGCTCGCTCAGATGTGCCTTGGCGTCACGCATCGAAACTGAGTGCTTGTCCATTCCAGAACCCACATGAGACTACAAATATAGGCACAATATAGGACTTGAAATCCGTCAAGTCAAAGCTATAACCATGTCGCTTCGGGGAAGTCTTGAAAAAATGGGTTCCCGCTTTCGCGGGAATGACGAGCTGCATACCTGCCGGAATGCCACCTGTCACTCACCCTTGTACAGCAGCGCGGTGATCTGCTCCGAGATCAGCCCCAGCAAAAACACCAGTACGCTACCCGAGTACAGAAGCGCACTCATATTGGTGAATCGCCCTTCATGCGCAAACGTCCAGCCATACCAACCGGTCGCCAGCAGGAACATGGCCAGGGCAATCGGCATGAACACCTTCAACGGTGAATAGAGCGTGCTGACCCGAAAAATGATCAGCAGGAATTTCACGCCGTCGCGCAGCAGGTTGAGGTGCGACTTGCCCATTCGGCGCGGGGCGCTTATGGGAATGTACTCGACCGTATAGCCAGAGCGGAAAAACGCCATGGTGATGGTGGTTGGATAGGAGAAGCCATTCGGCAGCATGAACAGGAATTCGCGAAACTTTCGTGCATTGACGGCACGGAAGCCCGACGTCAGATCGGGGATGCGGTGCCCCGTCATCCAGCTGGCAACCCGGTTGTATACCCAGTTTCCCGTATGCCTGAAGATGCTTGCCTGCGAAGCCGCATCACGCGCGCCGATCACCATGTCGCAGCCCTGGTCGATGCGCTCGAGCAGGCGACTGATGTCTTCCGGCCGGTGCTGACCGTCGCCGTCCATGAATACGAGGGTCTGGCCGGTGGCCGCACGGGCGCCGGTCTTGATTGCTGCACCATTACCCTTGCTGTATCGGTGTGAGATGACCCTTGCACCGGCATCGGCGGCAAGTGCAGCGGTCTCGTCGTCCGATCCATCGTTCACGACCAGGACTTCTGCATCGGGCTGCAGTGCACGGATGTTCCGTACCAGCCCGCCAACCGATGCACTCTCGTTGCGGGCAGGAATCACGATCGTGAACGTCGGCTGCTCAGGCGCCACCGGATGGCTGGCTTCAACCGGACGGGGCGCTACAACTGAGCTCACAAAGCAGTCCTCTATGTTGCATCGATACGGGCCTTGCCCACGATTTCACGCATTTCCGCGACGGTTGTGCGCCAGCGCTCACGCACGAAGGGTCGGTGAGGTTCGTGAGGCACCAGTTCATCTAACTTCCGCTCAGCGTCGTCGTACAGACCGGCCGAAACAAGCAGGCCCACCATGGCAATACCATCGCTCAGTGTGGGGCGCAGCCGAAACGCCTCCTCCAGGTGGTGCATGCTGGCGTCAAGGTTGCGATCGCCGATGGTAAGCCGCGCATGGATCTCGTGCGCCTGGGCGCGCATATCGTCACGAATCCTTGGATCGGGGTTTGTGGCCACGGCCGTGAGCATTTCGTCGAGAGCAGGTCGTGTCAATTCTTGACAGCCGGGTGCCCGAGGTTGCTCGACCAATGTATCGAGCATATCTGTCACTGCCGGGTTGTACGCCGTGGTGCGCAGTTTTACGATCGCCGCCTCAGCTGCTCGGGCAACGTCAGTATGGTTGCCGAAATTGCAGGCGGACACCAAGCGGATCATCGCGTACTCAGCCCCGTCGCGCAGAGGTGCCTCAACGCGGCTCACCACATCAAGGTATTCATCAAAGCGCTGCTGCTCGTGAAGCACGACCAGATGAAACTGCAGGGCGCGCAACGACTGTGGGTGGGACTGGTACCAACTCGCAGACGCAAGCAG
>CAZRTG010000274.1:0-3211 GCA_964602895.1 uncultured Wenzhouxiangellaceae bacterium
TGTTCCATTTTTAATAGTCGGTAACAGGTCACCGCTGTTGTACGGCGTAGTTCCGTCAGCCAAGGCAAACGGCTGATTTACATCCTGTCCTGTCAGTGTGAAATTAAACGATTGAGCAGAGCCCGATGGAACCGTCACTTTATCGACAATAATTGTGGCAGGGTCTGCTGAATCTCCAGTAACGTCCCAGTACATTTGTAGCCCTGCAAAATCGTAGCCTGCAATGTTAGGGACACCCAGACGAGCCACCCCCGACAAACTTGTAGACGTACTTGTATCTGCCCAAAGCGCGTATTCACCAATTACTGTTGCTGACTTGGTGTAAGCGATGAATCCGGAATTGAGCACTGTTATCGGACCAGTAAATTGAATAGGGTCACTACCGCCGAAAGTGGACCCCACATCCAGCCGCCACATGCGAAGTGGAGGATCAAGATTGGTCCATATGGTATCGACCCATGGCTCTAAGGCGCCGCTAGAATTCCGGGTGACTACTTCAACTACATATCGGGTTACGCCTCCACCCCGGTTCAGTACCAGTTCACGAATTTCAATGGTGCCGTTGGCAGTCCCGAAATGATTAATCCCGCCTGATTCTGTTTCACCGTCAAAGATATGTGAGGTTGGAGCGAGTATTTTAGATAAGTAATAGTTTGTGGTTTCGGTTTCTACGACAGGACTCAACGAATAGGATTCACCTGTACCAAGAGACCCATCCAATCCTTCTGTGTGGTCACCAAGAAGATAAGCATCAGTCGGTATGGATCGAGGCTTAGCCAAATCTGCAGGCAGCCGCTCTTCGGAAGCAAAGGCCTGAAACTGATAAACCAGAATGAATGATAAAATCAGCTGCTTTAGCATGCGATCACCCTATCTAATTCCGTAATTTGTTAATTTATTGTTGAGGATCAGAGATTTAGATCACATTTGTCTCGTTTGTGTCAATCAAAGAGTGTTGAAAGGGTAACTTACATCAAGTTTGATGTGCTGCGAACCAGTGTATGAGTCTCGGGGTAACTCAAGATTCAAGAAACCGGGTGGTATCACTCCGGTCCGAAAACCGGCTATGGTGAGCTGATCGCTACTTTTGAGAAAGAGGGTAATAATGGGGGACTTACCAGATAACAACATAGTACGTTCAAGCTTCGGTATCATTCTGCTTCTTAAGCCAAAACTCCTGAAATTATAACAATGACCGGACGCAACGAAGCCTGCCCCTGCGGCAGCGGCAAGAAATTCAAAAAGTGCCATGGGCGATCGAATCCTGCTGCTCCGGCTGTGGATGTTGCTCGCTTGCTGGAGCAGAGCAGGGTGCTGCTGCAGCAAAGGCGATTTGATGCAGCCTGGGCTTTGGCCACACAGTTGCCGGCCTCCGTTGACCGCTGCCGTCTGCAGGTGGATATTCTGATTGCCAGATTGGGTCCGGGAGACCGTGCTACGGCCGGAAGGGTTCTCGAGTTATGGAAAACGCTGGATGCCACTGATCTGGAACCCTGGACCCGATCACTGGAAATCGCTCTGAATGTTGGCAACTCTGCCGCCGTGCAGACTGCGCTGAAGAAGCTACAGCGCGCTGCGCCCAACCACCCCAGAACCTTGTATTACCAGGGCCTGTTGGCTCAACTGGATGGTCAGCTTGATGCTGCACTTGAGAGCTTTACGCTGGCCGCCCGTCAGCAATTTTCCGACTTCACCCCGGCCGCGTGGCATGTGCTCGCCGCGACCAAGGCAATTGAAACCGCAAAAGGCAGGTATCCGGGCTCCACCGAACAGGACTTCAGCAAACTCCTGGGTGCCGCTGAAGTCGTTGCCGCATTGCAATCCAGCCTGGAAAAGTGGGAGCAGCAGCGGGCGAATCAATTACCTGCTCCAACGGCAGCCGAGCAATCGGTGATTGCCAACGCCTGGAACACTTTGGCCAGCGCTGAAATGCAGGGCATTATTGACACAGCGGCTTGCCAGGCCTACAGCCACAAAGCTTTGGAACTGAACCCGAATCATCATGCAGCACGAGCCAGCGCGCTGTTTGCACTCAATTACGATGCTGATCTGACGGCCGAACAGATATTTCAGCGGCATATGGCTGCAGGTGATTGGTGGGCCCGTAATTTTCCCGAGCAGAAAAGCCAGTTTTTCAACCGGCGCCAGGCCGATAAAACCTTGAGAATCGGCTACCTTTCGTCCGATTTCCGTCGACACCCGGTCGCCTATTTTATATTGCCGGTATTGCAGCAGCACGACGTCCGCAATGTGCGCAGTTATTTGTACCACACGCACCAGAAACAGGATGACATCACACAGCGCTGTATCGATGCGGCTGATGAGTTTGTGCATGTGTGGGATTATGACGAGCCCGCGCTGGCCAGCCGGATTAAAGGCGACGGTATCGATATTCTGGTAGACCTCAATGGACCCAGCAATGGCGGCAAACTGATTTTATTGGCACAACGGGCAGCACCCGTGCAGATCAATTGGCTGGGATATCCCAATACCACCGGCTTGCCGACGATGGACTACCGCATTGTTGACCGGATTACGGATCCGCCAGACCGCGGGCCATTGCTGTGCCGTGAACAGCTGCTTTATATGCCGCGTTTGTTTTCTGTCTATTCACCTGTAGGTGAGCTTCCGCCAGTGGCCCCGGCAGCGTGTCAACAGAATGGATATATCACCTTTGGAAGTTTCAATAACGTCAATAAACTGAACCGGTATCACCTGGCTCGCTGGGCAAGAATCCTCCATCAGGTGCCGAATTCGCGTCTGCTGTTGAAGTACCCGTCGCTGGAATTTCAAAGCTTGCAGGACCAGCTCAGGGAAATGCTGCAGGCCGAAGGCATTTCCGCTGAACGCATCGAGCTGCATGGCAATATCCCCGGGCACTTCGGGCATCTCGAAGCTTTTTCCCGTATCGACATTCATCTGGATTCATTTCCATACCAGGGCACTACAACCACCTGTGAAAGCCTGATCATGGGAGTGCCGGTTATCTCTTTGACCGGGGATGACCACCGTTCCCGTGTAGGTGCCAGCTTGCTGAATTCCGTTGGGCATCCCGAATGGGTTGCCCATGATACGGATGAATACATTCGTATTGCAGTTGATTTGGCCGGTAATCCGGCGGCCCTGGCTGCCACTCACGCAGCATTGCGCAGCCAGGTTCAGGCATCTGCCTTGATGGATGCCAAAACCTTTGCGGCCGAACTGGAGCAGG
>CAZRTG010000275.1:0-3204 GCA_964602895.1 uncultured Wenzhouxiangellaceae bacterium
AATCAAGTGGGTAGGCTCAACCCTGCCCGACCAGATTGCCATGCGAAAAAAGGCTGCCATCTCATTGGCCGGCAAAAAGGCCTGCGCACCTGCCTGTGCCATAAGCAACCAGATATCCGGCTGCAAAGGGGCTCCATGGATGGCAATTTTGGCTTCCTGTAGCGTTTGTTCCAATGAAACCCTGCGTACCTGCAAACTGGCCCTGGCATCAGTACCCTGCAGGTAATACAAAAGGCTCAGGGCAGAATGGTAGCTATAGTCATCATGGATCGCGATGGTACGTTCGCTGCGTTTAATCAAGGATTGGAAATCAGGGCTGGATTGTGAAGATTGATACAGTGTTCCTCTGGCCTGCTGAACTGGAAGGAATTGTAAACTGGCCAACCACCGTGGCCATGCCATCATCAGCACCAATATCGACAGCAATGCCAGCACGGCATAAGCCATAATCTGCTGTATGAATGATGAAATTTTCACGAACAGGATCCGTATCCCTTATCAGCGAAACAGGGCCATGAGCCTGTCGGGTTTGACTGATCGTAGCAAGGGAATGCCGACAGGCTCCTAGGACTTGGTGTAGTAACTGCCGTACTTGCCGTAGTGATAATAATAGCCTGAATCACCGTAGCCTACGCGGCTGTACCGCTTGAGGTCGACGCTCTGCAACACAATTCCGGCGATGCCGGCCTGAACGGTATCCAGTTGTTTGAGCGCGGCCTTGACCACCTTCACCGGAGTTTTATTCCAACGCACCACAAACAGCGTGGTTTCTACAAACTGGCTGATCTGACGTGCATCCGCTACCGCCATCACCGGAGGCGCATCAAAAATCACATAATCAAATCGTGCACGCAAGGTCTCAACAATCCGCTTCATGCGTTGAGAAGATAACAAATCGGTGGCATTTACATAAGCTGCTGTGCCGGGGGCCAGTACGCACACATCGCTTTTGGGATCCTTGCTCAAAAAATCTTCAAGATCGCGATCGGGTGCCAGCACCAAATCTGTAAGCCCCATCTCCTTGGGCTTGAGCCCCAGCTTTCTCTCAACTGCGGCACGTCTGAGATCGCCATCCACCAGCACGACCGTTTTACCACTGACTGAAAGCTGTCGGGCCAATGAGACGGCCAGGGTAGTCTTGCCCTCTTCCGGGATGGATGATGTGATCTGGAACACCTGTGGATCATGATCCGGGTTGGTGAGGGAGAGTGAAACCAGCAAGGAATTCAATGACTCAACATATACCGACTGCGGCTTATCGATGGGCTGGTCTTCCGCGATCGCTTTGGCAACCAGTGGAATAACGCCCAGGACATTACGTCGTAATT
Organism: uncultured Wenzhouxiangellaceae bacterium; assembly: GCA_964602895.1. GTDB lineage: Bacteria > Pseudomonadota > Gammaproteobacteria > Xanthomonadales > SZUA-36 > JAWXBM01. The sequence continues at coordinate 1,329 of CAZRTG010000275.1, forward strand.
CTTTTTCCGCTTGCTCCGGGTTAGTAATACCTGGTGTCAATGCCTCCAACGCCAGAATCAGAATGACACCCAGAATCAAGCCGCCAAAAGTAAAGGCAATGGTCTGGCGTTGCACATTGGGGTAGAACGCACTGCCCGGAACCTCAGCCTTGGAGAGCACCCGCGCGCCTGGCTCATTCAGGCCTCCTGTGGTACTGGCAGTTTTGAACTGCTCCAGGAAAGTTTCGAACAAGGCGCGGCTGGCGGCAGCTTCCCTTTCCAATGCGCGTAGCTGGATGGCTTCACGATTTTGTGCGCCGGTTGCCTGCTCCGCTTCATTAAGGCTTGCCTGCAAACCCTGTTCTCTGGCTCGGGCAAACTGTAACTCGCTGCGCAATTGTGATTCGATTTTCTCAACCTCAAGAGCTATACGCTGCTGAATCTGGTCAATCTCTGCTCTAGCCTGAATCATCCGGGGATGTTTTGGACCATACTCGACGGCCAGCTCGGAGATTTTCTGCTGCGCTGCCAGCTCCTGGGTTTTTAATTGCTGAATCAAGGTTGCCCCGGACAACTTGGTTGCCGCCTCGGTGCCACCATCGTCCTGCTGTAATAACAACTGCACCTGTCGTAGCCGGGTTTCGGCTTCAGCTCGCTCGGCCCGGGCAATAATCAATTGGCTATTGAGTACCGATAACTGCTCGGCTACCAGCCCCGTTCCACCCACATCGGTCAGACCATACTCGGCCCGATACATCTCAACTGCGCGTTCGGCATCTTCAACTTCGGTGCGCAGGTCGTTGAGCTGCTCGCTCAGCCATTTGGTGGCTTTTTCAGTTGAATCGTATTTGGCCTGCAAGGTGGAGAGTATGTAGGCCTCTGGCAATTCATTTGCAATCATTGCCGCCATTTTGGGATTGGGCGATCGGTAGCTCACGGTAATGACGTTTGAATAATCTTCGTTAGCCAACGACAAACCACCGAGCAAGATATTGATTGCCGTAACGACCCGGCGTTCGGCGCGGTCATCTTCTATGGAAGTCTCCGAAGGCATTTCGGAGTGTTGCCGGTTCAGTGCACTCTTCAGGCTGTCTTTCCACTCATCCGGAATCCAGTCAATCGGATTCCAATCATCCAGCAGACCGGGCTTCTCTTGTGCCCGCAGAGATGGGTTGAACTCCGGGTAAGACAACAAATCATATTTTTCGACCACAATGCGCGCCAGACTACGAGATTGCAAAACCTCAAGTTCATCAACGACTTTAGACTGATTGAAATAGGCCAGCATCATCATTTCCGGCGTGGTGACCCCGGTAATGGGGCTGCCAATCAGCATGGTTGAGCTGGCCATGTATTGTGGCGTTTGTTGGTTAACCCATAGCCAGCCGAGGATTCCGGATAAAACGGTGAATGTGATGATAATCCAGCGTCTGAACCACAGTAACTGCAGATACTCCAGTATCGGCAGGGGTTCTTCCTGCACTGTTCCGGAATGGGAATCCTGGCGCAAGGGATCGTAATTGGATGAATTCCGGTTCAAGAGTCTGGGCTTGCCTGATTAGAAAAATCGTTCAGCAATGCGGATGATATCACCTGGCTGCACTTTCTCATTCACATCCAGCTTCAACTCTTCCTCACCTTCTTGACCGACGCGGATAACATAGACGACATCCTTCTTGGCACGGTAGGAATAACCACCTGCCATGGCGATTGCTGTCAAAAAAGTGACACCTTCAACATAAGGAAACGATCCGGTGGATTTGACTTCACCAATCAAAAAATACGGTCGATAATTGCTGACCTCGACTGAAACTCTGGGGTTGACCAGGTAATCAGGTTTCAATTTGGAAGTAATTAATTGTGCCAGTTCGTTTGGAGTAAGCCCCTTGGCATTCAC
>CAZRTG010000276.1:0-3186 GCA_964602895.1 uncultured Wenzhouxiangellaceae bacterium
CCGAGGCAGCCCGCAAAGCCCTGCAAGACAAGCTGAGCCAGGACCGCACCGCCGAACACGCTTCTGAGTACCGGCAAACGCTGGCCCAGCTCAAGAAGGACTACATCACCGCCTACATCGCCAGCCACAGCAAGGCACGGCTGGGCGTGGCAGAGGACAAGACCCGCAATGCCCTGCGCCGCGACGAGCGCCTGCTGGCACTGCGGGTGCTGGCCGGCGTGTCGCTGATGCCCACCAGCCAGCTCACCGCCTTCGAGGAATCGCTCAACGGCCTGAAAAGCTGCTCCGCGCTGGATGAGCCGACCCTGGTCACGACCGCCGTCTGCCCGCACTGCCAGTTCCGCCCGTCCGCTGAGCAACTGGAACTGCTGCCCGCCGCCAACCGCCTGCACAAGCTGGACGATGACCTGGACGAATTGCTGGCCAACTGGCAGCAAACCCTGCTGGAGAACCTGGAAGACCCGTTCACCCAGGAGAGCCTGGGCCTGTTGCCCGCAGCAAGCAAGAAGCTGATCGACGCCTTCCTGGCCACTCGCACGCTGCCGGCTCCCTTGACCCAAGAGTTCGCCAGCGCCGTGCAGGAGGCGCTGTCTGGATTGGAAAAGATCGAGGTCAAGAGCGACGAGATCAAGCAGGCACTGCTGCAAGGCGGCTCGCCGGCCACGCCGGACGACCTGCGCAAGCGTTTCGATGCACTCATCAGCGACCGTAGCAAAGGCAAAGATGCCAGCAAGCTTCGGTTTGTTGTGGAGTGAGGGCAACTCAGGACTATGTATAAAGGGCGACAGAAATGAAGCTAATAAAAATCCAAGTCATCAACTTTCGATCTGTTGAAGACAGCGGCGAATTCCAGATCGGCGATCTGACATGCCTTGTCGGAAAAAATGAGGCAGGAAAGACCGCGATATTGCATGCTATCCAAGGCATTGCCCCTTCTGATGATGATTATGCATACGACAAGACGCGGGACTACCCGCGCCGATATTTAAGCAAGTTCCAGGAGCGTCATCCCAACGGGGAATCTCAGGTTGCCAAAAGCTGGTGGCAGCTGGAGGATGATGACATCGAAGCCATGGAGGATCTCTTAGGAGCAGGTGTTCTAGAAAAACCCGAAATAACCATCACCAGTTATATCGGTCGCGGAAATATCTGGAGTATTCCGCTTAACGAAGAGGAGTGCATTCGCAAGCTCCAGGCGCGTCACGGCCTGAATGCCAAAGAAAAAGGTGACATCAAGCAGGCCAAGACAATAAAGGATGCCTTGGCAGCACTTAAATCCTTGACCGATCGGTCAGAAGCACAGACTGCATTCATGCAAGCCATTGAGAAATTCCGTGATGGAAGCCCGGTACTTGCCGCCATTGATCTTCTCAACAAGCAAAAGCCAACTTTTTTTTATACTTCTCATTTTGAACGGATGTCAGGGGAAATATCCCTGAATCAACTTGCTGCGGACAAGGCAAATGGGAAGATCAGCTCTGGAGACAAGATATTTCTCGACTTTCTAGAGTACGCGGGTACAACCATAGAAGAACTCCGTGATGCTGCAAAGCACGAAGAACTGGTAGCCCAGTGTGAAGGGGCATCCAACGATATCACTGATGAAATTTTCGAGTTCTGGAGCCAAAACGATGCCCTGGCTATAAAAATTGAAATCAACGAAGGGAGACCCAATGATCCTCCCCCGTTCAACAGCGGAAAAATCGCAAAAATCCGCATAGAAAACAAGCATCATCGCGTGACGGTACCTTTGTCTGAACGAAGCGCAGGTTTTGTTTGGTTCTTCTCCTTTTTGGCGCAATTCAAGCAGCTCAAAAAATCTGCTGGAAAAGCCATCATACTTCTTGATGAGCCGGGTCTGACGCTTCATGGCAAAGCTCAATCCGACCTTCTGCGGTATATCGAAGAGCGGATTCTGCCCGAACACCAGGTTATCTACACCACGCACTCGCCATTCATGGTGCCAGCCCAGCGTCTGGAGGATGTCCGTGTTGTCGAAGACGTTATCGACTACCGTGATCCACGTCGTCCCATAGTAAAAGGGACGAAGGTCTCCGCTGACGTCCTTTCCGTTGACAAGGACACACTTTTCCCACTACAGGCCCACCTCGGTTACGAAATCACTCAGTCGCTATTTGTTGGCCAAAACTGTCTATTGGTCGAGGGTCCATCCGATGTGGTCTATTTGCAAGTGGTATCCAGAGCATTGCAAGCCAGAGGAAGAACTGGCTTGGATGAGCGTTGGACTATCTGCCCTACCGGCGGTCTGGATAAAGTTTGGTCTTTCTCGTCGCTCTTCCGAGGCAATAACCTGAATATCGCCGTCCTGTGCGATTATGGTAAAGGCGATAAGAGTAAAGTTGAGAGACTTCGGCAAAGCCAAATTTTGAAATCTGAGAGAGTGCTAACAGCATCTGATTTCACAGAAAAGCCTGAAAGCGATGTCGAGGATTTGTTTGATAGCACTTTCTATTGTGCCTTGGTCAACCAAGTGCTAGGGCTCAAGGAAGGTGAAATCACAGCCGAGAAAGCGGCAGCCGCCGATCAGAATACATGCCGCATCGTCAAGCAGGTGGAGGCGTTGTGCCGAACACTACCTGCTGATACACCGAACTTCGGCCATTATGTCCCCGCCGATTACCTGATGCGGAACCCTCAGATTCTTGATGGAGAGAGTGAGCCAGTTGCTGGAACCTTGGATCGGTTTGAGAATGTGTTCAAAGCGTTGAATGGTTTTTTGGATTAGACGGGACGGCGGTTTCGTGAATCTAATGCACCTGACCATCCCCGACAAGCCGCGTTCGCCGCAGCAGCAGCGCTACGCGCTGATCGACGCGGGCATGCAGCTCAAGCTCAAGCTGCTGCACGAACATCAACAGGCTTTGAGCAGGACGGCATAAAGAAAATGTCTCTTCCACTGCTAACAGAAGAAATAGCGATTACAGCGATCCGGGAATTTTTCCGTGGAAAGCCATTCGTGTTTTTCGGGACAGGAATGTCATGTGCTATGGATACCAGTTTCGGCATGCCTGCACTTCGAGATGAACTGGTTGTGAAAATGCAAGAAAGAACACTGACTGCGACTCAGGCATCTGAATGGCAAAACGTAGTCAGCGCCCTTGAGCAAGGCAGCGATCTTGAGAGTTCCCTGAACGCTGTCAGTGACCACAACCTGTTGAGGATAGT
>CAZRTG010000277.1:0-3161 GCA_964602895.1 uncultured Wenzhouxiangellaceae bacterium
CGTTGCCTTACCTGTTCCAGCCGGGCCGGTATGTCGATGGAGGGGTTGGAAGCTTGTGTGTTCATGGCCTGTTCAAATCAATAGCACTGGTCTTTCAAATAGTATCCGTTACGTATCATCCTGTCCTGAATTGGCATTTTTAAACAGGTACCGGCAGGGGGCCAAACAAACAGGGTGTCGCCCGACGTCATCAGATTGAGGGGCACCATGGCGGCAAGGTGGGATCTTCAAAACCATCGGCAAATAACCGTGGGTCCTGCATGATAACGGTGTCGCTGTTGTTGTTGCTTTGTGGATCCAACGTATGGCTGGGTACACTGGCTGATGCCGTATTGCTCACCGTACTACTGAAGCCAGCATAGCCGCAAATTTTATATTCCAATCGCCCGCCCAGCGGGATTGCCGCTGTCTCAGAGATCGAACCGCTGCCATTGGCATGAGGGCAACTGGCACCATTAAATCCATTGCACTGCCAACTTGCAGCACTGATTTCAGCGGGCAGGGTATCTTCGATCAGCACCTCGCTGGCTGCGTCCGGGCCGATATTTTTGACACTGATGGTGTAAAGCACGTATTTATTGGCAATGCGCTTGTCGCTACCGGTTTTGATGACTTCGATATCCGCATTGGGTTTTGGTCCAGCCAGATCGGCTGTCATGGCAATAATGAATGCATCATAGCTTCCACCGCCTGACTTTGCCGGCTGGGCGCCGGTTGCGCTACCGGGTAGATCAATGCGTTGCGTACGGCCTGAAAAATACAGGCTGTTATTACCAAAATCTGCGGCGAAGATCTGTACTTTGCCACCACCACAGGCTACAAATGTGGATTGCTTTACCTGTGTCAGTGCCAGGTTGAAAGTGGCTGCAAACCCGCAGGTTCCACCGGTATTATTGGTCGGTTCAGCGCCGCCAGTGGTTGCGGGCAGGACGGTGGATGTGGTGGTTCCCGTCAGGTACACATCATCCGCGTTGGCCCGTACTTCGGCAATGCTGGTCGAAGTATTGCCCCGATAAAAGCTTGCGCCATCAATGGCCGAAAGATCGGCAGCCAACACGGCGACGAAGGACCCATTGGCTCCCCAAGCGGTTATCGCACCGTCGCCGGATACGGGGAAATTCGCCTCCCCGGCGTCACCAGCAACGTAGAGCTTGCCGTCAGCAAATGCCAGGCTATCGATCCTGTCGAAACCGCTGCTACCGAGGTAAGTGGAGCGGTGAATTTCGGAAAGATCAGAGTTGAGTCGGACAATAAAACCATCGGGCTTAGTGCTGCCGCCAATGCGGTTGGGCTGAGCGGCGCCGGTGGTCTCGAACAAGCCTCCCGTTCCATCTCCGGCCACATAGACCGAGCCATCAACGCCCAGCGTCATGGCACGGGGATCCATCTGCCACCCACCTCCACTGATCCAGCTTGCTGCAATCGCAGTGGTAAGGTCCAGCGACAGTTTCGCTACATAGGCGGCACCACTGCCTGCCGGCGTAGGCGGTGTGTTGTTGGCGCCATTGGCCAGGCCAGGCAGGTTGGTTGTTCCGGAGTTACCGGCAATGAAAACACCGGTATCGGAAACCACCATGGGCCACGCAGTCGTTTGACTGGTACCGCTGTAGTAAGTCGCTGCCAATAGTTGCTTCAGATCGAGCGACAGGCGTGCAACGAAGGCACCGTATTGATCGCTGACTGCAGCAGCCTGCAAAACGCCGGACGTGGTAGGTATATGCGCGGGAGACCCTTGAGGAGGGTTTCCTGGAACAGGCCCGGTAATAAAGACGCCGTCGGCGGTGACTGCCAGAGTCTTGACTGCTGCGCCACCGCTTTGGCTGCCATTGCCAAAAGGGCCATAAGCACCAAAAAAGGTAGTCTGCATCAGCGTCGTCAGGTCCAGGCTGTAACGGGCTATGTAGATGTTCGAGCCTAAAGCCGTGTTGCGAATAATGGCGGGTTGATAACCGCCCGTCGTGCCAGGAAAATTTCCGGACGATGTGTTACCGGTGATATAGACACTGTCCGAAGCAACCTCAAGATGTTCTATACCTTCATCGCCATTGCCGCCGACAAAAGTAGAACGGATGATGGGGTCAATGGTCACGCCGTATGCAGGGTCAAATTCGCCCAGAGCAAATCCGTAACTTGAGGCGCTGGCTACAGTGTAATTCACCGCCACCGGAATGCGTTGCTGGCCGATGTCCTGCCAGGCGATGGGTGCGCTCAACTCCACATTGCCCAGGCCAGTGGCCAAAATCAGGCGGCCATCGACGGCGATGCTCAGCTCGTCAACACCATCGAGCGCTACGCGTATGGTATTGACGTCGGCACCTTGACTGAGGTGAAAGCGTTTTTCAAATTGATCATCGACCAACTGCAGGTCCGCATGGATGCCAGCCCAGGCCTCGCCAAGATTGATTTGAGAGGTGCTAAAAGCTGTCTGGCTATCATTTTTACCCAGATAGGTGATTTGTGTACTTTCGTTGGCAGTGGCTTGCGGTTGCAAGGCATTGGCATTTTCAAACCGCTCAATCAAAACCCAGTCTTTATCTTCGTTGCCCCGCAGCCGGTGCACCAGATCACCCTGCCGGGTTACGAAAAGGTCAATGCCATTACGTTGTGCCCAGAAGGCCACTTGATCGTCCATTTGCCCCAGGTTCGGCTGAAAGCCGGCACCCGATGAAAGTGATGGTGTTGAAGCCTGTGCATTCGCAAGCAAAAGCGTGAGCGCCAGGCAAAGCCCGGCTCGGATGGTCTTGGACATGAAATCTCCCTTGGCGCGTTTAGATTCTTGTTAATTTTTTCAAGCAAAAGACCTTGATCGTGACCGAGGCTGGATGCTCGTGTTGCACATTTGCCAGGCAAGGTGCCCGGTGATTCTAAATGAAATCGATTGGCGAAAACAGATAGTCCCATCACGGAATTTCAGAAAGACCCAACCGCTTCAGGAAAAGACGATTAATCAACTAGTGGCCTGTAACAGCCAAATCGAAAGTATCTTGCTCGGCCTGCTGGCGTCTGGCTTGGTCTTCACTCGGCTGATAGCTATGGCTATCAACCTCGCTCCAGACCGGCGCCAGCCACCACCATTCCGTCGCGATCCCACTTCCGCTTCGGCTGTTACAGGCCACTAGCCCGGATTATTCATGAAGAGGTAAAAACAAAAGCCACGGTTG
>CAZRTG010000278.1:0-3110 GCA_964602895.1 uncultured Wenzhouxiangellaceae bacterium
GTGAGCGTGGGATACGGGCGGAAATCACCTGGCTGCCGCTGCGGGCGGAATACGCTCCATGGACAGTGTCGGTACCGCAACCACCAGATTGGGCCACGATCGCCCACGTCAACACCTGGCTACACACCCGGTTTCTCCCAAGCGAGCTGCCGATAGTCGCCACCATCCACCACGCCGCGCATCACCCCGATGCACGTACCTACAAGGGTGCACTTCGTGCCGCCTATCATCGCTGGTGGATTGCACCAAACGAGCGCCGCGTACTACGCCGCGCCGGTCAGAACGGAGCGGTAATTGCCGTCAGCCGATTTGTCGCTGATACCACCCGACAGACGCTGCTGGACGTACCCATGCAGGTTATCTACAACGGCGTGGATACCGCCATCTTTCGACCGGGCACGCGTGAGCGCCGGCCAGACGAGCCATTCCGCTTGCTGTACGTGGGCAGCTGGAAACGCCTCAAGGGCGTAGACCTTTTGGCTCCGATCATGCGTGAGCTGGGCGATGGCTTCGAATTGCGCTACACCGGTGGATCGGCAGCAGAAAAAGACAAGGCTCAGATGCCTTCCAACATGATGGACATCGGTCGTCTGCGGGGTGATGCCGCCGTAGCAGCGACCATGCAGGGGGTGGATGCGCTGCTGTTTCCGTCGCGAAGCGAGGGCCATCCACTCGTTGCCATCGAGGCCATGGCCTGCGGTTTACCCATCATTGGTATGCAAGGTTCGTCAGTAGTCGAAGTGGTGATCGATTGTGAAACGGGCCTGTTGTGCCTTCGGGACAACGTGCATGACGCGATACAGGCTTGCAGGCATCTAGCTGATAACCCAGCATCAGTTAGGGCTTGGTCAAATAATGCACGCCGGCGCGCTGAACATACATTTAGCGCTCCACAAATGATTAAAAGTTACACCAACATTTACCACAGCGTAAATTGAACCTCAACTCCAAGGTGACCTTCATAGATTTCGTCTACTAGTCATCACCCCGCAAGCAAGAAATAACCGCATGCCATGAAAATACTATTCGTCATGCCAAAACTCCCAATCGGGGGGGTTGAGCGCGTATTTTTAATTTTACTAGAACAACTGATGCAGATTGACATCGATTGTCGACTAGCGTTACGTCAACGTCGCGGGGAACTTGTTCCCCAGGCCGCGGCGTTGGTACCCATCGACGAATTCGCCCCCAACGGAATACATCAGTTCGTTCGAGGATTGGCGCGTGTTTTAAAACGCGAACGGCCAACACACGTTATCACAGCCTTTCCAGACGTCGGCTGGCTCACATGGCTGGCAATCCGTGACGCACATAGTGATGCCAAGTGGGTGCATAGCGCGCATAGCTCACACGCATGGAGCGGACGTCGACCAGGCGTACTTGGATTAGTCCGGCACTGGCTGGATAACCGAATGGCGGGATTCTGTTATCGCCACGCAAATGCCGTGGTTGCCGTTTCCAATGGAGTTCGTAACGAAATCATCAATGATTTTATAAGCATCGATCAAAACAAGGTGATAACCATCTACAACCCGGCGGTACCAGAAAGTGAGCTCAAACCCGTCGAACGTGATCTACCATGCCCTAACCGGCCATATAAAATGGTCAGTATTGGTCGGTTGGTACGCCAAAAGGCGTATGACGTGCTGATTGCTGCAATGGCACATGTATCAGGCAACTGGCAGCTCGATATCTGGGGCGATGGACCGGAGCGCGAACTACTTCAGGCGATTATCAAACGACACGGGCTAGATAACCGTGTCCGGCTACGTGGCCACACCGTTACACCGTTTGACATCATGCGGCAAGCCGATGCCTTCGTGCTAGCTTCACGCCACGAAGGACTTCCCAATGTATTGATTGAAGCATTGACCTGCCAATGCCAGATCGTTTCGGCCAACTGCCCGCATGGTCCCGTTGAAATTCTGGGAGATGGTCGTTACGGCCAACTGGTAGCTGTAGAAAACCCAGTTGCGCTGGCTCAGGCAATTCAGCGAGTGGTGACAGGCGAACACTTCGTCGCACCAGCACTTCTTCTGGACCGTGCCCGCGCCTTCTCAGCAGAGCGCAGCGTCAAACAGTGGATAAACCTGCTGAATAGACTTTCATAACACTCGCCTTGTTTTGACAAGACATGCTTATGGAAGCATTGTGATTAATTTCAATCACCTCTGATTTTCAAGTGCTCCATTCACTGAACCAATATCAATAATCCGATCACAACCTTGGAGCGACGCTTCGCGGTGCGCAATAATGACCACGGTTTTTTTTCCTGAAAACTGATACAACGCATCCGTAAGCGATCTTTCAGTCTCGGCATCCAGTGCGCTGGTAGCTTCATCCATGAACAGTACGGCCGGATCACGGTAGAGAGCTCGCGCAATGCCAACCCGCTGTCGCTGGCCACCGGACAGACGAATACCCCGATCACCCAGCAGGGTGTCATAGCCATGCGGTAAATTTCCAACAATAAAATCATGAATCTGTGCAGTACGAGCTGCACGTTCCACCGCCTGCATATCAATCTGCTCAGGCGGTACACCAAAGGCAATATTTTCCGCCACGCTGGCGTCAGCCAGGAATATGTGCTGAGGCACATAGCCGATGGACTGTTGCCACGCAGCAACATTGGTAGCGGTAATCACCGTATCATCGATGAGCAGACTGCCTTGCGAGGGTGAAAGCAGTCCCAACAGAAGATCCATCAACGTACTCTTGCCAGCACCGCTCGGACCGGCAATGCCTACACTGGTGTTGGCGGGAATGACCAGGTCAAAACCACTGAACACTGGTCTGTTTTCAGCGCCAGGGTATGTGTAATGGATGCTCTGTAGGCGGATTTCGCGCTGAGGCACCAGCGGCTGCAGAATCGCCTCCTCCTGCTCTACAGACAAGCTCAGGTCTTTGTGAATCGTATCCAGCGCCGCCGAGGTGAATTTCATATTGGCGAAGCCGCGATACATGATCTGCGCCGAGGGCAGCATGCGGTAGGCGGCAAATCCATACAGACCCAGCGCCGGCAACACATGGGCAATGTCGCCCGATCGGGTCAGCAGTAGCAGTGCCAATACGATAAGCGCACTGAAACCGGTAGCCTCGACCAGATACAG
>CAZRTG010000279.1:0-3098 GCA_964602895.1 uncultured Wenzhouxiangellaceae bacterium
TACCCGGTACGAAATCCATCAAAGCAGCCTGGCAGCGCGATAACCATTTCGGCAAGCCAATCACCCGCCGGCGCCAGCCTTTAAAGCGAGCGGTCTTGTTGACCAACTGAAACAAAGTGAAAACCTCCGGACCCACCAGATCCAGTGTTTTGCCAATAGTAGCCTGATGATCCAGACACAAAGCCGTAGCAGCCACCACATCACCCACCCATACCGGCTGCATTTTCGCGTTCGGGCAAGCGAGAGGCAGCAGGGGAACGAAACGCAGCAGTCCGGCGAAACGGTTGAAAAAGGAATCTCCTTCACCAAAAATGACGGCGGGCCGCAACAGCGTTTCGTCGATTTCAACGGCCGACCTGAGTAACGCCTCCGCTTCACCTTTGCTAAGCAAATAATGACTGTTACCGCGCCCGGCGTTCAACGCACTGATTTGAATGAAACGCCGGATGCCCAGTGACTCACAGGCTGCGATCAAGGCCTTCACCGGCGCCACATGCGCTGCGCGGAAGCCTTTGCCTCCCCAGCCCTTTTCATTCAAAACGCCGATCAGGTTGATCACGCCAACGGCGCCCTGCAAGGCCGCTTCCAGATCTGCTGGCCGTTGCAAGTCCGTTTTGCGGTACTCAATGCCTGGCAAGTCCACCAGTTGGTGTTTACGCCGGTAGCTACTCGGGTCGTGGCGGGTCAAAACGCGGCATTCATGGCCTGAAGAGGCGAGTTCCACCAGTAAATAATGGCCCAAAAAACCGGTCGCACCGGTCAATACGATCAACATATCAGGACCCGCCAGGCTGTTCAGCCACGGGGATGGGGCAGGCAACCGGAGCCTCTACTGGAATGGCCTGGCGGGAAACAGCAGCATCCGGTGGCTGCATGCGGCTGGAAATACGTTGTACGGTTTGATCGGGCTCGCCCTGGCCCAGCAAATAGCTGTAAATCGTACTGAAAGCCAGCACACGGGGAATGTAATCGCGCGTTTCATAATAGGGCAGTACTTCTATCCAGATGGCGGCGTCCTGTCCGGGCAAGGTCTGCAACCAACGATTGACGGCACCGGGTCCGGCATTGTACGCACCGGTCACCAAAACCGGGTTGTCACCGAACTTGTCCATCATCTCCCTGAGGAATGTGGTGCCAAACAGAATATTGGTTTCTGCCTGCATCAGTTGATCCGTACCACTGTACGGGTAGGCGTTGCGGCGGGCTATTTGTCGTGCCGTTGCGGGCATCACCTGCATCAGGCCACGTGCATCTGCCGGCGAAACCGCATCCACTGCCATGGCGCTTTCGGAGCGCATCAGGCCCATAACCCAGGCCGGATCCAGCTTATGCTTGCTGGCCTGAGGTTCGACCAGGCTGACGTAAGCCATGGGGAAGCGCCAATCGTACCACTGCAATTCTCCGCTGCCTGCCAGCGCCACGATGGCCTCGTAATACCAGGCTTCGCGGGTGGCAAATGCAGCTGCCAACCGCAAGTCTTCGGCACTCATGCCTTTGATAGCCAGACTCCATTCGCTGCGGGACCAGTTTTTCAGATTGACATGCTGCAATTCCAGACTGCGCAGGATGGCAGGTCGGGCAGCAAAAGCATCGATGGCCTCCTTGCCCAAGTCAGCCGATTGTGGGCAAATAGCGTAAGGAAAACCCAACAGGTCGGCCGCAAGGAAGCCGTAGTAACTGGCTTGTCCAGCCAAACGCTCCAGTAAACCCTGTGCGTAAACCTCATCACCCAACTGGATGCGCGCCCGGGCATCCCAGTACTGCCAGCGTTCAGATGCCTTGAGTTCCGGGCTCATTTCGTCAACTGCCAATACCACTTCAGCCCAATTCAGGGTGGCCAAACCGCTGCGCGCCCACCACTCCAGCAATTTGTCATCGCGGTATGCTTTTGGCACGGACCGCATCCGGATGGTGGCATCACTGGCACCCGCTACCGCAGACCAAAGTGCAATTTCACGAATGACGGCTGCTTCGCTGGCTTCATCCCAGCTGAAGTGATCAGCCAATTGAGGGTAAAGCTGCCAGGCCCGATCGGCATCTTTACGAGCCAGTTGTCGCAAACCGAAACTGACAATTTCACGTGCTTTGGCGTTATCCGACCACCTGCGACTCTGATCCAGCCGCATGTAGGCCGCACTGTCCTGTTGTTGCCAGCGCTCTACCCAGATTTTATCCTGCTTCGATACATAGCGGGACAGATACAAGCTGAGGCGCGGGTTGCGGGCCTGCATGGCTTTACCGATGCGCAACCAGGCCAACTCTGAAGTGATGCCATGGTTCTTGTTCAACCAGGCAAACACCGGATCACAGGCTTCGGGTTGGGATACACCCACGGCCCACAGTGCCTGTGCCTGTTCCATCAGGCCATCAAGCTGCTGTCGCTGTATGCGTGCCTGAGCCAGATAGCACTGAATTTCCGTATCGCTGTCACGGTCGGCATCCGCGTACTGCAACAGTGCATCCCAGCGTCCGGCTTTTCCCAGCCCGAGCAGCCAGGCACGACGCAGTCCTTTTTGAAAGGCCCAGTCCTGATGGGCTGCCAGAAACCCTGCCATTTCAGCCGGATCCACCTGGTTACGCCGGAACAGATACTCGTCGTAACGCAAATACGGGTACAGCACATAGTCTTGCAAGGCAGCAGAAAGTTGTTGTACTTGAGCACGGTCGCCGCGTTTTGCGGCCTGCCAGGCTTGCTTGAAAAGTGTTCGTTGTGCGGCCGATTCTGTGGCCTGTTGTGGCGCTGCAGCGGTTGTTGCCGCTTGCGCAAAAACATCAGACGAAAGGCTGACAAGCCATACCAAAAGGCAGAGCACAAGCTTATGAACGGGTTTCGGAGTGCTGATCTGGTTCATCCTGCCAAACTGCCAAAGACGGCGCATGCAGTACAGATTATGAAAATGCGACGAGGCCGGCAAGTGCTGATGCAATAAAGACCTGTCACAGGGTGGCGCGTGGATGCAAAGCCTCTCGCAGGCGCATGTCTGCCGGTAACTGAACCCGCAATTCAACCGGGCAATGATCGGAAAAGCCCACGTCGACCACGCGCGCATCAAACGAAGTCAAATTGCGACTCAACATGATGTGATCGATGGAGCGTT
>CAZRTG010000280.1:0-3067 GCA_964602895.1 uncultured Wenzhouxiangellaceae bacterium
ATGGGTATGGCAAGCAGAAAGGAAAAGCGTGCAGCGGCATCCGCGCTGAAGCCAAGAAAGCGGCCCGCCGTAATGGTAATACCGGAACGCGACACACCGGGAACCAGTGCCAGAGCCTGCGCCAGGCCAATCCACAAGGCACTGCGCCAATTTATTTCCTGTAGCGTCCTGGAACGCTTGCCCAGCCAGTCAGCCAGCCACAGCAAGCCGCCAAACGCCAAGGTGGTCACCGCAATGATCCGTAAATCGCGTAAATAGAACTCCACCAGATCCTTGGCCAGAAAACCAACCAGTAAAGCGGGTACGCTGGCCAGGGCCAGAAACCAAACCATTTTCCGAGCCTGGCGTTGTTGCTCGTTGTTCCCATCAAGGTTCAGGGGGCGCAGACAAGCCATTGCCATTGTCACAAGATCCTGGCGAAAGTAGATCAACACGGCCAACAAAGTACCCAGATGCGTGGCCACATCGAACACCAGACCCTGATCTTCCCAGCCCATCAACTGGCTGCCCAGAATCAGGTGCGCGGAACTGGATACCGGCAGAAACTCGGTCAGCCCCTGGATCAGGGCCAACACAATGATATGGAACAGTGGCATGGTTCAGTCGGCTATATAGCTGATACGGTAAATCGCGTTGGCTTTGTCATCTGCGATCAACAAGGAGCCATCCGGCAACGGCATCACATCCGAGGGGCGCCCCCATTCTTCCTGCCCTTGCAACCAACCGGTAATAAAAGGCTGCATGCCTTTTACCTTGCCATCCGGGTCGAACTCAACCCGCACGATGTCGTAGCCGACTTTCTCAGAACGATTCCAGGAGCCGTGCTGGGCAATAAACAACTGACCCTGATATTCGGCCGGGAACATATCGGCGGTGTAAAACGCCATACCCAACGCGGCAACATGTGCGCCCAGCTTCAACTCCGGTGGCCGGTAATCCGAACAGGTCTTTCCTTTACCGAATTTGGTATCCGCCAGATCTCCTTCGTGGCAGTAAGGAAAGCCAAAATGCAGGCCAGCTTGCGGCGCGTGGTTCAGCTCATCATGGGGAATATCATCGCCCATCATGTCGACGCCATTATCGGTAAACCATAACTCGCCGGTTTGTGGATGAAAGGCCATGCCGACCGAATTGCGCACACCGGTCGCGAAAACCTCTTCACCACTGCCATCCGGCTGCATGCGGCGGATTTGCGCAAAACCCGGCTCATCACAGATATTGCAAGGCGCACCCACCGGGACATAAAGCATACCATCCGGACCAAAGCGCAAATATTTCCAGCCGTGATGGGTTTTGTCCGGCAGCGTATCGGTGATGACCACCGGCTCGGGTGGGTTCTTCAGCCGCGTTTCGATATCGTCATACCGGAGTATGCGATCAATATCACCCACATACAGGGCACCGTCGCGAAACGCCAGGCCGGAGGGCATTTTCAAACCTTCGGCAATCAACCAAACCTGGTCCGCCACCCCATCGGCATCCGCATCCACTACTGCATGAATCTTGCCCGCCTTCATGGAGCCGACAAACACGGTGCCCTGATCACCCCTGGCCATCTGCCGCGCCTGCTCCACCTCAGCCGTCAGTATCTGCACTCTGAATCCAGCAGGCAGTTGCAGCAAAGCCAACTTTTCTGCCAGTTCGGCCGTAACATCTTTGCCGTGCGCACTACTGGCAACCAGCACCAATACCAAAGCCGTTAATGACCCTATTTTCATTTTCACGAATCGATCCCCGATCTCTGAAGGTGCATCATGATGCCATAGCCGTGGGCCTATTGAAGCAGAACCTGTGCATCAGCAATCAGACATTTCTTCATTACTCGATAGAAAAAATTCTGTAAGATTGTCGCGCCAGCATCCATAAGTCCGCATACAGCACCAAGGATCCAGAGACAATTTACTTGGTGTAAATAGTCATAAAAAGCCTGGAAAAAGGCGGGGATAAGGAGCTAGATGTCGCTGTTTGAAGAACTGAAGCGCCGTAACGTCATCCGTGTAGGCATCGCCTACATTGTGGGCTCGTGGTTATTGGTTCAGGCTGCCGATCTGGTGCTGGATCTGGTTGGAGCTGACGAATGGGTGTTACGCGCCGTGGCTGGCCTGTTGGCACTGGGTTTTATTCCTGCGGTGATCTTCGCCTGGGCATTCGAGCTGACACCTGAAGGCATCCGCAAAGAATCCCAGGTCGATCGCACCCAATCCATTACGCCACACACGGCCAAAAAACTCGACATTGCCACCATGGTTTTTGTAGTACTTGCTGTCGCATTACTCGCTTTTGACCGCTTTTCGCCATCCGGGACAGAGAACCATTTACAGAAAAATTCAGAGCAGGGGATTGCAAGCACCGCAGAAAGCGGGTCTCTGACCCCGACCGAAATGGGACAGGCCTCAGCAGATGCGGCAGACGCCGAACTGCCACCCGAGAAATCCATCGCGGTTCTGCCTTTCGTCAATATGAGCAATGATCCCGATCAGGAATATTTCTCTGACGGAATTTCCGAAGAACTGCTCAATGTACTGGCCCAGTATCCTGGCGTCCGTGTTGCGGCCCGCACCTCATCCTTCCAGTTCAAGGGACAGAGCCAGGACATTGCTGAAATTGCCCGTGTATTGAAAGTTCGCAATGTGCTGGAGGGATCGGTACGAAAATCCGGCAACAGGCTGCGTATCACTGCTCAGTTGATTCGGGCCGACACCGGTTACCATCTTTGGTCAGAAACCTATGACCGTGAACTGGATGATGTCTTCGCAATCCAGGATGAAATTTCTGCTGCTATTGGCGAAGCGTTAAGGGTAGAACTTGCACTCCATGACGGTCAGGAAACCGCTGCACCGCGTGTGGCTGAATCCGCCAATACGGCAGCTTATGAAGCCTTTCTGCGCGGTCGTCATCTGGTCAACCAACGCGGCCGCAGTAATATTTTGCAGGCGACGGAAGAACTGAAGCGGGCGGTAAGGCTGGATCCGGATTTTGCACCGGCGCAAGCCTGGATGGCCATCGCCTGGATCATGATGATGGACAGTCCTGCGACCTACGGCAACCTGACCCTGGCTGAGGTCAA
>CAZRTG010000281.1:0-3066 GCA_964602895.1 uncultured Wenzhouxiangellaceae bacterium
TCCTACATGTGCAAGCCATGCTGTGGGAGCGACCCATGGTCGCGATTCAGCCTGATGGTCGGCAGCATGGCTGCCTCCTACATGTGCAAGCCATGCTGTGGGAGCGACCCATGGTCGCGATTCAACCTGAAGGTCGGCAGCATGGCTGCCTCCTACAAGGCGGCACATATGAATCAAAGCTTTAACACCATCGTGCTGGGTGGCGGCGCAGCCGGACTGATGTGCGCCATCACCGCCGCCCAGCGGGGTCGCCGCGTACTGGTATTGGAGCGCTCCAATAAAGTGGGTAAAAAAATCCTGATGTCCGGTGGCGGGCGCTGCAATTTCACCAACCTGCATTGCAGCCCCGAACGCTTTCTGTCCAAGAATCCACACTTCTGTAAAAGTGCCTTGAGCCGTTACACCCAATGGGATTTCATCGAAAAGGTAAAGCAACACGACATTGAATTTTTTGAAAAAGAAACCGTCAATGGCCTCAGTGGCCAGTTGTTTTGCCGGCAGTCTTCCAAACAGATTGTGCGCATGTTGCTGGAAGAGTGCAGCAACAATGGGGTGGAAATCCGCACCCAGTGCGAGACGCATCTGGTCAGTAAGCGCGAGGGATTCGAACTTGCTACCAACCAGGGCCCGTTCCAGACTGAAACACTGGTAGTGGCCACCGGCGGTTTGTCCATCCCCAGCCTGGGCGGTTCCGCTTATGGCTACACGCTGGCGGAGCAGTTTGGCTTGCGACTGTTACCCAAATCAGCCGGTCTGGTGCCCTTTATCTTTACTGACTCCCTGCATGAGCTGTGTGGGCGCCTGTCGGGTTTGTCTTGCGAAGTGGTGCTCGGCAATGAGCGTGCGCGGTTTCGCGAAGACCTGTTGTTTACCCATCGCGGCCTGAGCGGCCCGGCCGTGTTGCAGTTGTCCAGCTATTGGCGACCGGGCGAAAGTATCAATATCGATCTGCTGCCAGGCGAAGACGCTGCAAGTCTGTTGCCGGGTTGGAAACATTCTCACCCACAGACGCTGTTGCGTACCCGTTTGGTACATCATCAGTTGCCACACAAACTGGTAGATGAATTACAGGGCTTGTTCTGGGCGGATCGGGCTGAAACGCCGCTGGCTGCTTGGCCTGATCATGAATTACAGCAGCTTGCGCTATTGCTGCAGAACTGGCAGGTCAAACCCGCTGGCACCGAGGGTTATCGCACCGCAGAAGTGACACTGGGTGGTGTGGGTAGACACGCGTGATCTTTCTTCAAAAACCATGGAGTCCCCGGTTCCGGGCCTGTTTTTTATTGGTGAAGTCGTGGATGTGACCGGCCATCTGGGCGGTTTTAATTTCCAATGGGCCTGGTCGTCAGGGTATGCAGCCGGACAGGCGGTATGAATCAGGAAAGTTCTGAATAATCCATCCCTGAATGCTCAGGGCTAGCCCTACAGACTCCTGGCCTTGGCTGAAAGAAGGTTCAGCGCGGCGCCGTTTGAAAATGGTTACGTAAAAAAGCATTTCTTGGCCGCGCTGCTTTGATGCGGCCCACCAATATCGGCAGATCATCAAAATCAATCCGCAATTTGTCCCTGCCCTCGATAAACAAGGGCAGGCCATCGAGCCGGGTTACATTGATTGGCATGGGTGTGCTGAATTTCACGTTGCCGGTAAACACCAGTACGAAGTTCAACAGGCTGGCATCCAGTTCCAGCAAATCACGCAGGGCGTTTACCTGATTCAGACATTCAAACAAAGGATTGGCAAATACCTGCTGATTGCGCCGGGTAGAGCGCAGCCAACGAGCATCGCCCGGTTTGCCGGAAATGCATCCGCCGCCGGGAACCTGTTTGATGGCAAAAATACCGTAAGCAGATACCACCAGGTGATCGATACAGACAGGCTCTTTCTGCCCGGCCAGGGATACATTCTGCAAAATGGTGTAATGCGACCGCGGCAATTCCAGTTGTAACAATCTACGGATACGCAGTGCATCCCAACGCTGACGCAAAGCGCCGATCGCGCCCAGCTTGATGCCCAGCACGGCACAGACGACCGTAAATATCAGAACCGGCAAGACCAAGCCTTCCATAGCCTGTATCTCCAAAGTATCGGTGAAGACAGTGTAGCCCCTTACCACAGAGCTTGTCTAAACCGGCTGGCGCCGTGGGGTGCGCGTGCCCATTATGACCAAAGTTGCGAAATGAGGTGGCCGGTTCCCGTGATCGGGGGTTGAATTTGCTATTCTTGTGTTTCCTTCGAGACCGGACAGAGAAAACCTGATGAAATTTGCTTCCTACCTGCTGCTGCTTGGCGTCATTTTGTTTTCCAGTAATGGCTTTGCCGATGATTTCACCGCCACCGAAGCCAGGATCAAAGCGGCCATGGTTGCCGACATCCGCACGCCGGAAGAAGTTGAACGCGACAGCAATCGTTTGCCGCTGGAGACGCTGCAGTTTTTTGGCTTGCGCGATAACATGAAAATCGTTGAACTGCTGCCAGGTGGCGGCTGGTACAGCAAGATTCTCGCCCCCGTGGTTTCAGAACATGGCGAATACTACATGGCATTGGGCACGGGGCGTGCCAGGGAAGCCTTAAGCGGCCAACCCGGTTTTGAGAAAATCAATATTACCGCTGAGAATTCCAAAATTTTTCGCCCGGAAGGTGCGCCATACTACGTGATCGAGAATGCCGACCTGGAAGTCAGGAATGCCGATATGGTCCTGACCTTCCGCAATTACCATAATTTTGCTGCAGAGGGCCGCGCGGCCATGAACCAGGCTGCTTTTGACGCACTGAAAAGTGGTGGAATTTACGCCGTAGTCGACCACACCCGCCGACACATGGAGCCGGACAACCCGGAAAATGGTCGTCGGGTGGATCCGGTCATGGCCATCAAAGAAATCCAGGCTGCCGGCTTCAAATTCGTTGATTATGCCACGCTGCACCACAGACCTGACGACGAATTGCGTTATGAGGTGGGCCGCAAAACGGTGACTGGAAACACCGACCGCTGGTCATTGAAATTTGTAAAACCCTAGCAGTCTGTCGGGTTTAACCACCCGACAACATGATATTGAGTACTGATTCGA
>CAZRTG010000282.1:0-3012 GCA_964602895.1 uncultured Wenzhouxiangellaceae bacterium
GTTATCGACCGCATCAAAGTCAGGCAGGACCTCAAACAACGCCTGGCAGAATCGTTTGAAACGGCCATCACACTGTCGGATGGCCTGGCCATTATCGCGCCCATGGAAGGCGAAACCGGTATCGAAGAAAAATTACTCAGCGCACGTTTTGCCTGCACCTATTGCGATTACAGCTTGCAGGAGCTGGAACCGCGCATGTTTTCATTCAATAACCCCAGCGGCGCATGTCCGGAGTGCGACGGCTTGGGAATTGCACAGTTTTTTGACCCGGACCGGGTCGTCAGCAACACGCAGATCAGCTTATCCGGCGGCGCGGTGCGCGGTTGGGACCGCCGCAATGCCTATTATTTTCAGATCATCCAGGCACTGTCCAGACATTACCGGTTCGATGTTGATACACCGTTTGAAAACCTGTCCAAAGAGATCCGCGATGTTGTGCTGTATGGCAGCGGTGATGATGTCATTGAGTTTCGCTACCTGGGCGATGGCGGCCAGCAAAAGCGTCGTCATCCTTTTGCCGGCATCATTCCCAACCTGGAGCGTCGTTACAAGGAAACAGATTCCCGGATTGTGCGCGAAGAACTGTCCAAGTACATCAGTCAGAAGCCGTGCATGGCATGTAATGGCCAGCGTCTGAAGCGCGAAGCCCGGCATGTGTTCATCGAAAACACCAATCTGCCCACCATCACGGCGTGGCCTATCCTGCAATGCCTGACTTTTTTCGCAGAATTGCAGCTGGAAGGCAGACGCGGTGAAATCGCTTCGAGAATCGTCAAGGAAGTACGTGAACGCCTGCAATTCCTGGTCAATGTCGGCCTCGACTACCTCACACTGGATCGCAAGGCCGATAGCCTGTCTGGCGGTGAAGCACAGCGAATCCGGCTTGCCAGCCAGATCGGCGCAGGCCTGGTGGGCGTTATGTATATCCTGGATGAGCCATCCATAGGTCTGCATCAGCGGGACAATGCGCGATTACTGGCGACGCTGACTCGCTTGCGTGACATCGGCAATACGGTAATCGTGGTGGAACATGACGAGGAAGCCATTCGTGCTGCCGATTATGTGGTTGATATTGGTCCCGGTGCCGGTGTGCATGGCGGGAATGTTGTTTTCAGTGGCACTCCGGACAGGCTGATGGCCGATCCGGACTCGATGACGGGACAATACCTGTCCGGCGCGCGCACGATTGCCATACCCAAAAAGCGAATCCCGGTCGACAGGAAGCGTCAGTTGCGCCTGGTGGGCGCCAGTGGCAACAACCTCAAAAACGTTACCCTGGAAATTCCGGCAGGCCTGTTGGTATGCATTACCGGCGTGTCGGGTTCAGGCAAGTCCACCCTGATCAACGATACGCTGCACCGGCTGGCAGCACGCGAACTCTATGGCAGCAGCGAAGCGCCTGCTCCCTTCGAGTCGGTAGAAAATCTCAACCTGTTTGATAAAGTAGTGGATATTGATCAATCGCCCATCGGTCGCACACCACGCTCCAATCCTGCCACGTATACGGGCCTGTTCACGCCCATTCGTGATCTGTTCTCCGGCACACAGGAAGCCCGCACACGTGGCTACAAGCCGGGACGTTTCAGTTTCAACGTCAAGGGCGGACGCTGCGAAGCCTGCCAGGGTGATGGGCTGATCCGGGTGGAAATGCATTTCCTGCCCGACATCTATGTTGCCTGCGATGTGTGCCGTGGCAAACGCTACAATCGCGAAACACTGAGTGTGCTTTACAAAGGCAAGAACATCCACGAAGTGCTTGAAATGACGGTGGAAGATGCACTGGCATTTTTTGATGCGGTACCCACCATTGCCCGTAAACTGCAGACCATGACCGACGTGGGCCTGTCTTATATCACGCTGGGCCAAAGCGCCACGACCCTGTCCGGTGGTGAAGCACAACGAATCAAATTGTCGCGTGAGTTGAGCAAACGCGACACCGGTCAGACTCTGTATATACTTGACGAGCCAACTACCGGCTTGCACTTCCAGGACATTGAGCTGTTGCTGGGTGTATTACATCGCTTGCGGGATCATGGCAATACCGTGGTCGTGATCGAGCACAACCTGGATGTCATCAAGACTGCAGACTGGGTGATCGACCTTGGCCCGGAGGGTGGTGACCGTGGTGGCGAAATCATTGCCCAGGGAACACCGGAACAGGTTGCAGGGGTGAAACACTCATATACCGGGCAATTCCTCGCCCGCATGCTGGAAAAACCGGCACAAAGAAAAACAGCCTGAACCTCGTGGCGTCTCGTTGATCGGCGATCAACGTGTCTCAACCGGCAGTTTGAAGACATAGCGTTTGCCACCACTGCTGATACCGATTTCAATCTCGTCGCCAGGGCGCACCTCACGCGTGGATTGCATCAGCATCAGATGCAGGCCGCCCGGCTCGAGCACAATGCTTTGGCCAGCGGCAATTTCCATATCGGGTTGCTCCTGCATGCGACTTACACCATCCTCAATAATGCTCAGATGCAGACTGACGTTGGCAAAGGCATCGCTGTCATAAGCTTCCAGCAGGACAGCTTCATTACCCGGATTGTGCAGCTCGCCATAAGCAGCCGTCATACCGGCTCCAGGAGGTAATGCCCTGACCCAGCCGTTTTGAAGTTCCAGCCCCGAAGTTTCTGTAGCTGCATTGCACGACAGCAATAAACCGAAACCTGCTGTCAAAAAAATACCTGCAGGTAAAAAATATTTCATACTGTTAACCCCGAATTGACTCACTGTGCGTTATACGGAATGAGTTTTTCATTTCAACACAAGGAAGCCAAACATGAAGCGATTGATTCCCTTACTGGTAGCCATAGCCTGCCAGGGCCCGGTTCTGGCAGCAGACACTACAGCCAGCGATGATTCCATCACGATTTATTCTCGCATGCAGCCCGGCGCCGTAGACCCGTCATTATACCGCCCTACCGGTGGACACCAATACGGTGGCAACGTCCCGGGCTATGCCATTGTACGGCATGATCGTTCATTTGATCTGCCCAAAGGCACCAGTGC
>CAZRTG010000283.1:0-2906 GCA_964602895.1 uncultured Wenzhouxiangellaceae bacterium
AAATTGCTGCGCAGCACCGAGGCATTTGAAGCTTCACGGGTCATGTCCAGTTCATCAAATACAAAAGCTTCAAATTCACGCACAAATTCCGGCGGTCGTACGCGTGCACCTCCTTCCATGTATTTTTCAGCCAGTTTGGCAATCGCCATCAGCAGGTCGATATCGCGCCTGAGCAAGCGGCGTATACCTGGTCGGACCACTTTGACCACCATTTCCCTACCGTCTGGCAAAGTAGCGGCATGAACCTGAGCGATGGAAGCGGAGGCCAGCGGTTTGTGGTCGAATTGAGTAAATAACTCAGTGACGGGCTTTTGCAGGGCTTTTTCAATAATGGCAATGGCCTGTTCGCCAGGAAAGGGCGGCACCCGGTCCTGCAACAAGGCCAGTTCATCTGCGATATCAGCGGGCACCAGATCGCGGCGGGTTGAAATAATCTGGCCAAACTTGACGTAGACCGGCCCCATGTCAGATAAAGCCAGGCGCAGTCGTTCACCTCTGGGTTTGTCGGCCATACCTTGCTTGATGGTCCAGGGGGCCAATACCCGCAACATCTTCATGGGTCGATAGAGGTGGGTTGCAGTCAGTAAATCATCCAGTTGGTACCGTACGAGTATGGAACTGATGCGCAATAAACGACCGAATTGCTGCAAGGCGTGGATCATGACTGGCCATCCTGGTCCAGGTCCTGATGCGGTTTTTTAGCTGGTTTTTTGTCCGGTTTTTTGCCCGTTTTCTGACTCGTTTTCTGGCTCATCTTCTGGCCCGTTTTCTGGCTTGGCTTCCTGACCGGAACCTGGTCTGAGTCAGGCACAGATTCAGCCTGTTTTTCGGCCAGAATACGAACGCGCGCTTCCAGCCGGTCGGTAGCCTCTCGCAGCCGGTCTACTTCATCGGCAAAACGCTGTTGCTCAGCGGGTTGCGCCAATGGGCTTTTATCATCGAGCAGGTATTCTGCAGCCAGCTGCTGCAAATTGTCACCGGTACTTTTGAGGCCAGCAGCAAAGCGCTTCAGCCCGGATGCCAGTTGATGCCCCACCACGTCGCCGGTGAATTGAGCCAGGCCCGCTTCCCAGTCCGGATCCAATCTGGAAAATACCCGTTCCACATCTCTTGCCAGCGTGGCATCACCGGATATTTTCACCCGCGACCCGGGACCTCCCCAGCGACCGTCCTCATCCGGCATCGCCATGGCAAAAAGCGCCGGCATGCTGCCACTGATTACGGTATCGGCTTCAGGTTCCGTATCCAGGCTGACTTCCACCCGGTAGGGACTGAACAGAAAATCCAGCGTGATGGCCAGGTCTTCCAGTTGCAGCCGGACTCGCCGTCCATCCAGCTTGTTCAGGCGTTCGCCACTGTTTTCATCAGACGCCAACAAACGGTTTATGGCAGCTTCCATCGAGGCCGCCAAAAGGCCTGGCAAGGGCGTGCGGTAGGGGTACGTCCTGGTGTTCGACATATCAGGCATGCAGGCCGCTGTGGATGGCGACAATACCGCCGGTCAGGTCACGAAAACGAACCTGTTCAAAACCTGCGGTGTTCATCATTTCTGCGAGTTCTTCCTGCGGAGGGTGTTTGCGTATGCTTTCTGCCAGGTAGCGATAGCTGTCGGCATCGTTGGCAATCAACCTGCCCAGCACCGGCAATACACCAAAGGAATAATGCTCGTACAGTTTGGCCAGTCGTTCTTCACGAACGCGGGAAAACTCCAGTATCAGGGCCCGACCGCCTGGCCTGAGCACGCGGAACATTTCCCGTAAGACGGCATTCTGGTCGGTGACATTGCGCAGACCAAAAGCCATGGTCACGGCATCAAAACTGCGATCGGTAAAAGGCAATTGTTCGGCATTGACCAGCCCATAAGCCATATTGCCGGCTATGCCACTGTCTTCAAGGCGGCTGCGGCCGATACGCAACATGTCGGCATTGATGTCGGTGAGTATGACCTGGCCATTGGAGCCCACACGTTGGTGTGCCAGACGACTGATGTCGCCGGTGCCACCTGCCAGGTCCAGTACACGGTCGCCTTTGTGAATACCACTGTTGGCCATGAAATCACGCTTCCACAAACGATGTACGCCCAGCGACATAAAGTCATTCATGATGTCGTATTTGCGTGCCACGGAAGAAAATACCTCGCCAACCAGGCCGGCTTTGGCGGTGATATCGACTTCCCGGTAACCGAAGTGCGTGGTGGTTGGCTGATTTTCACTCATGTTAAGTCCGACAGGCTCCTGTTCCGTGGCGATTATTGTACCTTGCTGTGCTGCGAATGGCTTTGCCCGAGTTCAAATCCCGGCAGTAATTGCTGACGAGATCAAAATATTGATCCGTTGGCTAATGATAGAATCAGCACGCCGAAGCTTGTGTGGCAATCAGATATTGCCATCAGTTACTGATTGAGGAGATTACCTGGTGGAACACGGTGCCGACCTGGCTTTGCAAATGTCCCTGTTGCTGGGCCTGGGTGCAGTATGCCAATGGGTGGCCTGGCGAATGCGGATTGCCGCCATTCTGCCCTTGCTGCTGGTAGGCCTGTTGCTGGGACCGGGTCTGGGTGTGCTGGATCCGGACGAGTTTTTGGGCGACCTGTTGTTCCCGATCGTTTCTTTAGGGGTAGCCATCATTCTGTTTGAAGGCAGTCTGACCCTGCGCTTCAGCGATATCCAGAATGTCAGCGGCATCATCCGCAATCTGACCAGTATTGGTGTGGTGGTGACCTGGGGCGTAATGGGTGCTGCAGTACATTTTGTTGTCGGACTGGATTGGCAGCTTTCATTGCTGTTTGGCGCACTGGTTGCCGTGACCGGGCCCACGGTCATCATGCCCATGTTGCGCAGCATCAAGCCGACATCGCGCATCGCCAATGTGCTGCGCTGGGAAGGCATTCTGGTTGACCCCATCGG
>CAZRTG010000284.1:0-2847 GCA_964602895.1 uncultured Wenzhouxiangellaceae bacterium
AAACAGATACGCCGCCTTTTTTCAACTGTTCAAACACCAGATTCAGTTATAACTCCGCTGGGAGAAAAAGCATCAACATAGACGCCATCAGTGACTAATTGCGCGTTCCAACCATAACCATTTTCTGGCACACCATCATCATGCACCTCGCCACCTGCGCAGTTCGACGCGCCTTGTGGTGAATCCAGCCCACCCGGTGATGAGCCGCCGGACGAACGAAAGTCGGTTGCTTGCGCATAGGCCAGCCCGAAAGAAAGAATAAATATGGCGCTTGCCAGAAGAGCCTTGCCAAAAAATTGATTAATACCCGATTTCATAACAAATCACTCACCCAATCCACTAATGCGACCGGGCACCATAGTCTATCTGTACTTTATTGCAAGGGAACTTGCGTCATTTCAGGACACAGACAGCCGGAATTTTGTGACGAAAGCGGGATGAAGATGCCGGGTCAGGGAGCGTATGGCCAAACTGCAAGGCTGTGTACGCTGTGCCGTACATCCGTATCCAGGTTGAAGCGTTGGGTGGTTTGCATGGTCATTATATTGTGCAAAGTGACGGTTAAGGGTGACGACCCGGAGGCGAAGCGCTCCTCATCGATGACGCACAAACCGCGGGCAAAGTCGGGTCTTGCCACTGCGGAATCGGTCACACCTGAAAAATCCAGTTCTTTTTCAGGATAAGGCAACACGGCAAATACCCGGTTATGTTCCGGTGTAAGAAAGCGTACCACATCGGTCGAGGTGTCATTAAACAGCACGCCATCGCGCCAGGGTCGGGCATCGCGTGCTCCTTCGGGCAGGCTCAGCAATCGAGCAATGCGTTTTCCGTCAAAGTGCAATAAACCCATGGTTGCCGGGCCTGACACAAACAGACCTCTTGTGTCAGTAAAAACACTTTGCAACTGCATGAATTTGCGTGACGATGGACCGGTTGTGCCTGTCGGGTCAAACGGGGCAGCCCGCAATCCTGTCTCGTCATCAGAAAACTGCAAGCCCCAGACAAACTGCTTTAACTCCAGATCAAACGCCAACACCGCGTCGAAAGCAGAAGAGATGACGTAGATCCGCTGCTCAAAAACTGCCAGTCCCTGTGCTCCGGCGAGGTAAGGTGAGCGGTACCTGGCTTTGAGTTCAAACTCAGGCGAGAAAGCCAGCAGTTCATCATGGCTCGCGATAAAAACCTGCTCTTCCGCAAAACCGATGCCACGCAGTCCACGGCTCCCGCCATGCCCTTCCCATGGGATTGCATGAGTCCAGGATAGAACCTGGGCACCTGCCTGTTTTTCGATATCCAGCAGGTAAACAGCCCCATGCTGCTCGCTTTTCCGGCTGCCGCGCACACAGCTTGTTACCGCCAACACGCTCATGGCTGCGGTTTCGAAAGTGTGAAAAGAGGGATATGATTATTGGGCACAGGCGTTATCTCGAATCCATAAAAGTCAAAGGGCCGAAAGTTTAAAAGCAAGTGTCGACTTGTAAAATAAGTGAACAAATTCAAATCGGTGCCTTGGCAATTGAACGATTTGTGGCATTATACGGTGATAAACAACGCTGAATCTGCATAGAACCCTGGGGAGACAATTTTATGGCGGCTATAAATAGACTGGAAAACGGCTATTCACGCAAGGCGCTCAGCGCTGCAATTTCAGCTGTCTGTGCAGGTGTTCCACTGGCACAGGTACATGCACAGGATGCTGAAGCAGGCACTCTGGCGCTGGAAGAAGTCATTGTTACCGGCACCAAGCGCGGCGCTCTGAACCTGCAGGATGTACCACTTTCCATTACCGCCCTTACCGCAGAAACCATACGGACCCAGGGCTTCAAATCACTGGATGATTACTTCGGACAAATACCCAGCCTGACCTTTGGTCGTGTCGAGCCTGGTGGCACCAACGTGATCATGCGCGGCTGTGCCATTTCCGGTTTCGCCTTTGGTGACAACCCCACCACCGGTGTTTATCTGGACGAACAACCGATTACGGCTGCCGGCTTCAACCCGGATCCGCGTCTGGTGGATATCGAGCGCGTAGAAGCATTGGCCGGCCCGCAGGGAACCACCTTTGGTGATGCATCCCAGTGCGGCACGTTACGCATCATTACCAACAAACCGGTGGTGGGTGAAAACTCTGCCTGGGTAGACCTCACGGGTGCCGCGATAGACGGCGGTGAACTGGGCTATGACGCCAGCGCCATGCTCAATACCGCCATCGGCGACAATATGGCTTTTCGCCTGGTGGGCTTTTCTGCCCATGACGCAGGCTATATCGACAACATTCTCAGCGACAGCCCGCGCGGTACATTCAACAATGCCGGCCTGAATAAAAATGACATTAACGGCGTCGACGTTTACGGTGCTCGTGCCGCATTACGCTGGGCTCCCGGCGATGTGTGGACTTTTGACCTGCAGGGCATTTACCAAACTTCCGACCAGGACGGTTTTGGTGATGCCGATATCAATGAAATGTATTTTGAAGATCGCGGCCTGAAAAAGTGGCAGCAGATACGCTATACCCCGGAAACCTTTGATGACGAATGGTCGCAGATTGCGCTCACTGCTGAAGCCGATCTGGGCTGGGGTGTGTTTACCGCAACCGGATCTTTCTTTGAACGCAAATCCACCAGCACCACCGATGGCACAACCTACCTGCAGGGTTTCCAGGAGATCGGCGATTACTTCCAGGCATACAACCCGTACTCAACGGTTTATGATTTTGGTGGCGACCCCAGAGCCAATATTTATGACAAGTCGGATAGCGACCGTACTACCCTGGAAATGCGCCTGGCCACCACCGATGAGCTTTCCAGTCGCTGGTCAATGCTGGTAGGTGCGTTCTACAACAAAACC
>CAZRTG010000285.1:0-2809 GCA_964602895.1 uncultured Wenzhouxiangellaceae bacterium
CCGCGCATGCGGGGAACACTTGAACGGAGCCGGTCTTTCGAGTATTCCTCGCGGTTCATCCCCGCGCATGCGGGGAACACTCCAGTCGCTTCTTGAGTTCTTCGGCAAATATCGGTTCATCCCCGCGCATGCGGGGAACACTCCAAGCTTGAAAACCGGCGGCTATTTCATTCCGGTTCATCCCCGCGCATGCGGGGAACACGTTGCAGGCCAACTCGCGGTAAGCCATCCAAGCGGTTCATCCCCGCGCATGCGGGGAACACGGGTAAGTGAGTGTTGGTGATGGGCGGCGGTACGGTTCATCCCCGCGCATGCGGGGAACACTCTCGCTGCAAGTATATGACTCTAAAGGAGTAAAAGGGACAAGAATTTTCCACCGGCAAATTCAGAATCGGCGCAGTTCATAATTTGTACATTGTTAAGGAGCTTTTGGGGGCAGGAAAGAGACCAATCTGAGGCCATCAAAATCTACCGGAATCCGGCGGTTTTCACCAACCGTATCGAAATCGTAGCCGGATTCGGTGTTTGTCCGCCATACGATTACCGCGTTACCGTCTTCGCAACCAATCCGGACCTGCTCCCAAATGAATTCTCGCAGACGCTTTGAGGGATTGCCAACGTATACCCCAGCTCGTACCTCGACCAGCCACACTGCGAGCCGCCCTCGCATTCTCGGGGGAACGTTTTCAGTGACGATGACCAGCATCGCCCATACTCTTTCCGTCCTGGAAGGCAGGGCCTATGCTGCCCTCACCAGCCTCCGGGACTGCCAATTCACCAGCCGCCAGCATTTCTTCAATAGCTGGAATAATTCTGCCCAGTAATTTGCTTTCGCGGAAAACGTCGCGGCAGGCCAGTCTGACTTTTCGTTCTGCGTCCGTTGGCAAACTCGCGGCGATTCGAAATGCGAGAGGTACGACAGTGTCGAATTTGAAAACATCTGCTACGTCATATACGAATGAGCTTGGCTTGCCTGTGTGAATGAAGCCTACTGCAGGTGCGTAACCTGCAGCAAGAATCGCGGCTTCAGTGATACCGTAAAGACAGGCTGTTGCTGCCGACAAGCACAGGTTGGGGGTGTCACTGGCATCCCATTCCGTGGGTTTGTAGCGTCGACCTTTCCACTTTACACCGTATTTGGCCGCCAGGGTCTTGTAGGTTTCTTTCACGCGCGCACCCTCAATACCGCGAAGCTGATCTACGCTGCGTCGTTCAGGAGGTGGTTCACCAAAGCGCATTTCGTACATCTTGCGAACCACTCTCAGCCGCGCCTTTTCATCCAGCGCAAGTTTTGCCTGGTAGAGCAGGCGATCCGCGCGAGCGCCACCCGGCTGCCCCGAAGCATACAAACGAACGCCTGCTTCGCCTACCCAAACCAGAAGCGTTCCCACTCTGGCAGCGAGCGCTACTGCGCGGTGGGATACTCGGGTTCCGGGTTCTAACATGATGCAGGCGACACTACCCACCGGAATGTGTGTGCGCACTCCGGTGTCGTCGACTACTACAAAAGCTCCGTCGAGCACATCGATCTGACCCTTTTCGACGAAAACCATGGAAATACGTTCTTTCATCGCGATCGGCTTGAGTGGTGGCAGCATGTTCAGGCTTCCAGGGATAACTTGCGTACTCGATCGACCAGTGCAGAATCCAGGTAATAGCCTGACTCAACCAGCCGCTGAAGACAGGGTGATACGGCTGTGATCAGGTTCCTGTGCTTTGCCACCAACAACAATCCACAAATTCCAATGACCGGAACACCAACTGCATTGGCAGCCTTCCGTGCCGCTCGGTCATCTACCAGCACCACCGCAGCACGCTTGCGGGCAAGTGCTATTACGCTAGCTTCTCCCGGATCCAGATTCCACAAGTCATCAGGTTGTTCCTGACCATCTTCGTACACTTCCAAGTAGTGATTTTCTATCGCTGAACGAATCGGTTGATCTTCCACTCGGGGTGGATCAACAAGGCATTCATTAACCACAGTTTGGGTAACCACAGTTCTGGAGAATATTTGACCAGGTAGCGCCAGTTCGTCGAGTCTTGCCAGCGCAATCAGTGGGCCTGCATCGACAACAACTTCTTCACCCAAACGACCTGAGCTCATCCTTGAGTTCATCTTCTGTCACTTCGGTCAATGGAATTTTCCGTTCGGCCAGAATCTCCATAAACTGCTTTCTGCTCGTGCCAGCCAATCGTGCGGCTTTGCCGAGAGAGATCTCTTCTTGCTGAAAGAGTCGCAGAGCAAGCGCGAAACCAATACCTTCCCTTATCAAAAGTTCGTCGAAAGGTACTGCAACGAACACGGGCCGTCCGTGTTTGGTGATCACCGAAAGCCGCCCGGCTTCGGCATCGCGAATCAACTCGCCGGTACGTTCGCGTAAGTCCCGAACAGTGAAGGTGTCCATAGTAACTCCAAATTGTGCCATCAATTGATAGCATAATTCACGCTGGGCGTATGAGCAATAGTCCACAGCCAAAAGCCTTGGCCGGGCCTATGCCATTCATTAAAGCCGTGGTGAAAGCATTCGGGTCCGTAACGCTCAACTGGCCGGAGCAGTCAATTGAACTGTAGCTTATGGGTCGGCCACCTTTACCGGTGAAACGCCATTTCCTGTAGGCCCCCCCAATTAAGCTGTCGGAATCGAGTTGATAACCGTATTGCTGTTCGCGCGCCGAGAGCCAAAGATGAGCGGCTTGCTGCACCTGGTCGGCTTGAGTCTGTTCAAGATCTGAATCCTTAGCGGATTTTTTCAGGTCCATGACGAGGTCGTGGCGCTGTTGCTTTCCTTGGCTATTGCGTCGTTTTACT
>CAZRTG010000286.1:0-2732 GCA_964602895.1 uncultured Wenzhouxiangellaceae bacterium
ACTTTCGATTTAGCTTTTACAGTTCACTGGTCTGATTTGTAGCTTGAATTACCCCGCCCCCTTAATTCTTGCCTGATGCTATTTCATTTGAAGACGTGCTTTATAAGTCGGGAAGAATCGTTTTGGGTTTCGGAGAATGTGATGCATACAGATTCAAATTTTGATATAAAGATATATCAATCAGTGTACATTGGTGGCTGGTAGCTTTTCGATGGTTTTTATACGTGATGATATTTGTCCTTATAAAACAAGCGGCGCCACTTATAAATTTTGTTTTTGAGGAATCGAAATGCTGGAACTCAACCTATTGCAGTTTGCTCACGTGCTTGCTTTTGTTTATTGGCTGGGGGTGGATACAGCGGTCTATTACACCAGCAGTTATGCCGTTGACCGGACCCTGTCTCCCGAAACCCGTGTTACCAGCATTCGCATTCTTTTCGCACTCGACCTGGGACCCAGAATCTGCATGACCATGATTTTACCGCTGGGCTTTCATTTGGCCTGGAAACTGGGCCTTGTAGCAATTTCCGGGGCAGCCTTGGCAACCATCTGGCTGATCTGCTTCGCCTGGCTGGGAATGGTATTGTTTTTACACTTCCGCCACGGCAGCCCAAAACACGGGGCACTGACCAAATTCGATTTCTATTTCCGGATTGTGGTGATTCTGGCATTGACGGCGTATGCGATCCTGTCACTGACCAGCGAAGCTGGCGCAAAAGTGGACTGGGTGGCCTGGAAAGTACTGATCTTTGCCGGTTTGATTTCTTGCGGTCTGGTGATTCGCATCAAACTCAAGCCCTTCGGTCCGGCGTTTGGTCGACTGATCGCAGGACAAGCCAGCGAGGAGGACAATGTAGCCATCTCTTCCAGTATCGCTGCAACCCGCCCGTGGGCGCTGACGATCTGGCTGGGCGTGCTTTTCAGTGCCTGGCTGGGCATCTCTTCAATCTAAACCGGGTTTGGCCAGGCCGGATCTGGAAGCAACATGAATAGAGAAATCACTCAGGCTGACATCGACAACCTGTACATTCGACTTGAAGCTTTACTGGGTCCGGGAAGTATTTTACGCGACGAAGACACCCTGCAACTGGTTTCTGGCGACGTCTACAGTGCAGGCGCCTATCCAGCCGTGTTGTGTGTACGCCCTGCATCTGCAGATGGCCTGGCGGAAGCCGTCAAGCTGATCACTACTGCCGGTTTCAATATCTCCACACGTGGCGGTGGCATGACGTACACAGGCGGCTACCCGCCTGCCGAGCCCGCTACAGTCGTAATCGATACGAGAGCGCTGAACCGCATTGTCGAGGTTTGCGAAAACGATCTCTATATCACGGTCGAAGCCGGGGTCACCTGGCAACAAATCCATGAAACGCTGACTCCAATGGGATTGCGACTGCCTTTTTTTGGCACATTTTCCGGTGCAGTCGCAACGGTTGGTGGAGGCCTGTCGAATGGTGCCGTATTCATGGGCACCGCCCGCTACGGCGGTGCTGCGGAAATTGTGCTTGGCATGGAGATCATTACAGCCGAAGGCCACACCATCATCACCGGGCAAGCGGCTTTTAGTAATGGCCGACCGTTTTACCGTACCTATGGTCCCGATATCACCGGCCTATTCGTACACGATGGTGGTGCATTGGGTATTAAAACACGCGCCACTCTGCGCCTGATGAGGGCACCTGCGTATCTCGATTTCGCCTCATTCATGTTCGCCAACCAATTGGACGCAGTATCAGCCCTGTCTGAAATCGGCCGCACCGAGGCCGCCGAAGAAGTCTATTTATTTGACCCACACACCTCGCGTCGCAACCTTTCCGAAAGCGACATTCGCTATGCAGTCAAATCTCTGGGACGTGTGGTCCGGGGTTCTGGAAAGGGCCTGGGCGGGTTGGCCAGGGGTCTGCGGGAGGGTGCGCGGATCGCGGCCGCTGGACGAAACTTTATTGATGCCGATGCCTGGTCTTTACATTTGGTCTGTGCGGGCCGGTCAGCCGCAGCGGTCGCACACGACATGGAAACGGTCAAGAAAATTGCCGAACAGGCCGGCGGTGTCACCATTCCCGATTCCATTCCGCGCGCCATTCGCTCAGCCCCGTTTGGGCCGCTCAATGCCATCCTGGGACCCAAAGGTGAGCGCTGGTTGGCTTTAAACGCCAAGGTAGCACATAGCGATGCACCGCGGTTGATCGGAGGAATCAACGATTTGGTAGCAGGCTACCGGCAACGAATGGAGGCAAACCGTGTGACGGTCAGTTTCCTGTCAATGGTGATGGCTACTCAGGCTTTCAGCCTGGAACCCGTGCTCCACTGGCCCGACGAGTGGTTGCCCATACATCGCGCAACCCCGGAACCTGCCCACCTCAAAACCTTGAAGGAGCCTGAACCCAATCCGGAAGGGCGGGCACTGGTAGCAGAAATGCGGCAGGCCATTGTCGACTGCTTTGCAGCGTTCGGTGCCGCCAGTAACCAGATCGGCAAAACCTACCCATACCTGGAGTACCTTAATCCAGAGACCCGGCGCTTACTCACCGCGCTGAAGCACGAACTCGACCCTGCCGCCAGAATGAACCCGGGTGTACTTGGAAACTTTGATCTGCCTACCAGTACCTAGTGTAGTGTATTAAATAGTTTGTAGATTTGATAATGTGTCACGTGCCCGCCCTACTTTTTCCAAAACCTCTTCAGCAGACTTAGTCCATACAAAGGGCTTTTTGTTTTCATTATGTGATTCT
>CAZRTG010000287.1:0-2638 GCA_964602895.1 uncultured Wenzhouxiangellaceae bacterium
CCCACAATGTAGGAGGCAGCCATGCTGCCGACAAATAAGGCTGAATCGCGAGCATGGCTCGCTCCCACAGCATGGCTGCCTCCTACAGTGGGGGTTATTCGACACAATGCTCCAACTGGTGGCAGGCGACTTCGCTGGAGGCCAACTCAAGCTGCAGGGTTGCATGCTGGATTTGATACCTGTGATCCAGTTCGTGCGCAGCCTCGTTCAAAAAGCGGTTATCGGGTGGCAATACCTGCATCACCAGATGGGCCGTTAAAGCGGTACTGGTTGTGCTGGTAGGCCAAATATGCAAGTCATGCACCGCCGTAACGCCCGGCAAACCGGTCAAATAGGCCCGTACACTTTCCGGGTCGACATTCCGGGGCACCGCATCGACTGCCAGATTAAGGGAGTCTCGCAGCAAACCCCAGGTAGAAAGCAGGATGATCAGGGCGATCAACAGGCTGATCACCGGGTCCAGCCAGGACCAGCCGAACTTCCACATCAATGCACCGGAAATCACCACGCCCAAAGATACTGCCGCATCCGCCGCCATGTGCAGATAGGCTCCCCGGATATTGAGATCGTTGTCCTTGCCCTTGAAAAAGAACAAGGCAGTAACAGAGTTGACCACCACGCCGATAGCCGCCACTACCATGATGGTGACGCCAGCAGGTTCGGCCGGGGTCAAAAAGCGATTGAGCGCTTCCCAGCCAATAGCACCCACCGCGCCCATCAGCAAAAGACCGCTGAACAGCGATGCCAGAATGGTGGCCCGGGAATAGCCGTAAGTTCGTCGTGGCGAGGGTTTGCGTTTGGCCAGGCTGGCCGCACCCCAGGCCAGCAACAAAGCAATCACATCGCTGAGGTTGTGGCTGGCATCGGTCAACAGCGCCAATGAATTGGACAACACACCAAAAATCGCTTCGATAATGACGAAAGCGACATTCAGCGCAACCCCAACTGCAAACGCCCGGCTGTAGTCCGGTGGTGCATGGTGATGCGTGTGTGGGGTTTGTTGGTTCAAGTGTGGTCAGGTCAGTTTCAAGCCATGATACAAGGTCCAGGCACCAATCAGCATAAAGCCTGTGCCCGCCACGATGGACATGATTTTTACATTAATCACCTGTGACAGCAGGCTGCCTGCCAGCACACCGATGGCACTCGCGACGATCAGGGCCGAAGCCGAGCCTGCAAAAACCAGCCATTTGCTCACCACCTTGTCCGCTGCAAACAGCATGGTGACCAGTTGGGTTTTGTCCGCCAGTTCGGCAATAAAAACACTCGTAAATATCGTTGCAAACAGCTTCCAATCCATGATGTGGCCCTGATGAGTTGAGACATTCCAAAGTTCGTTCGTTCTGAGCAGACAGGCTGGTGATTCCTGGTCAGGCCCGGATAATGACATACCGAGGTTGATTCGGCACTTGCTGACAAGGATACTTACATCCTTCAACCCAATGAAAAAGTAAATTCCATGAGCGACATTCAAAAAATCTGGTTCAACGGCGAAATGCGGGATGCGGATGATTGCAAGGTACACGTACTCAGTCACGCTTTGCATTATGGCAGTTCTGTTTTCGAGGGTATTCGTGCTTACGAAACCAATGAAGGCACCGCGGTATTCCGGCTTGAGGATCACATCAAGCGGTTGCGCTATTCGTCCGATGTCTACCGCATTCCCCTGACCTGGTCCAACGAGGAATTGAACCAGGCCTGTTGTGACACGATCAAGGCCAATGGCCTCAAGAGCGCTTATTTGCGCCCTCTGGTGATGCGCGGTAATTGTGGCCTGGGCGTTTTACCCAAAGACATGACCCAGGTTGATGTAATCATCATCGCGACCAAATGGGGTGCTTACCTTGGCGAGGAAGGCCTGCGCAACGGTATTCGTGCCTGTATCACCTCCTGGAACCGGTTGGCTCCGAACACCATTCCGTCTGGCGTGAAAGCGGGTGGCAATTATTTATCCAGCCAGCTGATTGGCATGGAAGCGCGTGATCGAGGTTTTGAAGAAGGCATCGCCCTGGGTACCGACGGGTTGCTCAGCGAAGGCGCTGGCGAGAATATTTTTATCGTATCCCAGGGCCGGATACTGACCCCGCCCGGATCGGCTTCCATACTCAAAGGCATTACCCGCAGTACGGTAATGACGCTGGCGGCCGAGATGGGCCTGCCGGTACAGGAGCAAACCATTGCCCGCGAGCAACTCTATGCGGCTGATGAAGTATTCATGACCGGTACGGCCGCTGAAATCACGCCGGTTCGTCAAATTGACCATATGACCATTGGTGAAGGTGGTTGTGGCCCCATTACCCGCAAGATTCAGGATGCCTTTTTTGGCCTGTTCAACGGCCAGACCGAAGATAAGTGGAACTGGTTACAGCCTGTTTGAATTTGTAGGAAGCTGCTATGCCGTAGGAGGCAGCCATGCTGCCGACTGGGTGGAATCGCGAGCATGGCTCGCTCCCACAGCATGGCCCGCTTGTTGTAGGAGGCAGCCATGCTGCCGACCGGGTGGAATCGCGAGCATGGCTCGCTCCCACAGCATGGCCCGCTTGTTGTAGGAGGCAGCCATGCTGCCGACCGGGTGGAATCGCGAGCATGGCTCGCTCCCACAGCATGGCTCGCTCCTACAGCATGGGTTGCTCCTACA
>CAZRTG010000288.1:0-2628 GCA_964602895.1 uncultured Wenzhouxiangellaceae bacterium
AACCCCAATAAGGCATCGCTTCACCGCTTAATGCCCTGTCCATCAAGGGCAGGCTCAGGCCCAGGTAATCAGTTGGAATTACCAAAATAAGTAGCGAGATTAACAGGCCACCCATAGTAGGCATAAGAGGTGGCCAGATATCTAAACCTTCCTGAATACGGTTAAATGCCAAACGCATAAATTGAATGGCATGGACAAACAGCCAGGCAGCCATGCCACACAACACTCCAATTAAAATGGTTTTAATAAATACTGCTTCTGAAAATTTAACGGACAAAACAATGTCGTAATATTGATACGGTACACCCCAAAATTTGCTGACTTCAAATGAGGTAACCCCGGCTACAATTGCCGGAAACAGGAAGCTTGGCTGGATTCGTCCGACGGCTAACATTTCTACCCCATAAATCGCCCCTGCGACCGGAGTGCCAAACACACTGGCGAAGCCCGCGCTCACGCCACAGGCAACCAGGCGCTTTCTGAGTTCTGCATTCAGATTCAGGACATTAGCAAGACCAGCCGTCAAGCTACCGCCGATATGCGAGCAAGGGCCTTCTTTACCAGCCGAGCCTCCACAGCCCAATGTAACTAATGCTGCTACCGGCTTGATGAGCATGGTTTTCAAGGGCATCTGCCCTGATTGCTCGTGTACCGCTAAAATAACAGAGTCTTTCAGGTCAGTTTTATTGGCTTTATAGCCGTAAAATAACAACAGACCGTTCACCAATCCGCCTATGGGCAGAATAATCATCTGAAGCCAAAGCGGGTAATTCGCATCATCACTGCTGAAAATCATTAGGGCGTGTAAAAACAAGCTGGTACCGCTGCCCACAATTGCACCCGCTACAATTGCCAGAAACAGCCACTGTATTACTGTCATAAACATGACAAATGGCTCAATAATATTGATTCGTGGCATGTGGAAACTTACGGTCGACTATTAATTATGCGTTGAGTTTTGCCCGGATGGCTTCACCGATGATGTTAGCCTGAGCGCGCACGGACACTGTGAATCCAAGGAAACTGCCGAAGTCGCGACTTGCCGCCAGACTGGTGATATAGAGGCCAGGGACGCTGGTCTGGAAATGCGTATCGAGTTCAGGAAACCCGCCCGTAACAGCGAGCCTTGACATCAGGTCGCCGGTGAGAAACGGTACCCGCGCCAGATCAACGCGATAGCCGGTAGCAAAAACAATTTCATCCGCCGTCAGCACTTCGTCGTTATCCAGTGTGACCTGTACTCCACTGTTCCCCATATGAGTATCCCTGACATTCGTATTGGGATGCAGATGAACACTGTCATGGTCAATGCGGCTGGCCAGCCAGGGTTCCAACTTGAGACGGCCCTCTTCCCAGAACCGGCGATTGAGGTCTGCCTTTTCTACCGGGTTGAGCTGCCGGTACCAGCCGGGGTTTGCGCTCATGCCGTCAACAATGCCATTGACCCAGCCCCAGTCCGAAGCTTCAAACAACGGCGTATCATGCCGGTAACTGACGTGCACCGACTCGGCACCGGCTTCATGAATCAGCGCCGTCCACTCGAATGCACTCTGGCGACCACCGATGATCAAAACCCGCCGGTCTCTCATTTTGGAAAAATCAACCAGATTGCAGGTGTGTCCGTATCGGTCAGATGGAAACATCGGAGCGAGGTCGGATGGAATATGGTAGAAATTGCTGAACCCGATGGCCAACACGACGTTTTTACAGCGAATTCTCTCACCTTTATCGGACAGGGCAATCAGTTCCGTGCCGCCAGATACCAGGGAAGTAATCGGCCGTTGCAGGCTTTCCAAGGCCTTTTCCTCCTGGAACCAACGGGCGTAGTCGAGGTAAAAGCCACGTGATAAAGGCTCGACGTCCCGGCATCGTTTCCCGAGCGTGCCCAGGTAAGCATCGATCGAGTGAATCCCGGTGGGATCCAACGACCAATCACAGGTCGAACGCAGCAACATACCCTCCGGCATATTGTCCCGCCAAAAGCCCATGGGCACGCCAACCACTTGATGACGGATGCCATATTCCTGCGCGTAGGTCGCCAACGCCAGACCAAACGGACCGGCGCCAACGATCAGCAGATCCGTGGAAGTCTCCTTGGCAAACCCCTCGGACGCGAGCAGTAAACTTGGCGTCCCCATCCCGGGCAACACCAGGCTTCCACCCAAAGCCAGCCCCCCTGCCAGCAACGATCGTCTGTTAAGGTCTATCTTCGTATCTGCCACGATTGCCCCCAAGCTACCCACCAAGTGATTCATATAATGCCACGATACCGAGCACAATCCGCGTAAAAATAGCTTGATGCACTCCAGAATCCATGGCCTGCAATATCAAAATCAAAGCCGGAAGTACGATCCACCCCGAAGGAAATTGGCCAAGCGATGATGGGTGTCTTGGCTTTTATGATGGGTGTCTTAGCTTTTTGCTTTTTTATGGGTGTCTTAGCTTTTAGGAAATTGGCTAAGCGATGATGGGTGTCTTCGCTTTTCTTCGCTTTTTTTTTAGCTTTTTTTTTATGGGTGTCTTAGCTTTTTTCAGAGTTATAACTGAATCTGGTGTTTGAACAGTTGAAAAAAGCGGCGTATCTGTTTGATTTGTTGTTACCACACAGCAAGCAACCAAAAGGAGATA
>CAZRTG010000289.1:0-2596 GCA_964602895.1 uncultured Wenzhouxiangellaceae bacterium
ACAGGCCCACCCACTCAATGACGTGGATGCCATTTTCCTAGACACCTTTGGCGATTATGGCTGCGACGCGATACGGTCGCTTACAGGATTGCCGGTTTTCGGAGCCGGAGAGAGCACGCTCACCGTAGCCCGAGCCCTGGCGCCCCGCTTTGTGATCATAACCGTCTGGCCAGCCAGCATGCGGTTCATCTATTCCGAACGCCTGCGCGCAAGCCGAGCAGAAGACAGTTGCACCGGGATAATGCATGTACCGGAAACTCCCGATAATTCCGAACCACTGGTGGACCGGGTTTATTCTGCAGCAATGAAAAGCATTCAGAATCTGGACGCCGAAGCCATTGTGCTTGGCTGCACCTGCATGGCCGGCATGTTCGACAAACTCAGTCTGGCATTGCCCGTACCGGTCATCTGCCCAACGCGAACCGGTTTGGGTTTCACCATAGCGGCAGCAGCATGCAATTGGCGGACCAGTACACAGATCCTGCAGGAATCAGATTCTTAAGGAAACTCTGATTTATTCAGAGTTTTCCTGGCACATGGATGTGTTCTGACAATTCATGGATGAATCATTATCTGATTCGATCGTGATATAGAAACCTGCTTGCTGTTCCCGGTTTGTGGTTACGCAGATGGCAGGTCATCAACAAAATCGATCATGCGTTTTTGGGTGGCTGTGTCGGGCAGATCACCCACCATCGAACCCAGATTATCCAGCATATGACTGGCCTTACTGGTTGCGGGCGTTACCGACGTCACCGCTGGATGGGCGGCTGCGAACTTGATAAAAAATTGTGCCCATGTCTCACAACCCAAATCGCGAGCCCACCCGGGGAGCTCGACCCCGTCCACGCGTTTGAACAAACGAGTGCGGCCGAACGGCAAATACACGAGTACTGCGATACCCCGTTCCACTGCCAGCGGCAATATGGTTTGGGCAGATTCCCTATTGTCAACAGCATAGTCAACGCCTATGAAATCCAGTGGCTCCGCACGCATTACCCTGACCAGGTCGGGGTACTGATCGGGACTGGTTGATGTTGTGCCGATGTATCGCACCCTGCCCTCTGCTTTCAGCTCTTTCAGAATTCCGAGCTGGGTTGGAATATCTGCAAGATTGTGCACCTGAATCAGGTC
Source organism: uncultured Wenzhouxiangellaceae bacterium (assembly GCA_964602895.1). Taxonomy (GTDB): domain Bacteria; phylum Pseudomonadota; class Gammaproteobacteria; order Xanthomonadales; family SZUA-36; genus JAWXBM01. The sequence goes on from CAZRTG010000289.1 coordinate 1,135, forward strand.
GATTGGATCCTTGCCCGCATACTTGAACGACCTTTCAATTTGCGCTCGTGCTGCAACGGGGTCCGCCGAACTTCCGCCGCGCCCCGCTACATTGACCTTGGTGGCCCAGAATACCTTCTTGCTGGCGCCCAGTTCCTGCACTATGCGTCCTGCGACTTCCTCGGATGCACCGTAGCTCGGCGCCGTATCGAATACAGTCCCGCCATTTTCAAACAACACGCTTAAAACGTCACGCAGTGCTGTGATGTCGTCGCGCCCCGCGGTGGATGCGAATGTCGCTGAACTGCCGAGCCCGACGATTGGCAATTTTTCACCCGACGACGGAATTGCGCGAGTGATAATCGGGCCGCTCAACGATGCCCGGAGCAGGCCTGGTTGCAGTGCGAGTCCTGCACCAGCCAGCGATGTATATTTCAGGTAATCGCGTCGCGTAATCATTCAGGACCTCCATTCACTAACATGTAAATCCCCGTGGCCTGTAACTGCTAAATCGAAACCAGTCTAAAAGAACAGGGAGTTCAAATTCAATAAACCGTCAATTTGCCCCGTCCCGCTGCTGTGTCAATGAATACCATAGACCGAAGCATTCAGGTACCCAACCTGATCCAGACCCTGAAAGACAACTTCAAACCTTTTCCTCCTGTTCTTTTGCCATGAATTCTTCACGCAGGCCCAGCCTGATGCCAAGAACAGCCCATATGGCAGCAATCGGCGCTGCCACCAATGCGATTGCAGCCACTGAAAGACCGAAGGCAGCCATGCCGGTGTATATCCAGCCGCTGACCAGGTCACCTCCCCGATAGACAGCGGCATCAAGAAACGGTTTGGCCTTGTACTTGTCCTCTCTGCTGAGCACGGTCCAGAGCATTTCACGGGCGGGTTTGGTTAAGCCGTAACGACCGGTGCGATAGATCACCTGCACAACCACCAGCACCGCGATAGTCGGGTACAAGCCCAGGGCCAGGAAGCCAGCAGCTGTCACGATCGGTATCATCGCCAGCGTCAGACCCACGCCCAGCCACTTGACGATCCGCGAAGTCAGGTATACCTGGAACACGATTGTCAGAATATTGACCACCAGATCGATCTTGGCAAAAAATGCTGTCCTGACGGCCCGGTCGGTGAAAGCCTCAGCCACCAGATTGGCCTGCTGAAAGTACAGGATGGTTGAGGCAAAAGTCATCAACAGTATGAATAAGGCAATCCCCATCAGGTACCGAGATGAAAACACGGCTTTCATACCGGTCCAGGCGTTGCCCGATATTGCGCGGTTGGACTCACTCACGCTGCGTACATTCCCGGTCGCAAAACGGCGGTGCAGCACCTTGGCGCACCACGAAGCAATTTCCAGTGGAATACAGGCAATGAGAAGGAGCAAGAAGGCAGGAAGTACTTCAGCCAGTCCCGCAGTCACCGAAGATCCCGCCATACCCCCAATGGAACTGCCCACTGCGATGAATGC
>CAZRTG010000290.1:0-2589 GCA_964602895.1 uncultured Wenzhouxiangellaceae bacterium
GGAGTTTGGTACGTAGATGTTGAAGCGCATCGAGGCTGAACTGGCTGATGAGATCACAGTTGAACAGTTTCCCCGCATGGAGGGGCGACAAATGGTGATGATGATCAGCCCCAAGAAAACCTGACAGTTTTTTTCACCCGGGAATTGTTCTTGCCCGGCCTGAATGCCCATATACTGTGGTGTGCCCAAGCCTGGCGATAAAAACGCCAGGTGAATAAGCTTCCAAGGGGTTTAAGCAGGCTGAAAGTCTGTTATACTGCGCGGCCCTTTACGCAAGTAGTCTGGAGAGTAATTTCCGGATATTGCAACTGAAGAAGGGGTTAAAAGCGCTGCCAAGCCTGAAAGTGTCATACCCATGACCGCTTGAGCAACGTATCGAACAGCTCTGAAAAAGAGCACAAGGAGTATTCCATGCCCAAGATGAAAACCAATCGGGGCGCGGCCAAACGTTTCAAGAAAACCGCTTCAGGCGGGTTCAAGCGTGGCCATGCCTTTCACAGTCATATCCTGACCAAAAAATCCCAGAAGCGTAAGCGAGGTTTGCGTGGCATCACCATGGTCGCAGATGCCGATGTCAAATCCATCAGACGCATGTTGCCGTACGCATAACAGGAGCACAGGAAAATGGCTAGAGTAAAACGTGGTGTACAGGCACATGCCCGTCACAAGAAAGTGCTGGACGAAGCAAAGGGCTATTACGGTGCGCGTCGCAAGATTTATCGCGTTGCCAAGCAGGCGGTCATCAAGGCCGGACAATATTCTTATCGCGATCGTCGCCAACGCAAGCGGCAGTTCCGTTCTTTGTGGATCGTTCGCATCAATGCTGCAGCCCGGCAGTTCGGTCTGTCCTATAGCCGTCTTATCGATGGACTGAACAAAGCTCAAATCGAAGTTGATCGCAAGGTGCTTGCTGATCTGGCTGTGCATGATCTGGCAGCGTTTGGTGTTTTGGCAGAAAAGGCCAAGGCCAGCCTGAGTTGATCTCAGCCTGCTGCTGGTTTTTGCCAGGAGCAGTAGCCTGTGAAATGACAGGTGACGCAGGATGACAAAAGGGAAGGGCCGTGGTCCTTCCCTTTTTTTTGGTACGCAAAACTCATAACGAATAACTGGAATAGGTAAGTGGACAATATTCAGGCAATTGAGACTCAGGCTGTGGCTGATATTTCTGCATGCTCTGATTTGAAAGCACTGGACGAACTGCGCGTGCGTTATCTTGGCAAAAAGGGCGAAGTTACCGCGCAATTGAAGGCGTTGGGCTCCATGGAACCGGAACAGCGCAAGCAATTTGGTCAGGCAGTGAATCGGGTGCGGGATGCGCTGAACGAGCTGCTGCTGCAGAGAAAAGTCAGTCTGGAAGCGGCAGAGCTGGAACAACGATTGCAAGCCCAGGCTGTGGATGTGACTCTGCCAGGCCGCGGTGATCAGCTCGGGGGTATCCACCCGGTCACGCTGGCCATGCAACGAGCCATCGATATTTTTTCCCGTCTGGGTTTTGATGTGGCCACCGGTCCGGAAGTGGAAAGCGACCATTACAATTTCGAAGCACTGAATTTTCCACCGCACCACCCGGCGCGCGCCATGCACGATACGTTTTATTTCGCCAACGGCGATCTGTTGCGCACGCATACTTCGCCGGTGCAGATCCGTGTGATGGAAAAGCAGGATCCACCGTATCGCATCATTGCGCCTGGCAAAGTTTATCGCAGTGATTCCGATCAGACCCACACACCCATGTTCCACCAGGTCGAAGGCCTGTTGGTTGGCGAAGGTGTGAGCATGGCCGATCTGAAAGGCATCTTGCAGACTTTTATCAATGCGTTTTTTGAGCGCGATTTGCCCATGCGTTTCAGGCCATCCTACTTCCCATTCACCGAGCCTTCTGCCGAAGTGGACATAGCTTGGAGTAAAGGTGAAGGTGCAGAGCCTGGTTGGCTGGAAATCCTCGGTTGCGGCATGGTTCATCCCAACGTGCTGACGGCCTGCAATGTGGACCCCGAGCGCTATACCGGTTATGCCTTTGGTATGGGCGTGGAGCGACTGGCCATGTTGCGTCATGGTGTTACGGACCTGCGTCAATTCTTTGAAAACGACCTGCAATTCCTGCGGCAGTTTCATTGATGAACATCCAAAAAAATTGCGGGTTTGAAACAAACAAATTGGTCAGGTTGCCGATATGAAATTCAGTGTCAATTGGTTAAAACAGTGGGTAAAACTGGATATGAGCGCTGCTCAGTTGGCGGAGCGCCTGACAGCCAGTGGCCTGGAAGTGGATTCGGTCGATCCGGTTGCGGCCGATTTCGAGGGCATCGTGATTGCAGAAATCGAGTCCTGTCAGCCACATCCGGATGCCGACAAACTTTCCCTTTGTGCGGTCAATGATGGCAGCGCAGAACGCTTGCAGATCGTTTGCGGTGCGCCGAATGCAAAACCGGGCATCAAGGTTCCATTAGCCCGTGTTGGCGCGCGTATAGGTGCAGACTTTTTCATCAAGAAAGCCAAACTGCGTGGTGTGGAGTCACACGGCATGCTGTGCTCGGCCCGTGAGTTGGGCCTGTCCGATGATCATTCCGGCTTGATGGAACTGCCGGC
>CAZRTG010000291.1:0-2578 GCA_964602895.1 uncultured Wenzhouxiangellaceae bacterium
CTTGGCGCAACTTGTCAAATACGAACGGATGAACGTTCGCGCCGCGCGCAATGCATGATAACTGGTTATCCACGCTCCAGACAGATACGCCACAGGAAGGTTTTGAGTTGGCCATCACCTTGAGCCGTCGCGGCGTGAAATACACCCAGCCGGATGGTGAAGTGCTGAAAAAGCTGCGTCAGGAGTATGCGGAGTCAGCAGATGGGCTTACCGCTGCCTCACAGGTAGTGGCTATTCATTTCCAAACCGTTGCCGCAGCAAACAACTATTGGCGGAAGTAGTGACCAAAGCCCAAACATTGCCATGTTTATAACACTGTTCGCCGGCTCCAGGTGCTAAACTGGTGCACCAAACCGATAGCAGCTACCCGGAGAACATGAATGACCCATACCGCACGATCCGCCACTGAAAACGATGCGGCAGAGAGTGAATTTGCCAAAGGTTTGGAATTGCTTTTCAAACTCGATCCGGTATCGATTGCACGACTTGATACGGAATATCACGCCCGGCTGGCCAAGGTAACCTCGGGTTTGTCACCTGCGCTGTATGCCACTGCCATGACGGATTGGCTATCACACTTGATGCTTTCACCGAGCAAGCGGCTGTCTCTGGCCAAAAGTGGAGTCAAGCGTGCTGTTGATCTTGGCGGACTGGTACTTAACAGCCTAACCGGCCGCAAAAAAGATAACCCGTTCACAGCGCCTCAAGGCGACAACCGCTTTACCGCGGAAGAGTGGCAAAAGGGCCCGTTCAACATTGCCTCGCAAGCTTTCCTGGCCATGCGTGAATGGGCCATGGAAGCCGCCAGTGACATTCCCGGCCAGAATCCCAGGCACGAGGCATTTGTGAAGTTCGTTATGGGCCAAACAGTTGATGCACTTGCGCCTTCCAATATCCCCCTGATGAATCCAACCGTGCTGAAAACCACGGTCAAGGAACGCGGCGCCAATCTGGGACGCGGCGCCAAATTTCTGCTTGCAGACGGGGTCAACAAACTTTTGGGCAGAGAATATTCCAATCCGGATCTGGAAAGATTCCGGGTAGGTGAAACGCTGGCCGTTACCCCTGGAAAAGTCATTTTCAGAAACGAGTTGATAGAGCTGATTCAGTACACTGCAACCACCAAAACCGTGGAAAAAGAACCTGTGCTGATCGTTCCGCCCTGGATCATGAAGTATTACATTCTTGATCTCTCGCCCAAAAATTCACTGGTCAAATACCTGGTCGAACGGGGCAAAACCGTATTCATGATCTCGTGGATCAACCCCGGCTCGGAATTTCGGGATTACGGAATTGAGGAGTATCTTGAAAAGGGTGTTCTGGCGGCCATGGACGCAGTTCAGAAAGTGGTTAAAACCAGCAAAATCAATCTAACAGGCTATTGTGCCGGTGGTACTTTGGCGATTATAGCCGCTGCGTACCTGGCGCGTGAAAAAGACAAACGTGTCAATACTTTGACCACCTTTACCGCTCAATCCGATTTCAGCGAACCGGGTGAAATAAAGGTTTTCCTGAACGAATCCGAACTGGCATTCATGAAGGAAATGATGGCGAAGGATGGCTACCTGGACAAGTCCTATTTTTCCAAATCTTTCAGTGCTCTGAACCCCAATGCACTGACCTGGGGACCGATGATCCAGCGTTATTATCTGGGCGAGGAACCCGGCCTGTTCGATATCATGGCGTGGAATACGGACCTGACCCGCGTACCCGCCAAGCTACACTACGAGTCCATGAGTTCGATGTTTGTACGCAATGAAATCGCCGAAGACAGGTTTCGGATCAAAGGCAAAACCCTGCACCTCAGCCAGTTGAAAATGCCCCTGTTTTTTGTAGCCACCACCACGGACCACGTAGCCCCCTGGCAGTCGGTGTACAAGATTCATCGATTGGCACCCTACGCCGACCTGTGTTTTTGCCTCACCACCGGAGGTCACAATGCGGGCATTGTTTGCGGGCCGGAAAACCCCAGGCGTGCCTATCGCCTATCACAACGCCAGACAGGTGAACCATTCCGGCATCCGGATGCCTTTCTGGAGGAAGAAGTTGAGCTTTCAGGATCGTGGTGGCCAGCCTGGTCAAACTGGCTAAGCAGTCAGTCCAGTGGCGAATGCGCTGCGCGCAAAACAGGCGGTACCGGCAAAGACAAGCTGGAAATCCTATGTGATGCACCAGGCGAATATGTTTACGTGCAATAAAGCGAAAAGGCCGACCTGAAGTCGGCCTTTTCAAACAGTAAGAAACCGCTAACCCGCCACGTCAGAATTGGATTTGCTGTTCTCATGTGCTTCATCCAGCGCGCGGGTCAATATGCTCGCCCAGCTACGAATAATGCGTTGAGCGTCCGCTTTGTTGGTGATGCTGTTTGAATACTGGAATTGATTGCCTGCAGAATTATCCCTGCGCTTGTCAATAACCCGGCCAATCAGCGCATTGGTCGATGAATCGAGCAGATCCATTTTCAGGGTCATTTCGCCGGCTGAAGTGGTATAGGTAGTGACCCTATTCGGCTGACGCATGCTGATATCGGGAGCGGTTACGTCCAGATCGACAATGGCCGGTTTCAGCAACAGCACAT
>CAZRTG010000292.1:0-2521 GCA_964602895.1 uncultured Wenzhouxiangellaceae bacterium
TCGTTTCATCGGTGAACTCCGGACATCTGTACTTAATCTAGTGTTGTACTATGGTATAACACCAAGACAAGCCAGTGCAAGCCATTTGTGCCACTATGGTGTACAAACCTGTGTCTTTTGTTCAGACAGATTTGCAGATGGGACGGAATCAGAGGAAAATCCGCTGCTGGTTGGAGCCCGTCAACAGCTTCGTTGTGCTGCAGGCGGGATATTTTTTATCAAGGAGCAATTGCATGAGAATTTTTTCTGTTTTGGGCTTGATCGCAGCAGTATGCGTTTCTGCCAACGCATCCGCAGCGACGGAGTTGAATACCGAAGCCCAAAAGCTGGGCTACATCATCGGTATGGATATTGGTGCTTCGCTGAAGCAACAGGGCTCGGATATCGATATGAAAGCCTTATTTGATGCCATTCAAACGACTTATAATGGAGAAACACCCGCGTTAACGCCTGAAGAAGCGGCCACCATACGTGAAGATTTTATTGCCAAGCGTCGTAGTGAAGCCGAGGCTGAAATGACGGCTGCGGCTGGCAAGAATGCTGCAGAAGGCGATAAGTTCCTGCTGGAAAATCGCAGCAAGGAAGGCGTGCAGGTTACCGACAGCGGTTTGCAATACAAAGTCATTGACCTGGGCACCGGTCCCAAACCCAAAGCTACCGACAAGGTCAGAGTGCATTATAAAGGCACCTTGTTGAATGGTGAGGAATTTGACAGCTCTTATGCACGAGGAGAGCCCATTTCTTTTGAGCTGGACAAAGTCATACCGGGTTGGACCGAAGGCGTACAACTGATGCCGGTTGGCAGCAAGTACATGTTCTATATTCCACCCGATTTGGCCTATGGTCCGGCTGGTGGTGGTCCGATCGGACCAAACGCAACCCTGATATTCCAGGTTGAATTGCTCGGTATTGAAGGTCAGTAATAAAAGGTTCAGGGTCATCACCGGGCAGAGCGCACCATGAAACTGGTGCTGACCGGAGTTGCCGGATTTATCGGCATGCATACCGCGCAGCGTTTGCTGCAAATGGGGCATGAAGTAACCGGCCTGGATAACCTCAATGACTACTATGACCCGCAATTGAAGCATGACCGGCTGGCCTTATTATCGGGCCAGCCGGGCTTTCGCTTTGAAAAGCTGGATATCAGTGATGGCGCCGCGCTGAACCGGCTGGTGGCTGATGTTCGGCCACAGCGTTTGGTACACCTGGCAGCCCAGGCCGGTGTGCGGCATTCCATCGATCATCCCATGGACTATGTAACAGCCAACCTGGTCGGCTTCATGAATGTGCTGGAAGCCAGTCGACAGCATGACATTGAACACCTGGTTTATGCCTCATCCAGTTCGGTTTACGGCAACAACAGCAAATCTCCTTTTTCGGAACACGATGCGGTGGACCATCCTTTATCCATCTACGCGGCCAGCAAGCGCGCCAATGAATTGATGGCACATGTTTATTCACACCTGCACGCTTTGCCGACCACCGGTTTGAGATTCTTCACGGTTTATGGACCCTGGGGTCGTCCTGATATGGCACCGATCATGTTTGCCCGCAAAATATTGGCCGGGGAAACCATTGACATTTTCAATTTCGGCCACCATCAGCGCGATTTCACTTATATTGATGACATCGTCAACGGAGTGGTTGCTGTGGTTACGGGTGCTGCACCAATGCCAACGTCCAATCCGGTTGCAGGCAATGACCCGGCTGTCAGTCAGGCACCTTTTAAAATCTATAATATTGGTAACAGCCAACCGGTGCAGTTAATGGATTTTCTGGCTGAGTTGGAACGCTGTCTGGGCGTATCGGCCAATCTGGAGATGCTGCCTGCTCAGCCAGGTGATGTGCAGGATACCTGGGCAGACTGCAGCGAGTTGCGAAAGGATTTTGATTATCAGCCAGGTACCGGGCTGGCCACCGGCATAGCCCGGTTTATCCAGTGGTTCAGGGCTTATTATTCACCAACAAACACTCAGTAAATAAGGGCGGACTCATGCGTTTAGCAATCATCGGTAGTGGCTATGTTGGCCTGGTCAGTGGAGCAGGGCTGTCGGAAGTGGGTCACCACGTCACCTGCATGGACATTGATTCGGGCCGTGTTGAACGGCTCCGCAGTGGTCTGGTGCCCATTTTCGAACCGGGTCTGGAAACCATGTTGCTGGAAAACGTCGCACAAGGCCGTTTGCAATTCAGCAATTCCTTGCCGGAGTCGGTGCAAGATGTTGAGGTCATTTTTATTGCCGTGGGTACCCCGCCTGATGAGGACGGTTCAGCTGACCTCAGTCACGTATTGGCAGTCGCGGATGGATTGGGGCAGTGCCTGGAGAAGCCGGTTCTGATCGTTGTCAAATCAACCGTGCCGGTTGGAACTTGTGAAAAGGTACGGGAGGCAGCCAATAAAGCTTTGCGGGCGCGGGGTATGGGCTTCGAAGTAACGGTGGCGTCCAACCCGGAATTTCTCAAAGAGGGTGCGGCCATTGCCGACTTTATGAAGCCGGATCGCATCGTGATCGGTACCGAT
>CAZRTG010000293.1:0-2496 GCA_964602895.1 uncultured Wenzhouxiangellaceae bacterium
GACCGGCGGTTTTACCGCAGTATTGGGGTTTTTGGTCTGGACTGAAATTCATCGCAAGTTGCAGGGGTTGCAGGAGTTGACCCCGGCACAAGTGGTGTCATGGATGAATGAATCCGATACCGTGCTGGTGGACATATCGAGCGCTGCAGACTTTAACAAGGGGCATATACTGAACGCCCGTAATATCGCGCTGTCGCGTATACAGAAGCCGGATGCAGAGGTGGAGAGGTTGCTGAAGTCGAAATTGATTGTAGTTTGCAAAACCGGTCAGACTGCAAGTCAGGCTGCTGCCGCGCTGAAGAAGCAGGGTGCCGGTCAGGTGGCAGTACTGAAGGGTGGCATGGCTCGTTGGTTGGGCGATCAGTACCCGGTTACGCGCAAGTGATCAATCGGCACAAGCGTTGGCAATAAAATCAGGCAGGCTCGAACAGTAAATTCCAACCTCAACTCGGGTCACCAAACCCTGCACCCGACTCTGAAACTATAAAATACAGGCAATTCATTTATCGTGAATGACCCAACTGGCCTGGTCATTGATCAGGTGGGATAATCTACGACCTTGCCAGTCCGTGTAACGGGCTGGTCCATAAACCTCAAAGAGCGAAAATACCATGGCAGAAGAAAATCAGGCAGCAGCAACAGGTGTCAGCGCCGAAGAAGCTGCAAGCGCAAAGTTCCAGATCCAGAAACTCTACGTGAAAGACGTGTCTTTCGAATTGCCCAATGCGCCGGAAATTTTCCAGGAGCAGGGTCAGGCAGACGTCAAGATGAGTCTGGCACAGCGTGTTGAAGATCTGGGCGAGAACCTGATGGAAGTCGTGTTGACCATCACTGTTACCGCATCCATGGGTGAAAAGACGGCATATTTGGCAGAGATCGCCCAGGCGGGCATATTTCTGGTAGCCGGTTTCAATGAACAGATGAAGCATATGGTGATGAATACCATGTGCCCGAATACCCTCTTCCCCTACGCGCGTCGCGCCATTTCCGCCATGGTATCCGAAGGTGGTTTCCCACCATTGCTGCTACAACCGGTGAATTTTGAGCAGCTTTACGCCAAGCGTATGCAGGAGATGGCCAATGAACAAAATGGCAAACAGAATGGTGCAGCCGGTCAGGCAGGCGACACAGGCGCGGAATTCAATACCCAGGTTTGATCAGGTTGCCAGAACCCGTATGGCTATCAATTTGAAAGCCGGGATACGGTAATGAAATTTGCTGTCATCGGCGCCGGTTCGTGGGGCACGGCTCTGGCCATTCAATTGTCCAGAAGCGGTAATCAAAACCTGTTATGGGGTCGCAATGCAGCAGATATGGCCGTGATGAGGCAACAATCCCGCAATCAGCGTTTTTTGCCGGATATCGACTTTCCTTCGGGTTTGCTGCTTGAGCCAGACTTGCATCGTGCGGTACAGCAGGCAGATGAAGTCCTGTTGGCAGTACCCAGTCATGCTTTTGCCGAGGTTCTGGAACAGATCATACCGGACTTGCAGCCAGGGCAGGGGGTTGCCTGGGCCTGCAAAGGCCTGCAACCGGGCACCGGGCGATTGTTACACCAGGCAGCACGTGATTTACTGGGCCCCGAACGGCCTTTGGCGGTGGTGACAGGTCCATCTTTTGCCATTGAAGTGGCACGTGGACTGCCCACCGCCGTGACCGTAGCGGGAACCGATGAACTGTTTTGCCGCAAAGTGGCTCAGGCACTGCACAGTGGTTATTTTCGAGCTTACACCAGCAATGACATCGTTGGTGCAGAGTTGGGTGGGGCGGTCAAGAATGTTTTGGCGGTCGCAACCGGAATCTCGGATGGTATGGGTTTGGGCAACAATGCGCGAGCCGCATTAATCACGCGGGGCATGGCTGAAATGATGCGCCTGGGTCGCGAACTCAAAGCGAACGAACAGACTTTGATTGGCTTGGCGGGCATGGGTGATCTGGTGCTGACCTGTACCGGAGACCTGTCACGTAATCGGCGTCTGGGTTTGAATTTGGGTGCAGGAAAAACGCTACAGGAAAGTCTCAGTACCATCGGTCAGGTGGTTGAAGGGGTGAGTACTTCCGAAGAAATCTGGCGAATGGCGCAGCGTCACAATGTGGATATGCCTATATCCGAACAGGTGTACGGCATCATTCACAAGTCCTTGAGCCCTGAGCAGTGTCTGCGTGATTTGTTGGCGCGGGAGCAGAAGCCGGAGACTATTTGAGGAAGTTCTGAATGAGTCAGAGTTTCCCTAAGTCGGTAACCCGCCTTGGCTTGAACCTGTCAGGTTTGCAGGCCTGCAAAATCCTGCTGTCGCAATGCTTCATACAGAGCGATGGCGACCGTGTTGGACAGGTTGAGGCTGCGGCTGGTGGTCTGCATGGGTATACGCAGGACCCGATCGCTACCCGCGATTTGCAGCATCCCGGCAGACAAACCACGACTTTCCGGACCGAATAACAGGCCATCACCCGCAGAATAAGTCACCTGATCATAACGATTTTTGCCCTTGGTAG
>CAZRTG010000294.1:0-2471 GCA_964602895.1 uncultured Wenzhouxiangellaceae bacterium
TGAAATTCTTAAGTTGCTGTCACTGCCAATGCCGAAACTTCCCGTCCGTCTGAACCAGTTTTCGATTGGAAAATAGCCATCACCCAGATCCGCTTCGGTGCTGGGGCATAAGCCGATGACTGCCTTGTTCCTTAAAACACCCTCCGTTTCAGCAGGGTTCATATGTGTGGCATGCACCAGGCACCAGTGTTGATCTACCGGCAGTTGGCTCAATAACCATTGCACCGGCCTGACGCCCAATGCCGCTACACACTCCTCCACTTCACGGATCTGCTCGGCTATGTGAATGTGTATGGGCTGGTCCGTTCCTTTGCAGGCTTTCAGAACTTCAGCCAGTTGCTCGGCTGCAACGGCTCGTAAAGAGTGTGGCGCCAGTCCGCATTGAAACAACGGTTGACCCTGTGTCATTACAACGCAACGACTCCAAAGATCCAGGAACTGATCAACGCTGCAGCGGAAGCGCTTTTGACGCCCGGCCACATCCTGACTGGTAAAACCGCTGCGGCAATACAATACCGGCAACAGGGTAAGTGCGATGCCTGAACGCCTGGCTGCCTCGATAATCTGTACTGACATTTCGGCAGCATCGTCATAGGGACGGCCATCGGGCTGATGGTGCAAATAATGGAACTCGGCGCAACTGGTATAGCCGTTCTCCAGCATTTCCAGCTGCAGAAACGCCGTGATGGCCAACAACTGTTCCGGGGTAATTCGTTGTGCCAGACCGTACATCAGCTCGCGCCAGCTCCAGAAACTGTCGCCTGCGGGGCCGGGTAAACCGCTGAGCCCAGCCATCTGTCGCTGGAAAGCGTGGCTGTGCAGGTTGGGCATGCCTGGAACAATATGCCCATAATCCACAGCGGAATTCTGTGGCAGTTCCTCCACTGCACTGATATGACCCTCTGTATTCAATCGCAGCCGGGCCGGGCCCATCCAGCCCGCACTGCTCAACACACTACTGCAACGAAGTTCCTGCTCAACCATGACCCGGTTTCCACTCGCTCAACAATTGCACCAGCGCTTGTAAATGCTGCTGCAAGGCCGCCGACTTCGCTGTATCCCAACTCGGTGGCTGTTCATTCATATAGGCACGCTGGGCAATCTCCAACTGCAAGGCATGAATATTCCGATCCGGCCGCCCGTAATGCCGGGTGATATAGCCACCCTTGAATCGACCATCCACCACCACCGAATAGCCGCTATTACGCAAACAGGTGGTGGCCTGTGCCAATAAATCCGGCGCAGCACTCACGCCACCGTTGCTACCCAGATTCAGATCTGGCAGCACACCATCAAATAACAAAGGGACTTCGGCCCGTATGGAATGTGCATCCAGCAAAACGGCATGACCATGTTGTTGGCGAAGGCTTTGCAGGCCATCCTGTAATTGCTGGTGATAGGGTTGCCAGTAGAGTTGCAGCCTCTCTGCCAATTCCCCTGCGTCGGGCTCCTGACCCGGACGGTAAACAGCTGCACCGGAAAAACATTGCATGGGCAGCACACCGGTCATCAGTTTGGTTTGTCGCAGGTCATACAGGGGCTGGTCATCACCGGGCCGGTTTTGATCTACCACCAGCCGGGCCGCTTTGGCGATCAACATGCTGGCTCCCTGGGCGCGGGCAAAGTCATACAAACGGTCAACAAACCAATCCGTATCCGGCAGTTCACGAGCCTCGCTACTCAGTCGCTCATTCAGGCCTGCAAACAGACCGGTCCCGGCATGCGGAACACTGATCAGCAAGGGTGATGAGCCCTGGTGAAATTCAGGCCACAGGGCAGGGTGGATTGCGGGAAGCATGGTGACCACAATGTACCTTATAGAGGCAGCCCGACCCAAATAAAAACGCCCGGCACAGGCCGGGCGTTTCCAAAAACCATCTTTGAATACTCAGAGTATGGGACGATCTTCGATGATGGTCGGTGTCACAAAGATCAACAATTCACGCTTCTTGGAATTGTTGGCGCGACGGCGGAACAACACACCAACGCCCGGTATATCACCCAACCAGGGCACCTTCTCTTCCTTCGAAGCGTTTTCATCCTGGAAAATACCGCCCAGGACAACGGTATCGCCATTTTCGATCAGCACCGTGGTGTTCAATTCACGGGTATCGATGGATGGTACCGAGCCACCGCGAGCTGTCTGGTAAATTTCACCCACGGTGTCCTGTTTGATCTCCAGGTCCAACTGAATGCGGTTATCCGGCGTGATCAGCGGTGTTGCCTTCAACTCCAGCACGGCTTCCTTGAAAGAAACCGCCGTGGCGCCTGAAGAAGTCGAATTCTCGTAGGGAATCTCAACACCCTGTTGGATATAGGCTTCTGCCTGGTTGGCGGTAACGATGCGCGGGGTGGAAATGACTTCGCCCTCGCCTTCGGATTCCAGAGCCGACAATTCCAGGTCAAGAATTACGTCACCCGTCAGGAACGACAGGCCCAGAGTAGCTGCGTTTGTAGTGGGTGCCGGCAAA
>CAZRTG010000295.1:0-2425 GCA_964602895.1 uncultured Wenzhouxiangellaceae bacterium
CTTTTAAATACAATAATATGTAAGGAGTTTCTAAGTGCCAATCGAACGTACGCTTTCGATCATCAAACCCGATGCAGTTGCCAAAGATGTGATCGGCGAGATTTACAGCCGCTTTGAACAGGCTGGACTCAAAATCATTGCTGCCCGTATGAAGCTGCTTTCAACCGCAGACGCCGAAGAATTTTATGCCGTACACCGCAGTCGACCTTTTTTCAATGACCTGGTGAAGTTCATGACTTCCGGTCCCGTGATGATACAGGTACTGGAAGGCGAGAATGCCATTGCCCGTAATCGTGAACTGATGGGTGCTACCAATCCAAAAGAAGCTGCGCCAGGAACCATACGGGCGGATTTTGCCGAAAGCATTGATGCCAACGCAGTGCACGGCTCGGATGGCCCGGATACGGCCAGAACTGAAATCGCTCATTTTTTCGATGCAGCTGATATTAACTCGCGTTGATCGCCGCCAAACCTGAAATCATGAGCCTGAAATTGTGAACCTGAAACCATGACGGCCACCGCAAGCCGCATCAATCTGATGGATCTGGATCAAACCCGGATGCGGGAGTTCTTTGTCTCCATCGGCGAGAAGCCGTTTCGCGCCGAACAGATATTGAAGTGGGTCTATCACCAGGGCATCACTGATTTTTCCCAGATGACCAATCTGGGCGTGGCCCTGCGGCAACGGTTGGCTGACCTGGCCATCATCCAGCCACCACAGGTGCTGAGTGAGAAAATTTCTGCAGATGGCACGATCAAGTGGCTGATGGGTTCGGGCGGTGGCAATGCCATTGAAACCGTATTCATTCCGGAACCCCGGCGCGGTACGTTGTGCATTTCCTCGCAAGTGGGTTGTGCGCTCAATTGTACTTTCTGTTCCACCGGAGCACAGGGCTTCAACCGGAATCTGTCGACCGGAGAAATCATCGGCCAGGTATGGCGTGCAGCCCAGGCTTTGGGCCATGAGCGCAATGGTCTGCGGCGTATCACCAACGTGGTTTATATGGGAATGGGCGAACCACTGTTGAATTTCGATGCAGTTTTGCCTTCTTTGTCTTTGTTGCGTGACGATCTGGGTTACGGGCTGGCGGCCAAGCGGGTTACCTTGTCAACCGCAGGTATGGTGCCGGGTATCGACAGGCTGAAAGATTCCATCGATGTTGCACTGGCCGTGTCGCTGCATGCACCGGAAGATGCCTTGCGTGAAACACTGGTACCGCTGAATCGCAAATATCCGATCAAGGAACTGATGGCCGCGTGCGCCCGCTATGTCTCGGACAAACACAAACGCACGGTGACTTTTGAATATACCTTGATGGATGGAATCAACGATCACCCGGAGCACGCCCGTCAATTGGTCAAGCTGCTGCGCCGGATTCCCAGCAAACTGAATCTGATTCCATTCAACCCTTTTCCCGGGACAGGCTATCGCTGCTCGCCACCAGAACGCATTCGGGCTTTCCAGGAAATCGTCATGGCCGGAGGGCTGATTGCCACTGTCAGGAAGACTCGTGGTGATGACATTGATGCTGCCTGTGGCCAGTTGGCCGGCAATGTAATGGACCGAACCCGTCGAAGTGCTCGATTGAAGGAACAACGAGAGAGCGTATGAATTATTCTGTTTTGAAAATGCTTTTGGCATTGTGTCTTGCCGTGCTGGTTTCGTCCTGCGCCTCCACCGGGGAAACCAAGACCGGTGAAAAATCCGAAGGCCGTAAAGCAGCCGAAACCAATGCCGCACTGGGGCGCCAGTATCTTGACCGCAAACAATATGAGATTTCATTGGAGAAACTGAAGAGGGCGGTCGCTTTTGACCCGACCTATGCGCCGGCACATACCCTGCTGGCTGTTTTGTACGAAACCCTGGGTGAAGCGGACAAAGCAGGCGACGAGTACAAGCTAGCGGTACGGTATGATCCTGACAATGGCGATGTGAACAATAATTACGCAGTTTATTTGTGTGGCAAAGGTCAGTACAAAGAGGCCGACCGGCATTTTGAGAAAGCGCTGAAAGACCCGTTTTACAATACCAAATATGTTGCTTCCGGCAACGCCGGCTTGTGCGCGCTGAATAATAATGATCTGGACAAGGCCGAGATGTATTTGAGACAATCCCTTGAATATGACGAAAAATATTTGCCCGCTTTATTGCCTATGGCGCGGGTAAGTTATCAAAAGGAAGATTATCTGCGCGCACGAGCGTTTTTACAGAGGTTCGAATCGGTTGGGCAGATCAGTTCGGAAAGTCTGTATTTGGGGTATTTGATCGAAAGTCAATTGGGGGATGGAAAGTCAGCCAACCAATACCGAGAAAATCTGCTGGACCAGTTCCCTGGCTCCACCGAAGCGGCTAAATTGAGAAACAGGACGTGAATACAGAAACGCAGAATGAACTCATCCCCACCGGGCCGGGTGACGTGCTTCG
>CAZRTG010000296.1:0-2421 GCA_964602895.1 uncultured Wenzhouxiangellaceae bacterium
CTCCATTTTCAATAACTTACAGTCATTGAAAATGTTGGCACATCCATGTGCCAAAGAAACTCTGATTAAATCAGAGTTGCTTTAAAGATTTTAAAGGTATGGAGCAGTCGCAATGACAGAAAGTGAGCAAGTCCGGGATCAGCAGGGTCCTTTGCATGGAATCCGGGTATTGGAAGTCGGCCAGTTGTTGGCGGGTCCTTTTACGGGCTGTATCCTGGCTTATTTCGGTGCAGAAGTGATCAAAGTGGAGCCGCCGGGCAGTGGCGATCCGATCCGGCACTGGCGCGAACTGGATGAAGACGGTACCTCGTACTGGTGGCGCAGTCTGGCGCGCAACAAGAGATGCATTACGGCCGATATGCGCACCGAACAGGGTCGTGACCTGGTGCGGCAATTGGCGGAAAAAAGTGATGTGCTGCTGGAGAATTTCCGCCCCGGTGTCATGGAAAAGTGGGCCCTTGGGCCGGAAGATTTCAAGGACAGCAACCCCGGCCTGATTTTTGCGCGTATTTCGGGTTATGGGCAGGATGGACCTTATGCCAGCAAGCCGGGTTTTGCCTCGGTCTGCGAGGGTTTTGGTGGTCTGCGTTACGTCAATGGCTTTCCGGGCGAAGCGCCGGTACGGCCCAATCTGAGCCTGGGCGACTCCCTGGCGGGTTTGCATGCGGCTTTGGGGGTTGTGATGGCCTGTCTGCACCGCGCGCGGAATCCGCAAAGTACCGGACAGGTAGTCGATACCGCGCTGTTTGAAGGCGTGTTCAACCTGCTCGAAGGCGTAGTGCCGGAGTTTGATGGTGCCGGGGTGGTGCGGGAGCCATCGGGCTCCACCATCACCGGAATCGTTCCGACCAATACCTATCCCTGTAAGGACAACAAATACGTGATCATTGGCGCCAATGGTGATTCGATTTTCAAGCGCTTGTGCGAGGCTATGGGTAGGCCCGATATGGCTGCAGATCCTCGAATAGCGAGCAATGCCGGCAGGGTCAAGCATGAGGCAGAAATCGATGCCGTGATAGCGAAATGGTGTGTACAGCAGGATTCAGCCAGCGTTCTTGAGGCACTGGAAACGGCACGGGTGCCTTCAGGTCCCATCTACTCGGTGGCCGATATGATGCAGGATCCGCACTATCAGGCGCGCGCTTTGTTTGAAGAAGTGGATGTTCCAAGAGGGAAATTGAAAATTCCGGCTTTGATACCGAAACTCAGTGGCACCCCGGGCCGTACCGAATGGGCCGGGCCGGAAGTAGGTGCTTTTAACCGGCAGGTCTATGGAGACGTGCTGGGTTTGACCGACGCTGAAATTGAGCAGTTACAACAACGGGGCGTAATATAAAGAAGCTCTGAATAAATCAGAGTTTCCATAAGTTTGAGCTGTGGCTAAAGTTGCTTGTAGGGCAGGTCAAAAGTGTCCCCCAGGGTCATATCGCCACTGCGCAGGCCCTTGCTGAACCAGCGTTGACGTTGTTCCGAAGTGCCGTGAGTAAAAGCATGTGGCACTACCCGGCCCTGGGTACGTTGTTGGATGGTATCGTCACCGATGGCATTGGCAGCAACCATGGCCTCTTCAATATCGCCGCGATCGAGGTAGTGGTGATTTTGGTTGGCCCAGACACCGGCGAAATAGTCGGCCTGTAACTCCAGCCGTACCGACCATTCATTAAAATCCCGCTGACCGCGCATGGCATTGACTTGTTCGGAAATGCCCAACAGGTTTTGCACGTGGTGGCCGACTTCATGGGCAATTACGTAGGCCTGAGCGAAATCACCCGGAGCCTGAAAGTCGCGAGCCAGTGCATCATAAAAACCCAGGTCGATGTAAATCTTCCTGTCACCCGGACAATAAAACGGACCCATGGCTGCTTCGCCCAGGCCGCATGCGGTGTTGGTTCGGTCTGTGTAAATTCGCAGCAGTGGCTCCTGGTATTGAATCCCGTTTTTCTGAAACTCGGCATTCCAGACATCTTCGGTATCTGCCAGAACCACGGTAACAAATTCAAAGCGCTCCTGTTCGGCGGCGCTGGGTTGGTAATCAACTTCGGTAACTACAGGTTTGCCACCAACCACCGATGCCGGATCAACCAGGCCAAACTGCCACAGGAAAAAGCCGACCACCAGTAATGCCAGAATGCCTTTGAATCCAAAAGTTCGTCCGACCAGATTGAGTAACATACCGACACCGGCACCACCGCTACCTGCCGCTACCCGGCGGCCACGGGCATCTTCTACATTGCTGCTGCTGCGTCGGCCTTTCCACTTCATATCATGTCCTCGATAAACCGACGCAGATTGTCGGGTCTGTATTGTCAGTGTGCCAGGAGCCTGTCGGACTTGACAGGTCGTAGCGAGGGAAAGCCGATTTGAGTCAGATTTCCCGATCTTTTGAGGCCAATAGCACCGCTATTAAACGAAAAAGATCGG
>CAZRTG010000297.1:0-2400 GCA_964602895.1 uncultured Wenzhouxiangellaceae bacterium
TTTTGTATTGGCTTTTATGAAAATTAAATGCCGTATCGAATCTCGATCGCTTTTACGACATCCAGCGAGTTCACTGCACCATCTAGATTACAGTCCGGTTGTCCCGCAGCGAGAATTCCTTCATATCTTTCTTGTATTATTGCCACAAAATCGAGTGTGTTTACCGGCGTTCCACCTTTCAAACCATCAGCATCACAAACAATCAACGGCCCAACAGCCGTTGTACTGTGAGACTCATATGAATCAAAATTTACACTTCCGCCTGTGAAACTGCCCTTAGCGTTCGGCAAACCTAGACGTACAGACTCGACGTTTCCAGCCACTATGGTGTAAGAACCGTTTGGAGTATCAGGGGTCAATGCATTCTTGTTAACCCAAAACTTGACGGTTGGGGTAGGCGCTTTTTTGTATTCAACTTCAACCAAATGCCACAATCCAGTAGAAGCGGCCGCGGTTCCAAGCACCGTGCTTGAGTCACCATGGAAGTTGAAATTCGAACCGTCATAGCTCACCTTGAACAACTGATCAGCAGGCACAGGCGTATCGCTGTCATAAACGACAAATAAGTCTGCCGATGCAGCACCTGGAGCAGTGAGTGCGGGCCGAACGTAAAAGCGGGCTATGAACGTTTCGTGGGCAGCGGGGTTATTGTCTTGTACATAACTAGGATTAGCAGTGGCCAGTGCGCGAAGTCCACAGGATTCTGAAAATCTACTGATTGCTGGATTATCTTTGGGTGTACCTACAGATACATCACCTACGCCAGGCGCTGCAGTCCACTCCGCCATACTGCAAGCAAATCCGCTTATCGGGAGCAATAAAAACAGGCAACCAAATAAGACACGTTCCTTGTAATTCATTTTTGGGTTCTCGCTATTTTATATGACAAAGTGGTCGTGGGTTGATTCTACAATGAAAAGTTCCATTCGTCGACATTTCTTTACAATTTAACTAAGTAATAAAAATGTATGCAACAGATTTCGTGTTTAGGTTCATAATAAGAACCCTGTTATCAACCCGACCCAGGAGAAAACCTCTATGAAATCAGCATTTGCCCAACCTTTCATGATTTTTGCTGCAAGTTTGGTTTTTATGACCGCCAACGTGATCGCGCAGCAAGATGAAAGTACCGATAAACCCTCTTTCACAGCCTCGCAAACCGTTCAGATGACCGCTACTGTAGAAGCCATCGACATGGCAACTCGCGAAGTGACGTTGCGGGGAGAAGACGGCGAATCCCAGACCATTACCGTTGGCCCGGAGGCACGCAACCTGGGTCAGGTAAAACCAGGCGACGTAGTCACTGCCGAATTTACCCGTGAATTGGATATCCAGGTTTTTGCTGACGATGGTGGTGAACTGGGTGCCGGCACGCTCACGGCTGCAGGCCGGTCGGAGCAAGGTGAAATGCCAGGCGGGATGGCTGTCACATCCGAGGTCATCACGGCCAAGGTTGCCGAAATCAATCTGGACAGCAATACCTTCAAACTGCAGTGGCCCGATGGATCGGTTGAGGAGTTCGTTGCACAAAACCCGGAAAACCTGCAACGCGCAGATGTGGGTGACATTGTCGTTATCACCTACACCGTGGCTGCGGGTATTGTGGTCGCACAAGCTCCCGGCGAATAGTCCGGGACTTTTCGTTCAGGATCAGATAACAAGGTTACGCCCCGGCAAGATTCGGCCGGGGTGAATCCCACGCAGGTCTAACGCGGGATCATTAATACAGCACTGTCACTTTCCTCGATGATTTCAAAATCCTGACGATAACTCTCCAACGGCTGCGGGCTGAACTGGATGTCGGGGTCTTTACGAAACACCACCGCTACCGCTCCAATCGCTTTCACCTGTTGAATAAGCTCTGACCCCGGATTCATCTCCCAATGTTCCGATGGGCCTATGTGAGCAAAATCCTGAAACCGATACCGGCCCATCCAGTCGCCATAGACCACACCGGAATAGAACCAGCGAATTTCCGGTAACTGGAACTGCAGGATGGGGCCTTTCGCAATGCGTTCATCCGCCGAAGCAGCCAATGCCGGTGCGTAAGCGGCTTGCGAGTGGAGCAGAGCCTCATGCTGATCCTGTGGGGTCAAGGCAATCCACTTCAGATCGTGCTTGATGCGGTGGACAGACAAATAGGCCGTCACAAGCAGAACCAACCCCAGGCTGATGGTGCCGGAATGGGCCAACAACCTGGCGGCTCTACCCTGTTGCATGCGCAGCCAGGCGGGGCGAAGCAGCCGACTGATACCTTCTGCCCACACCACCAGGGTACAAAGACTCATCAGTGGCAGGATGACCATCAGATAGCGAATGACCTGTGAAGTCCAGAACCAGAACACCAGGTAGACAAGGCACGTCCAATGAACCGGTTTTAGCAGCGGTTTCTGCATCGGC
>CAZRTG010000298.1:0-2332 GCA_964602895.1 uncultured Wenzhouxiangellaceae bacterium
CCGCACCGACGGCACCCAGCCCGGTCCAGATCGCATAAGCAATGGCCATGGGAATTTCGCGCATGGCCAAAGCAAGAAAAAAGAACCCGAATGAGAATACGAGTATGACAACCAGCAGCCACCACCACGATTTCCGCTGCAGGTACATATTGATGCTGGCCACACCGAATATCTCGCCCAGGCTGGCAATGACCAGAAAGAGCCAGGCCATTTACAATTCACCGTTCCGGGTTGTGGCCGCATCTTCCGGCTGCTTCACCTTTGCTGCGGTGGTGAGCTGTACTCCGACCACACCGACAATGATCAACGAGATGAACAGGCCCTTCAGCAACGTAAATGGCTGGCCCAGCAAGGTGAAATCAATCAGCGCAATGGCCGCTGCACCGGCGCCGGTAAACGTGGCATAAACGGAGCCGGACGGCAGTACGGCACAGGCCTTGATAATGAAATAGAAGCTGAATACCAGGGCGATAACCGTTCCGGACCACATCCAGAAATTGACCGAATACTTCAGCCCCAGCACCCAGAAAATTTCTGCGAATGCAGCCCAGAAAACATACTTCCAACCCATAAAATGGTTCCCGTCCAAATCGCCCCGAAACGGGGCATCAAAAGCCTGGTTTGCATCCCTTTCACTGCATCTTCCTGAACAGATCAATCCCGATCTCGTCGCTCGACTCGGGGCGTTTGAACAGGTATTCGCCATGGCGGATCGATGCCAACACGTCGGCGCGCTGACGCACGGCTTCGAAGGGCGAATAGGCGTCCAGTACCAGGAAATTGGCTGGCTTGCCCGCTTCGATGCCGTACTGACCTTCCACGTTCAAAGCCCTGGCACCATTATAGGTGATCAGGTCCAGGCACTTGTCCAGTTCTTCAAACGACATGGTTTGTGCCAGGTGAATGCCGTTGTCCAGAATGTTCATCAGGTTGCCGTTGCCGACCGGGTACCAGGGGTCGTTGATTGAGTCCTGGCCGAAGCAGACGTTAATGCCGCTTTCCAGGAACTCTTTGGTCCGCGACGCCTGGGACAGGTGTCCTGGCGGCCCTGCAGATAAGCGTTCTCGGTTGGCAACGAGTTGAAATTCATCCCGGACTTCTGGAACAGACCCATCATGCGGAAAGCGTAGGCATTGTCCGCCGAGCCAAAAGAACAGGTGTGGCTTGCGGCCGTGCGCGTGCCAATCCCTTCGGCCATCACCAAAGCGTTAAGCAGTTCAACAAAGCGGCTCATCACGTCGTCGGTCTCGTCGCAATGCACGTCGATCAGTTTGTCGTACTTCATTGCCAACTCGACGGTACGGTGGATGGATTTCTCGCCGATCTCGCGTGCCCACTCGAAATGTGGGATGGAGCCGACGCAGTCCGCGCCCATCTTCAGCGCCTCCTCGACCATTTCATCGCCGCCCTTGTAGGCGTACATGCCCTCCTGCGGGAATGCGACGATCTGAATGGTGACCTGGTCCTTGAGTTCTTCGCGGATTTCCAGCATCGCTTTGAGGCCGGTGAGCGTTGGATCATCCACATCGATGCAAGTGTGGCTTTTGGGACGACATTAGTGGGCGTTGTCATTGCACACCGAACCGCTCCAAAGTTATCGATCACGTATTTCGGGACCACTGCTTGACCGAATCGACATTTGTGTAGAAATATCCCGGCCTCGCAATTTTCTTAATCGCCAAGAAAGTGAAATACCGGAATGCAGCGCCTATGTTCGAGTGCGGGTGGAACGAGTCAGGGCGCGAAAACTTGCTTTGCGGGGATGCGCTAACACGCAACTGGACAACACGGACTTGAAAGAACACTGCACCCTGTATTCGTCCGACATGGAACTATTGAAGCTGACCAGTGAACAACACGCGCTTTCACCGAGGGCCTGTCACCGAGTTTTAAAAGTAGCTCGTACTATAGCGGTCATGGAAGGTAAGGATTCAATCGCAACTCAACACTTGGCTAAGGCAATTTCATACAATTCCGGCTATCGCGTGTAAAATTAAACCCGTCACTTGAATACAGCATGGGTGTGGTCAACGTCAGCGCTGAACTTACAAGCTCTGACTCTGGCACTTGACTCTGACCCCAACTCCTTCTTAAATCAACGATAAATGTGAACAAGTAACTATTTTTGGGCCTTTATCGACAAGGTTGAACTGTCATGCTACTGGGAAAAAATGATGTTACATGTAAGCTTTGCGGCAGTGCGATTAGCGAATCCGCAAAAGCTTGTCCAAAATGCGGCAGTCCCAATGTAGATCGACGGGGGTTACAGGCGGCGATACGAGTTATAACTGAATCTGGTGTTTGAACAGTTGAAAAAAGGCGGCGTATCTGT
>CAZRTG010000299.1:0-2332 GCA_964602895.1 uncultured Wenzhouxiangellaceae bacterium
TGATCATCCTGTCGATAAACACAAAATGGCCCGCAATGCGGGCCATTTTTTTAGCTTGATAGAGATTGAAAATTCAGACAGGTTTGATGACTTCAAGCCCGCCCATATAGGGTTTAAGCACGTCCGGCACTCGAATGGATCCATCCTGCTGCTGGTAGTTTTCCATCACCGCAATCAGCGTTCGACCCACGGCTAAGCCAGAACCATTCAAAGTATGCACCCAGTCCGGTTTACCGGTTTCAGGGTGGCGATAACGCGCTTTCATTCGCCGGGCCTGGAAATCGGTGCACACACTGCAGGAAGAAATTTCACGGTAGGCATCCTGGCCGGGTAACCACACCTCCAGGTCATGCGTTTTGGCGGCGGCAAAACCCATATCGCCGGTACACAACAAAACCACGCGGTAAGGCAATTTCAGCCGTTGCAGAATGGTTTCTGCATGCCCCGTCAACTCATCCAGAGCTGCCGATGAATGCTCTGGCTGAACGATTTGCACCAACTCCACTTTCTCAAACTGGTGCTGGCGGATCATGCCACGGGTATCTCGACCATAAGAGCCGGCTTCGCGACGAAAACAGGGGGTTTGCGAGGTCAGTCGCCAGGGCAGGCTTTCGCTGTCAATGATCTGATCTGCTGCCAGATTGGTCATGGGCACTTCGGCTGTAGGTACCAGGTAGCGCGGTGGCTCATCAGTGGTCGCAAAAGCATCGTCGCCGAACTTGGGCAACTGGCCGGTACCGGTCATGGCTTCGGCATTTACCAGATAAGGCAGATAGACCTCGGTATAGCCATGCTCTTGCGTGTGTACATCCAGCATGAACTGGGCCAGAGCCCGATGCAGCCGCGACAGCGGTCCACGTAAAACGGTAAAACGTGCACCGGACAATTTGGCAGCAGCTTCTGCATCCAGCAGGCCGTTCAGTTCACCCAGTTCCACATGATCACGTGCCTTGAAATCCAGCTGCGTGGGTTCGCCCCATTTGCGCAGTTCCAGATTATCCGCTTCGCTTTTGCCCGGCGGCACCTCGGGTAAGGCCAGATTTGGCATATCCAGCGCCCAGGCGGTTTGCTTTGCATGGACTTCAGCAAAATCCGCTTCAGCCTTGCCCAAAGCATCACCCAGATCCTTGACCTGATCCAACAACGGCTGGATGTCTTCGCCACGTGACTTGGCCTGACCGATCTGTTTGGCCTGTTGGTTTTTCCGGTTCTGAAGTTCCTGCATCTGTAATTGTAAAGACTTGCGCTGTTCTTCCAGCGCAGTCCAGGCGGCTACATCCAGGGTGTAACCACGAGGCGCCAGTGCATCGGCAACCGCTTGCGGGTCGTGTCTGAGTTTCTGGGGGTCCAGCATGAGTAAAATCCGCTTGTCGCAAAGGCAGTATTGTACCGCCTGCCAGCAGCGGATGTAACGATGATCAGGTGACGGGGTGTAAGGTTCTGGCCACTAAATAACCTACCCAAACCGCCAGCAAACAACTGAACAGGGTCAAAGTAATGTTCATCCCGGCCTTGATCAGCTGCCCTTCCTGCAACAGCGTCAGGGTTTCAATCGAAAAGGCGCTGTACGTGGTGAATCCGCCCAGCAAACCGGTAATCAGCAACAGACGCAGCATGGATGCTGGGCTGCCCGTGTCGGGCAACAGCACCACCAGATAGCCGATCAGCAATGAGCCCAATACGTTGACCAGCAAGGTACCGTAGGGAAAGGCATGGCCAAGTAAGCTGTGAGTGGTAGCAGCTGCCAGATACCGCAGGCTTGCGCCCAATGCGCCGCCCAGAGCGACGGTCAGAACTTTGCTGAGTTCGAAATTCAAAACAGAGCTCAACGATAGCGTCAGGGCTGCATCAGATCGTCGGCCCCAATCACATCCACGCCTTCGGGAGGCACAAATTCAAACAGCCCGTCTTTCAGTTTGGGGTTTTTCTGCATCTCGGTGAAGCGAATTTCAGTGCGCATACCAAACGCGTCTTCCATGGCCAGCATTTGCAACCGACCATTGCTGAGACCGATCAGCATGCGGTCAAATTCAGAATCGGCATTGAGCGAGCGTAACTCCAGCAACACCATGCCGTCGATATCACCGGCTTCACGCACTTCAAACAACTCATCCAGACGCTGTATGTCCGTGAGTATGATCAGCGGTGAATCGTTGTTGAATTCAGCTTGCGATTTAACCGTGACCTGCTCCAACACCTCGTCATAAATCCAGATGCGCTTGCCATCGGCTATGACCTGTTCCGGAAATTCACCACCGTAAGCCCAACGGAAAAAATGCGGACTTTGCAGCCACACTTCGCCACTGCTTTCATTCTCAATACCACCGTCGTT
>CAZRTG010000300.1:0-2326 GCA_964602895.1 uncultured Wenzhouxiangellaceae bacterium
GTACCAGGACGCCATAGACAGTTTTGCTCAAATCAAGCGTGGGAAATTTTTCCTCGCTGCCATGGCCAGAACGGCTGAATTGAAAGCAGTTTTGGGTGACATCGAAGGTGCGCGGGAGACACTGGCAATGCTCCGGAGCCAACCTGACAGTACCGTGATTGAACAGGCCTGGCTGACAGAAGCGCAGATCCTGCAGCAGGCAGGGCAGTCGGATACGGCTATCGAAGTTCTGAACCAGGCATTGGGACAATTTCCCTATTCCACTGCTTTACGCTATTCGCGTGCCCTGGTCGCTGCCGAACAGGGCGACATTGAGCAAGCTGAAGCCGATTTGATCTATGTGTTGAATCAGGATGAGGAAAACGCTGCGGCTCTGAATGCCTTGGGCTATACCCTGGCGGACCAGACAGACCGGTTGGATGAAGCCGAAGATCTGATCAACAGGGCTTATGCACTGTTACCCGATGATGCAGCCATAACGGACAGTATGGGCTGGGTAGCGTTCAGGCAGGGCCGATTGGAGGAAGCCGAGTCCTACTTGCGTAAAGCATTGGCCATGGACGACAACCCGGAAATAGCAGCTCATCTGGGCGAAGTGTTGTGGGAAATGGGCCGCAAGGATGAAGCCCGGTCGATTTGGAATGAGACTTTAAAAGCAGCACCGGATAACCCTGTGTTGAACAAGACCCTGGAAAGACTGCAGCCTTGAGAGTTGTTTTGCATCCTTACCTTGAGCAATCAGTCCGGAAGTCAGTCGCATTCGCAGTTCTGGTCCTGTTGCTGAATGCCTGTGCAACACCGTCAGCAAAAGTCTCCAGCCCTGCCGCCGAGCTGGCCTACCAGCAACGTTTTACCGATCTGGCGTCTTTGTATGAATGGACGCTTAGCGGACGCCTGGCCGCCAGCAATGGCAAGGATGGTGGTAGTGGATCGTTAACCTGGCACCAGCAAGGCTCCAGTATTCATATGTCATTTCGAGGCGCTCTCGGCAAAGGTGCTTGGGAGTTGGAAGCGATACCAGGTCATGCCCAATTGCGTTTTGCCGATGGCCGTGAGTATTCAGCGCCCGGTATCAGTCAATTGGTTACCGCTCATATGCAGGCAAAAATACCCGTAGACGCCCTGTCCTGGTGGGTACTGGGCATAGCCGACCCGGATGATTGGGCAGAACGGCAGTTGGATGAGGAAGGCAGGGTCATCAAACTGAAGCAATTGGGTTGGGATGTCAGTTTCAGTCATTACAAACTCGAAGATCAGCTCTGGTTACCCGGCAAGCTGGTTGCCAGGAACGAGGATCATTCCGTCAAGCTGGTTATCAGTGATTGGACCACGGTCCACGGAGTAGCACCACTTGACTGAACTTGCCCGCATCAAGTGGCCCGCTCCTGCCAAACTCAACCTGTTTCTGCATGTTACCGGACAACGACCGGATGGTTATCACGAATTACAAACTTTGTTTCAGCTAATCGACCTATACGACGAGCTTGAGATAGTACCCAACAATGAAGGGACAATAAGCCGCATCAGCCATCACACCGAAATACCGGCAGAGCAGGATTTGGCAATCAAAGCCGCCCGCCTGTTGCAATCTGCAACCGGCCAAAGCGGCGGTGCTACCCTTCACTTGCACAAGAACATCCCGGTTGGTGCCGGCCTGGGCGGTGGCAGTTCTGACGCAGCTACCGTTTTATTGGTACTCAATCGAGTGTGGGGCTGTAATCTGTCCCTGCAGCAACTGGCTGAACTGGGTGTGACGCTGGGGGCGGATATTCCTCTGTTTATTCATGGCCACACCGCCTTTGCCAGTGGTATTGGCGAGCAGTTACAGCCGGTCAACCTGGGTGAAAAATATTATGTGTTGGTGCAAATGCCTTTGCATATCAGCACCAAAGAACTGTTCAATCATCCGGCGCTACGCCGTGATTGCCCGCTGATCAGCGAGTCCAAAGCGCTGGCAGGTTCAGGCATAAATGTGTTTGAAGCCGTTGTGCGGGAAATGTATCCGGAGATGGGCAATGCGCTGGATCACCTGCGGCAATATGGTGATGCACGCATGACCGGTACGGGCAGCAGTATTTTTCTGGAAATGCCGAACACCCACGCCACAATCAAGACTACACAACGGCTGAATTCTCTATATAATGTGCGCGCTGTTAACGGTCTGGATCGCTCACCGGTGCATGAAATGCTCCGGGCTTTGAGTGGATAGATCACTGTCGGCAATCTGCTGGGACGTCGCCAAGTGGTAAGGCACGGGGTTTTGATCCCCGCATTCGCAGGTTCGAATCCTGCCGTCCCAGCCATTTTCTTATTCAAATCAGCATGG
>CAZRTG010000301.1:0-2319 GCA_964602895.1 uncultured Wenzhouxiangellaceae bacterium
ATACCTCGCCAGCGGTTTCAGACGAGATCAAATACACCACCTGTTACATGTGTGCCTGCCGCTGTGGCATCAAAGTTCACCTGCGCAATGGTCAACTCCGTTACATCGAAGGCAATCCCGATCACCCGGTCAACAAAGGCGTGCTGTGTGCCAAGGGTTCTGCCGGGATCATGCAGCATCTGTCACCGGCCCGCTTGTCCGCACCACTAAAAAGGGTGGGGCCACGTGGCAGTGGCGAGTTTGTCGAAATTTCCTGGGAAGAAGCGCTGGGCCTGGCTACCGAACGCCTGTCGGCCATACGGGCCAGCGATCCACGCAAGTTGGCTTTCTTTACCGGCCGCGACCAAAGCCAGTCCCTGACCAGCTATTGGGCTTCGCAATTCGGCACGCCCAACCATGCCGCACACGGCGGTTTCTGTTCCGTCAATATGGCCGCCGCTGGCCTCTACACTATAGGGGGTTCGTTCTGGGAGTTCGGCGAGCCCGACTGGGAACACACCCGCTATTTCATGATGTTCGGAGTGGCAGAAGACCATGACTCCAACCCGATCAAAATGGGTCTGGGGCGTTTGAAAACCCGTGAGAACACCAAATACGTTTCGGTGAACCCGGTACGCACCGGCTATTCAGCGATTGCGGATGAATGGATTGGCATACGCCCGGGTACCGATGGCCTGTTTGTCCTGGCTTTGGTGCACGAATTATTACGCACCCATAAAATCGATCTGGATTTCCTGTTGCGCTACACCAATGCTGCCTGGCTGGTGCGTGACGAGGAGGGACATGCGGAGCATGGTCTGTTTCTGCGCGATACCCAGGGGAGCCCATTGGCCTGGGACCGCAACAGCGAATCGGCGTTTAATGCCACCTCGCCAACTCTTTCACGGACGGCCTCAGCCGCACTGAGTGGTAGTTATGAATTGCCCGATGGCCGGCGCGGTCGGCCTGCGTTTGATTTGCTGGCACGTCGCTATTTGCAAGAAGAATATGCTCCGGATGCGGTGGCGGAGCGTACCGGAATTGCGGCCGACACCATACGCCGCATTGCGGCCGAACTGGCGCACGCGGCATTCGAACAGGAAATCGAACTCGATATTGCCTGGACCGACTGGACCGGCCGCAAGCACGACACCATGATCGGTCGGCCGGTAGCCATGCATGCCATGCGCGGCATCTCGGCCCATTCCAATGGCTTTCATACCTGCCGGGCGATCCATTTGTTGCAGATGTTGCTGGGCAGTATCGACTGCCCGGGTGGCTTTCGTTATAAAGCACCCTTTCCACGACCCTGTCCGCCCAGCCCCAAACCTTCCGGCAAACGGGCTGATGTAAAGCCCAACCAGCCCATGCCCGGACCACCATTGGGTTTTGTCAGTGGCCCGGAAGACTTGCTGATCGAAGACGATGGCAGCCCCTGCCGCATCGATAAGGGTTTTAGCTGGGAGTTCCCGCTGGCGGCGCATGGCCTGATGCATATGGTGATCCACAATGCCTGGGCGGCTGATCCGTACCCCATCGATACCTTGTTCCTGTACATGGCCAATATGGCCTGGAATTCTTCCATGAACTCGGCCGGCACCATCCAGATGCTGACCGATAAAGACCCCGTGACTGGCGAGTACAAAATTCCCAATATCATTTATTCCGATGCCTATGCCTCGGAAATGGTGTCTTATGCCGATCTGGTTTTACCCGACACCACCTATCTGGAGCGCTGGGATTGCATCAGCATGCTGGACCGCCCTATCAGTTCGGCTGATGGGCCGGGTGATTCGATTCGCCAACCCGTGCTACAACCCGATCGCGATGTGCGACCTTTTCAGGAAGTGTTGATCGATCTGGGTGCACGTCTGGGCCTGCCGGCTTTCGTTAAAGACGACGGTGCGCCGCGTTATCCGGGCGGCTACACCGACTACATGGTGAACCACCAGCGTTTGCCCGGTGTGGGCCCGCTGGCAGGCTGGCGTGGCACGGATGGCAGTCAGCAGGGCCGTGGTGAGCCGAATCCAAATCAGCTTGAAAAATACCTGGCAAACGGTTGTTTCTGGCAACACGACTTGCCAGACAACCAGCTCTATTACAAACATGCCAACCGCGACTACCTCAACCATGCCTACCAACAGGGCTGGATCCCGAATGCTCAACCCATCATCATGCAGCTCTATTCCGAGCCCATGCAGCGCTTTCGATTGGCGGCTCAGGGGCATGGCAAACTGATACCGCCAGAGCATCTCAAGTCGCGTATAGCTGAGTATTTCGACCCTTTGCCCATCTGGTACCAACCGCTGGAAGAAGCGGCTACTC
The DNA here is from genome assembly GCA_964602895.1 of uncultured Wenzhouxiangellaceae bacterium. Classification (GTDB taxonomy): domain Bacteria; phylum Pseudomonadota; class Gammaproteobacteria; order Xanthomonadales; family SZUA-36; genus JAWXBM01. Next base: position 2,305 of record CAZRTG010000301.1, read on the forward strand.
GCGATCAGGATTTCC
>CAZRTG010000302.1:0-2284 GCA_964602895.1 uncultured Wenzhouxiangellaceae bacterium
ATTACGATTATGTGCGTCCATGCGCAATGCCAGTGTTTTCAAACCGCGCATGGACAGGAAGCTGTCAAATGGCCCCTGTATTCCACCGATGGAGTTAAGCAGAAACCACAGTCGTTGAGCCAATTCTTCATCGTCTCGTACCACCGCAATACCACCGACCATATCGGAGTGACCGTTCAGATATTTGGTGGCCGAATGCACCACGATGTCAGCACCCAATTCCAACGGGCGCTGCAACATGGGCGAGGCAAAGGTATTGTCCACCACCAGCAAAGCACCATGCTGGTGAGCCACTTCTGCCGCAGCAGCGATATCCACGATGCGTAACATGGGGTTGGTGGGTGTTTCCACCCAGACCATTTTGGTATTGGCTTGCATTGCGGCTTCAAGGGCACCGGGCTTGTTCAGTTCCGCAAAGCTGAACTGCAAACCGGCCGAACGCTCACGAACACGGTGGAACAGGCGAAAACTGCCACCATAAAGGTCATCACCAGCCACCACATGATCGCCACTGTCCAGCAGCTCCAGTACCGTGGCAGTCGCGGCCATGCCGGAGGCAAAGGCAAAACCCCGGATGCCGCTCTCCAGATCTGCGATGCATTGTTCGTACGCATCGCGTGTGGGGTTATGGCTGCGCGAATACTCCCAGCCCTGGTGCTCGCCCGGGCTGCGCTGTACATAGGTTGATGTGGCGTAAATCGGCGTCATGATGGCACCGGTGGATGGATCGGGCTTTTGCCCGGCATGTATGGCGCGGGTGGCCAGGGCCAGTTTTCTGTTTTTCTTGCTCATGTCTCTTTCCAAAAGGCCCTAGGCCCGGTCAGCCTTACGGCGTAAATAATTCAACAGATCCACTCGTGTGATCAAACCGAGGAATTTTGATTGCTGTTTGACGATGGCTACAAAACCATTGCTGAAAATCGGCATCAAATCTTCAACCGGAGACGCCACGTCAATTTCAGTGAGCTCAGTCACCATCGCAGTACGTACCGGCTTGGCGAAGGCCTCCTGATGGCCCGCCACCGCCAGCAGCAAGTCTGACTCATCGAGAATACCGACGATCTGGCCATTCTCAATAACCGGTAGTTGCGATACGTCGTAGAGTTTTAGCCGTCCGTAAGCGTTCGCCAGTGGTTCGTCCGGACCAACGGTAATGGTGTCCTTGGTGTCATAAGGTCGTGCAATCAGGTCACGCAGATCGCCATGTTGAATGGTTTCGATGAATCCAAGGTCGCGCATCCAGAAATCGTTATACATTTTTGACAAATAGCGGTTACCGGTATCGCAGCAGAAAGTCAGTACTTTTTTCGGTTCGGTTTGTTCCTGGCAGTATCGCAAAGCAGCGGCGAGTAAAGTGCCGGTAGATGATCCGCCCAATATGCCTTCTTTTTTCAGCAACTCCCGACCCATTTCAAAACTTTCTTTGTCACTGATCGCATAGGCTTTGCTGACACGGGTGAAATCACTGATCACAGGCAGAAAATCTTCACCTATGCCTTCCACCATCCAACTGCTGCTTTTGGTGCTCAGGTTTCCCTCGTTGATGTATTCAGCCAGGATGGAGCCTACCGGGTCAGCCAGAATCAACTCAACCGAGGGCGCCACACGCGCAAAAAACCGCGAAAGGCCGGTCACCGTGCCACTGGAACCCACACCCAGCACGATGGCGTCCAGCTGGCCGTCCATCTGCCGCCAGATTTCCGGGCCGGTTACCTCTTCATGCGCTTTTGGGTTGGCAGGATTGCCAAACTGATTGATGAAATAGGCATTGTCCATTTCACTCGCCAGACGCTTGGCGAGATCCTGATAGTATTCCGGATGCCCTTTGGCCACATCGGAGCGGGTCAATACCACCTCGGCACCCATGGCTTTGAGGTTGGAAATCTTCTCACGACTCATTTTGTCCGGAATCACCAGTACCAGACGGTAACCTTTTTGCGCGGCAACCAGGGCCAGGCCAATCCCGGTATTGCCGGCAGTGCCTTCAACCAGGGTGTCACCGGGTTTGATCAGCCCTTGCTGCTCGGCTTCCTCAATCATGCTCAAACCGATACGGTCCTTGATCGAGGCGCCGGGGTTCTGGCTCTCCAGCTTCATAAACAATTCACAGGGGCCGGTATCAAGGTGATTGATCCGGACGATCGGCGTGTTGCCTATTATTTCCAGGACATTTTCAAATACTTCCATGAAACCTGATTCTCCATTGAGCTGCCACGCTTGTTAACGCGGCTACATAAATTACTGCGTCGGTTGCAGATTCCTTTGCAGGCCTGCTCCCGACAAT
>CAZRTG010000303.1:0-2265 GCA_964602895.1 uncultured Wenzhouxiangellaceae bacterium
CTATGAAAATATCGAAGTCATTGTGGTGGACGATGGCTCTGACGACCCAGGCATGGAAGCATCGCTTGAATATTGTGTTAATTTGGGGACAGGGAAAGTTAAGACTTATCGGCAGGGTAACCACGGGCCAGGCGCCGCTCGACAATATGGTCTTGAACAAGCACAGGGTGAGTTCATACAGTTCCTTGATAGTGATGATTTGCTCTATCCGGAAAAATTTTCGCTGCAACTCGAACGGCTCAGGCAAATACCGGATGCAGGTGTTGTCTACGGAAAAACCCGCAACATGGCATTTGAGAGTCGTACCAACATACCTTGGAAGAGAACCGGTGAGAACATTGCCTATCTCTTTCCTCTCTTGCTTGCTGGACGAATTTGGGACACCTCGACGCCTCTCTATCGCAAAATAATTGTGGAACAAGCAGGCGGCTGGTCAGATTTGATAAATGAAGAGGACTGGGAATTCGATTGCCGAATAGCCGCGCAGAATGTAAAGCTTGCTTGGGTGGATGAGTGGGTCAGCGAGCAGCGAGCCTGTGCTGATAATCGTGCCAGTGCTTATGGGTCATCGAACCCGGCTAAATTAAGAGATCGGGCGAAAGCAAGGCACCTGATTCTGGAAAGTGCCCTTCGCGCCAATGTTTTGCCGAGTGAGCCTGATTTCCAAAGTTTTATCCGATACAGTTTTTTACTGGCCCGACAATGTGCCATGGCGGGTATGAGTCAGGAAGCTGAAGGGCTGGTACAGCACTTAAATGAAGTCGCACCTCGTAAATTAATGAGCCTTTATCTGTTTGCAGGGAAGTGGCTTGGATTTCAGCGCACTACGCGCATCGCGGAAGGTGCCCATCGAACCTTTGCCCGCGATAAGAGACGCTCGGTTCAGTGAATAACAAAGCAGTCGTTTCCGTTGTCATAGGCGTCTATAACGGCGAGGCTGCGCTGCCCTCCACGCTGGACAGTATTTTTAGTCAGCAGAATATCGCTCTCGAATGCATTGTTGTGGATGATGGCTCAACTGATGGAACTCTATCTTTACTCAAGCAGCGAGCCATTATCGAACCACGACTTCGAATCTTGAGGCAAGAACATGGCGGGCTCACCAAGGCTCTGATCCATGGGTGTGCGCAAGCCAAGGGAGATTTTATTGCCCGCCAAGATGTTGGAGATTTGTCACTAAGTGGCAGGCTCTATAAGCAGTACGAACTGCTGTCATCCAACATGGGGTTAGCTTTCGTTGCTTGTCCCGTTCAAACCGTGGGCCCACAAGGTGAGAACCTCGGAGAAACAGGTTTTTTGAATCATGGCGTGACTATTATTGAAAGCCTAATCAATCCAACAAAGAACGGCATGAGTGGACCCCACCATGGCAGCGTGATGTTTCGGCGATCTTGCTACGAACAAGCGGGTGGCTACAGGCATGAATTCTACTTTGCACAAGATCTGGACTTATGGGCGCGGTTGATCGAATTGGGAAAATTGGAGTTCCACAATGAAGTGCTATATCAATCACGTTTCGCTCCAAGTGGTGTTACCGCATTCTATAGACCACAGCAGGTAGTATTGCGGGACTTGATCAGACAAACAACCTTATTACGCCGCAATGGTGAGCCTGAAGAACAAATATTGCGAAAGGCCGCTGCTATTAGACCTGAAGCCTTGCGCGCTAAGTCTGGAATAGATGGCAGCGCAGAGTACTTTATTGGTAGTTGCTTGTATCAACGTGGTGATCCAGCGGCCGCTACGTACCTGCGCAAATCAATCTCCGCAAATCCCTTTAATTTAAAGGCCTGGGTGAAATTAATGGGTTGCAAAATGAATCAGCTTTACTGATGCATTGCCAGAGTTAAAGTTGCTCATAAAGAGAAACAGATTGTTGAGAAATTGAATGTCAATTGAAATATCGATCATTTTACCAACCTATGGTCGAGAACAAGTACTTATTGACACGTTGAATTATGTGCTCGAACTTGTAAATGATCAGTGCGAAGTAGTGGTGGTTGACCAGACTCCGGAACATGAACCCAATGTAAAAAGCACACTCCAGGAATGGCATAACAATCAGGCAGTTAACTGGATCCAGCAATCTCCGCCATCCATTCCACAAGCCATGAACCGGGCGGCGTTGAACGCCAGAGGAAAAGTGTTGCTGTATTTGGATGACGACATCATCCCGGATTCAGGGCTTATAGCTGCCCACCTGATGGCGAATGAAAGGCACTGCGGTGATTTGATTGCCGGGCGTGTGCTACAGCCTTGGCATAC
>CAZRTG010000304.1:0-2261 GCA_964602895.1 uncultured Wenzhouxiangellaceae bacterium
AAGCCCTTGAGAAATTTCTTGCCGGCCAGTTTGAGATCGAACCAGCGGATACCTATCACTACAACGGCCCGGTCAACCTGAACCGTCTGTCAGAAGCCATCAGCCTGATCGACAGGCCGGATCTGAAATACCCGGTATTCAAACCGGCAGTCAAAAGTTTTTTGGCGGGTGATCCTGACTATTTCGCCGTACTGCGTCGTCGCGATATTTTATTGCACCATCCTTATGAGAGTTTTCAACCGGTGCTGGATTTGTTGCGTCAGGCCAGTCGTGACCCGAAAGTGCTGGCCATCAGCCAAACCCTGTATCGCACCGGTATTGATTCACAGGTCGTCAGTCTGTTGATCGAGGCTGCCAAGCACGGCAAGGATGTCACGGTAGTGGTTGAGTTGCGTGCCCGCTTTGATGAAGAGGCCAATATCAGCCTGGCTTCGCGTTTGCAGCGTGCCGGCGTGCAGGTGGTGTACGGCGTCGTGGGGCGCAAGACTCACGCCAAGATGCTGTTGATTGTGCGGCGTGAGCCCAAGCAACTGCGTAAATACGCACACCTGGGAACCGGCAACTACCATTCGGGTACCGCCACCCTGTATACCGACATTGGCTTGATGACGGCGGATGCCGCCATTACCGAGGATGTCAGCCTGGTGTTCAAACAATTGTCAGGCCTGGGACAGCTTTATGGCCTGAAACGGTTGATGCATTCTCCGTTCACACTGCACCAGCAATTGATCGCCAGGATCAAACGGGAAGAGGAACATGCCAAGGCCGGATTGCCCAGCGGTATTGATCTGAAAGTCAATGCCATCACGGAGCCCAAGATCATTCGGGCGCTCTATTCGGCATCCCGTGCCGGTGTGCCCATTCGCTTGCTGGTGCGGGGTGTGTGTTGTTTACGCCCGGGCATCAAAGGCGTTTCCGACACCATTCGTGTGCGTTCAATCGTAGGGCGTTTTCTGGAACATGCACGGGTTTGGCGATTCATCAATAACGATGAGCCAGAGGTCTGGGCTTCCAGTGCCGATTGGATGGAGCGTAATTTATTGCAACGTGTGGAAGTGGCATTTCCCATCGACAAACATGTTCTGCAAAAACGTATCGTCGAAGAATGTTTCAACATACCCTGGCAGGACGATATGAGTGCCTGGGACATGCAAGCGGATGGCAGCTATTTGCACGCGCCCCTGGATGATGACGGCAAGTTGAAACACCCGCAAAAACGCTTGCTGAAAGTGATACGTACTACCGTGAAGCCCAAAATGCACCAGACCGGATAGTCAATGCCTACTTGGCTTCCTGCAAGGCGTTGATTCGTTCTTCCAGGGGTGGATGGCTAAGGAACAGCCGCTTTAACCCGGTACCCATGCCTCCGGAAATGCCAAAAGCCGCAAACTCGCCTGGCAGGTCCTGGTGTTCGGTGGGCCTTTGCAGCGCACGCAAGGCGGCGATCATTTTCTGTCTGCCGGCCAAATCCGCGCCGCCGGCATCGGCACGGAATTCACGCTTGCGCGAGAACCACATAACGATCATCGATGCCAGAATGGACAGGAATATTTGCGCGACGATGGAGGTGATGTAATACGCCGGCCCGTATCCCCGTTCGGTTTTGAACACCACCCGGTCGACCACATGGCCGATAATCCGTGACAGGAAAATCACAAAGGTATTGACCACGCCCTGCATCAAACCCATGGTGATCATGTCGCCGTTGGCTACATGCGAAACCTCATGCGCCAATACCGCTTCTACTTCATCCGGTTGCATGGATTGCAGCAGGCCGGTACTGACGGCGACCAGTGCGTTGTTGCGCCGCATACCGGTGGCAAAAGCGTTGGGTGCATCTGACCTGAAAATACCCACTTCCGGCATGCCGATGCCGGCTTGTTCTGCCTGGCGGCGCACGGTTTCCAGCAACCAGTGTTCGGTCCGGTTACCGGCCTGTTCGATCACTTGCACACCCATGGAGCGTTTGGCCATGAACTTGGACAGTGCCAATGAAATAAAGGAACCGCCAAAGCCGATCACGGCCGACATCACCAGCAATGCCTTTAAATTCAGATCTACACCGTTTTTAGCCAATATGCCTTCTATGCCAAAAATCTGGAAAACAATGGATATCAGCACCAATACGGCTGCGTTGGTGGCCAGGAAAAGAAAAATACGCATCATGGTCAGGGTGTTTCCTTAAAATTCAAGTTTGAGGTAAGTTTAATGGCCTTTCGATCCGGGTGCCCGTTGAAAGTTCGGGGCGATGGAATCAAAAA
>CAZRTG010000305.1:0-2255 GCA_964602895.1 uncultured Wenzhouxiangellaceae bacterium
TGCCATCAGGTGCCTGGCTGTGCCAGACGCGGAATCATTCCCACTCAATCGTCGCTGGTGGTTTACCGGAAATATCGTACACCGTGCGGGAAATACCTTTGATCTCATTGGCGATGCGCAAGGAAACGCGTTCGAGGAATTCATATGGCAGGCGTGCCCAGCGTGCGGTCATGAAGTCGATGGTCTCGACTGCGCGCAGCGCAATCACGTGTTCGTAACGGCGTTGATCACCGGTTACGCCCACCGATTTCACCGGCAGGTAGACCGCAAAAGCCTGGCTGACTTTGTCGTACAGGCCTTCTTTACGCAGTTCTTCGATAAAAATATGATCCGCTTGCGCCAGCACCACCAGATACTCCGGGCGCACTTCGCCCAATACACGCACACCCAGGCCCGGCCCGGGGAAAGGATGGCGGAATACCATTTCGTGAGGCAGACCCAGTTCCATGCCGATACGCCGCACTTCATCCTTGAATAATTCGCGCAAGGGTTCCACCAGCCCCATGTTCATGGTGTCCGGCAAACCGCCGACGTTGTGGTGCGATTTGATGACGTGGGCTTTGCCGGTTTTGCTGCCGGCGGATTCGATCACATCCGGGTAGATGGTACCCTGCGCCAACCAGCGCGCATCGCCGAACTGCCGTGCCTGCTGTTCAAACACCTCGATAAAACAACGGCCGATGACTTTACGTTTGTCTTCGGGATCGACAACGCCCTTCAACTCGCCCAGAAAGCGTTCGCGGGCATCGACCCGAATGACTTTCAAACCCATATGCTGCTTGAAAGTGGCCATCACCTGGTCGGACTCCCCCAACCGCAGCATGCCGGTATCCACAAAAATACAGGTCAGCTGTTGGCCTATGGCTTCGTGCAACAAAGCAGCTACCACGCTGGAATCCACCCCGCCGGACAGGCCCAGAATCACCTCATCCTTGCCCACCTGTTCACGGCAGCGGGCGATGGCATCTTCGATGATATTCGCGGCAGTCCATGCGGCAGCGCAAGCACAGATATCCAGTACAAAACGACCGAGCATGGCCTGGCCTTGCGTGGTGTGCGTTACTTCCGGATGAAACTGTACGCCATAGAACTTTCTCACCTCATCAGCAATGGCGGCAATGGGTGCTGATTCGGTAGCGGCAATAACAGAAAAGCCGGCGGGCAATTCACTGACCTTGTCGCCGTGGCTCATCCACACATCGAGTTGCGCCTGCCCGTTGGCGCCCACAGCATCCTGCAGGCCTTTTAAAAACGGGGAATCGGCCACCTGGTCAACCCGGGCATAACCAAATTCTTTCAGTTCGGATGGAATCACCACGCCACCCAACTGTTTGGCCATGGTGTGCAGGCCGTAACAGATACCTAAAACGGGCACATTCAGTTGGTAAACGATAGACGGTGCCGCCGGCCCATTCTCTGCATGTACCGATTCCGGGCCACCGCTCAGAACAATGCCACGTGCGCCAAACCCGGAGATTTCTTCAGCATCGCTGTCCCAGGGCCAGATTTCACAATAAACACCGATCTCACGTATGCGGCGTGCGATCAACTGGGTGTACTGTGAACCGAAATCCAGAATCAGAATACGGTCGTGGTGGATGTCACCCGGGCTGCTGTCCGGGCTACTGGCCAAATGCGTGGCCGAATGAGTGGCTTGATTCATGGCGGATCAATTCCTGTCAAAAGTTCATGCCGGACGCAGCGGGCTCAGGTCAGCTTGTAATTGGGTGCTTCCTTGGTGATTTGCACATCGTGTGCATGGCTTTCACGCACGCCAGCACTGGTAATGCGCACAAAGCGGGCTTCGGCATGAAACTGTTCGATGGTTTTGGTACCCAGATAACCCATGGAGGACCGCAAGCCACCGAGTAACTGATGCACCACTCCAGCCAGGGTACCCTTGTACGGAACACGGCCTTCGATACCTTCGGGCACCAGCTTGTCAGCGCTGATATCGTGCTGAAAATAACGGTCCTTGGAACCTTGTTGCATGGCGCCCAAAGAGCCCATACCGCGATAGGATTTGTAAGACCGTCCCTGGAACAGTTCCACCTCGCCGGGTGATTCTTCGGTACCGGCAAACAGGCTGCCTATCATGACCGTCCAGGCACCGGCGGCGATGGCCTTGGCCACGTCACCGGAGTAACGAATGCCGCCGTCGGCAATCACCGGAACACCGCTACCCTTCAGTGCATCCGCCACATTTGCAATGGCCGTAATCTGCGGCACACCCACACCAGCAACTACACGTGTAG
>CAZRTG010000306.1:0-2195 GCA_964602895.1 uncultured Wenzhouxiangellaceae bacterium
ACCACACCCAGGTTGGGATACAGTGTGGTGAAAGGATAGTCAGCGACTTTGGGGCGCGCTGAAGAGACCGAGCCAATCAGGGTCGACTTTCCTGCATTTGGAAATCCCAGCAGGCCAACATCTGCCAGAACTTTGAGCTCAAAATGCAATTGCCGCAACTCGCCAGCCTCTCCCGGAATGGTTTTACGTGGCGCACGGTTGGTAGAGCTTTTGAAATGCACGTTACCCAAACCACCCCGGCCGCCCTGGGCAACCAGCAGTTGCTGACCATGCTCGGTAACATCACCTATGGCATCACCTGTTTCGGCATCGCTGACGATGGTGCCCAGGGGTACACGGATAATGATATCTTCTCCACTGATACCGGTCTTCTGTCGGCTCGAACCACGGTCACCATCGCCAGCTTTGAATTTGCGTCGGTGACGGAAATCCACCAGGGTATTCAGGCCGGAATCACCTTGCAGGAAAACACTGCCTCCACGACCACCGTCGCCTCCGTCGGGTCCACCAAAAGGAATGAACTTCTCACGACGAAACGAAGCCGAACCATCCCCTCCTTTACCGGCGATCACTTCAATGCTGGCTTCATCAACAAACTTCATGTGAACAGCCTCTCAAATAAACATGCCAAGGAAGCTCTGAATAAAGCAGAGTTTCCCTAATAAAAAAACCCCGCCTGGGCGGGGTTTTTGTCAAAACAAAAATGAATTCAGTCGTTTTCGACGTTGACGTATTTCCGTTTGGGGCTGCCTTTGGTACTGAATTTGACCGTACCTTCCGACAATGCGAACAAGGTGTGATCACGGCCTATACCCACGTTGTCACCGGCATGAAAACGGGTTCCACGCTGACGAACCAGGATATTACCTGCCAAAACCGATTCACCGCCGTAACGCTTTACGCCCAGGAATTTGGGGTTTGAGTCGCGGCCGTTACGTGTACTGCCGCCTGCTTTTTTATGTGCCATGGGTGCAAATCCTCCGCAAGTTCAGGGGTCGGTCAGGCCTCGATACCGGTAATTTCAATTTGGGTGAAGTACTGGCGATGTCCAGCGCGCTTCATATGATGTTTGCGACGCTTGAATTTGATGATCTTGATCTTGTCATGACGACCATGATCAACCACCACTGCAGTCACTTTGCCACCTTCCAATAACGGCGTACCGATTTTAACATCTTCGCCTTCACCGATCATAAGCACCTGATCCAATTCGACCGTGGCGCCCTTTTCGGCTTCGATTTTTTCTACTTTGAGTTTGTCACCGGTGGTAGCGCGATACTGCTTACCGCCAGTCTTGAATACTGCATACATGGGAATCGAGCTCCGGGTTAAGAACGGCCCTACAAAAGGGCGAGAATGTTAGCTGCTTTGGCTGCCAAGGTCAACCTTAGGCACCCTGCAATCCGCATTATTCAGGGAAAACTGGCAGAAATTCCGCTGGAATAACCTGTCGAAACAGAAGATTGGTCTGGATTATATTCTATCAAGGTTGTCTTAGCGTATAGTTATTGGTTTGGAAGCGCTTGCCAGACCCATGAAGAAAATCATCATAAGAGGGGCCAGGACCCATAACCTGAACAATATTGATCTCGACCTGCCCAGAGACCAATTGATTGTTATTACAGGTATTTCCGGTTCCGGAAAATCGTCACTGGCTTTCGATACGATCTATGCAGAGGGCCAACGCCGCTACGTAGAGTCACTGTCCGCGTATGCGCGCCAGTTTTTATCGATGATGGAAAAGCCCGATGTGGATCATATCGAAGGCCTGTCGCCCGCCATTTCCATCGAACAAAAATCGACTTCGCACAATCCTCGCTCCACCGTTGGCACGATTACCGAGATTTACGACTATTTGCGTTTGTTGTTTGCCCGCGTGGGCACGCCCTGCTGTCCTGAACATCACATTCCATTGCAGGCCCAAACCATCAGCCAGATGGTGGATTATGTGTTGGCTTTGCCGGAAGACAGCAAGTTAATGTTAATGGCCCCGGTGGTACGCAATCGCAAGGGCGAACACCTGCAACTGTTCGACGAGCTACGTGCACAGGGCTTTGTACGAACCCGCGTGGATGGCATTGTTTATGACATCAACGAGGTGCCGGAACTGGAGTTGCGCAAGAACCACACAATCGAAGTAGTTATCGACCGCATCAAAGTCAGGCAGGACCTCAAACAACGCCTGGCAGAATCGT
>CAZRTG010000307.1:0-2149 GCA_964602895.1 uncultured Wenzhouxiangellaceae bacterium
CCAGATGCAGCGTGCACAGTTCCGGTTTGATCTGCGCCTCATATTTATCCCGCAGTGCTTTGCGCTTCACCGCTGCTGCCTGCATCACCGCCAACAACTGCTCGCTTTGTTGTTCGCTGAGATCCAGCTCTTCAGTCAGGCGTTCGATGCGCTTTTCCATATCGGGTCCACGGTCACGGTAGGGCTTGTCCCGGGATTCCGCCTGTGCCAGGCCTGCGGCCAGCAGCAGCGCCAACAGTGTGCTGGCCATAAAACCCAGCTTTGCAGACACCTGCTTGATGGACGAGTTCTTCATGGGTACTTCTCCTGTTCGGTAAGGTTACTTGCGTCCAATGAGCCGGAATACTTTGCCGGCCCTGGTCGACGTTTGCAGTCTCGACTGCAAATGCGGCTGAAATGTGTAGCAATTGAGGGTATTTTGTTCACAACTGAAAAGTTGCTTGATACCCGAGGGGACCGACAGGCAGGATAAGCACCATCATGAAGATCAATTCCTTGTTGGGGAAAATCCTGTTGGCTCTATTGGCCAGCACACTGTTGGCACTACTACTTGTCAGTATCATTCAGCGCTACGGTTTCAAGCGTGGCTTCAGTGATTTTTTACAGAAACAGGAAGAAGTGCAGCTGTCGTATCTGGTGCCGGAGCTGCAGGATTGGTACAGCCGCCGGGGTTCCTGGGAAAGCCTGCGCGGCGAGACGCGACGTTGGTTTCGGTTGGTGGCACGCACTCGACCCGAAGGGATAATCCCGCCCGAGAATGCGTCGCTGGAGCCGGCAACTCCTGAAGTCAAAGAACGGCATTTTCCGGGTTCAAAGCGCGCTGACCAGCCGCCAGCGGATGATTTACGGCGACTGTGGCGACGCATGTTTCTGCTCGATGATCAGTATGCCTGGGTGGCGGGCATCCAACCCAAAGACCTCAGGACCAGCCGCATGCAGCCGGTAACCGTGGAAGGTACCGTAGTGGGCTGGCTGGGTTTTGTCTCTGCCACACAACCGGCAGCACCTGAAGCCCGCCGCTTTCTGAGGTTTCAAAGCAACACCTTGCTGGTATCAGCAGGTATCGCCCTGTTGGTATCGGCCTTGCTGGGCTTCCTGCTGGCACGTCATTTATCGCGTCCGGTTGTGGCTTTGCATGATTCAGTGCAACGGCTTACTGCCGGAGATTTCAGTGCGCGCACAGCCGTTAAGGGGGGTGATGAGATCGCGTCTTTGGCGCGCCACATCAATCGACTGGGAGAAAGTCTGCAAGCCAACGAAAGTGCACGACGACGCTGGACCGCAGACGTGGCCCATGAATTGCGCACGCCCATCGCCATTTTGCAGGCCGAGATTGAAGCCGCACGGGATGGTATCCGGCCCAATCTGAAAACCACACTGGACTCGTTACACGAAGAGGTAACGCATTTGTCGCGGCTGGTTAATGACCTGCAGGCACTGGCGCTGGCCGATGCCGGCGCACTGAACCTGCGCATGGCAGATACCGATGTGGCCATGCTGCTGCGGCAGGTACTGGACGCTTTACAGGAACGTATCCGGCAAGCGGGATTAACACTTGAAACCCGGCTGCCGGACGATCTGGTTATCCAGGCGGATGCGCAACGATTACGCCAGTTGATGCTCAATCTGCTGGAGAATTCCTGTCGTTACACTGATGCCGGTGGTGAGATCCGGGTACGGTTGCAACGTACGCCAGCCGGGCTGGATCTGCTGATAGAGGACTCGTCGCCGGGCCTGGATGAGAACCAGCGCGGGCAGTTGTTTGAGCGCTTTTACCGGGCCGAGAGCAGCCGCGGCCGGGCCGGAGGAGGCAGTGGTCTGGGCCTGTCCATTTGTCGTGAAATCGTTTTGGCCCATGGCGGTACGATAGACGTCCGTTCCAGTGAATTGGGTGGTCTGGCGGTTAGTGTCAGCTTGCCGGGAAGGGTATGAATGTGTCGGCGCCTTTGATATTGATCGTCGAGGATGAACCCAAAATCGCCGCCTTACTCGACGAGTATTTACGCGGCCCAGGCGGCTATTCCACACATCTGCTGCATCACGGTGATGAGGTCATGCCCTGGCTGGATCAGCACCCGGCGGATCTGGTCTTGCTCGATTTGATGTTGCCGGGGAAAGATGGCCTGGAGTTGTGTCGCTTGATCCGACA
>CAZRTG010000308.1:0-2135 GCA_964602895.1 uncultured Wenzhouxiangellaceae bacterium
ACGTCGATGTGCAGTCAACGAGAGCTGCACGCTTTCACACAAAAACCGTGGAATCATTGAGTGATATTGTAGCAGCGGCAGGTTTTGCTCATCCTGACGATCTGCAACCGCACCATCTGGTACAAAGACTGGATGCTACGAGCGCTTTACCCATCGACCGGATTTTTCCATTTCTTCCAAACAACGCGCTTGTCGAGGCGCCGGATGAAACGATCTACGCACATTGGTGGAACTGTGCTCAAGCGGAGAGCTTTAGCCCGAGTGTAGACCCGGTCATGCAACGCGCGAGCGGAAACAGACTCATGTTCAGGGAAACAGTTTGACCACACACATTCTTTGCTCGCTTACCAACCGCATAAAGTACGTTGAAATGTGCCACACAACCCAGGATGCGGATTAAACGGCTGGCTGGTTTGCAATCTGTTTATTGCTCAGTACACTGCAGGCAGCAGATCAACAGGGACAACAGGGGATCCGATTATGGCGAACGAATCAGAGATGCAGCACCTGCGTCGTTGTGTGGAACTGGCAAAGGAAGCACTGGAGGCAGGAGAACTGCCGTTTGGCTCGGTTCTGGTGGGCGCTGATGGAACTGTCCTTTTTGAAGATTACAACCGGGCCTCTTCGGGCGACCAAACCGCACACCCCGAGTTTGAGATTGCGCGTTTGGCCGCGGCGAATATGACTCCGGAACAAAGAGCAGCGGCGACCGTCTTTACTTCCGCTGAACATTGCGCCATGTGTTCCGCCGCGCATGGCTGGGTTGGGCTGGGTCGTATTCTGTTTGTGAGCTCCTGTGAGCAATTGACGACCTGGCTGGACGACCTCGGGGTGCCGCCTTTTCCGGTACGCGCTTTGCCCATTCGGGAAGTGCTGCCTGATTTGGCCACTGAGGGCCCTATCGCCGTTCTTGACCAGCAGGTGCATGATTTGATTCGGCGCTTCTTTAAGCCTAAAGGGGACGGGGCAAATTAACTGAATTTAATTTGCCCCGTCCCCTTTAAAAAATATGGAACTGATTGTTTTTGATCTGGACGGAACGTTGCTGAACAGCAGCGGAAAACTGTCGAAATTCAGCCAGGATACATTGGCGGCTTTAGCCAGTCGGGGCATTGCCTATACCGTGGCTACCGGGCGTTCACTGCACGCATCGCGTGAGCTTTTACGAGGGCAAGGCTTCAGGTTTCCACAGGTGTATAAAAACGGCGTGATGATCTGGAACCCGGAAAGCGGCGCTTACTCGCATCAGAGTTACCTTAGCCTGGCTGAAATCAGGCATGTACTGGAGGCCGCACTGGCGCAACAGCTCACGCCTTTTATTTTCACCTTCGAGCCGGGCAATAACCATGCGATCTATCACGGCCCGTTGCAGAATGATTTGGAAGCCAGGCTGGCCAGGCAATTCCGCGACCACAAAGGCGTTGCCATGCGAGCCCTGGCTGAGCTACCGGCCGATGCGGAGATCACCAACATAAGCGCTCTGGGTATGCCCGCTGCAGTGAGTGCCATCCAGCATATGATCCAGAATGAAAAACATCTGATGGCCTATGTGGGCACGGCCTGGGAGGATGACAACTGGCGCTGGATTGATATTCATCATATCGATGCCAGCAAGGGCGGCGCCATCGATATCCTGCGTCAACAATTGGGGCTCACCCGGGTGGTATGTTTTGGTGACAGCGACAACGACCTGAGCATGTTTGCACGAGCCGATGAAGCCTATGCTCCGGCCAATGCCAACGCTGAAGTCAGGGAGGCTGCCACTGCCATCATTGGGCATCATGACGAAGACGGGATCGCCCGTTTCCTACGAGAGCGCTTTTTGTAATTCGACCCATTATCACAAACAAGAGGAACAAGAAGACGGGAACCTTTCCTCATCCCGAACCATCTAGTGGTTGTATACGGCAAGGCTGCTTAAGCGGATGTCCACGAAGAAGCACACGAAGAAGCATATGAAGCGAGGAGAACAACGTGACAGAATTCGGTAAAACCAAACGCCTGACACCCGGCGGCGCAGTAGCCATTGGAATGGCTGTCGGTGCAGCAATTGGCACAGCTTTCTCCAATCTTCCTTTAGGCTGAAGTTCCTGTGATCGAGAGGCAAATTATCCTTATATCTCAAGCGCTTGGCA
>CAZRTG010000309.1:0-2029 GCA_964602895.1 uncultured Wenzhouxiangellaceae bacterium
CCACCGATCTGGACTGGAGCGAAATTGCCAGGCGTTATCGGGCGCTGTATTCAAGTCTGGGTTAACTGCCTTAACTGGATTTTGAGTTGCCTAAGGATCCGGGCTTCTCAGCCACATCGTCGCGCAAATAAACCGCCTGGGCCATAGCCACCGGCAAGGGTTGATGGTATTGCAACCATTGCCCGGCCAGTGATAACAGGGCTTCAGCCGATGGCAGCAGGTCCTCGTACACCGCTACGGCCTGTTCTGCCAATTGATCCATCTCGGTAAAACGACCAAAGGCCGAACCCGCCATAACCGTGTTGATGGGATCAGTGACTTTCACCTGATCCGGTGCGGTCACGGCTTCGTCAGAAGCCGGCTGCAATTCGCCTTTATCGTTGCGCCGGAACTGACCATGAAACACTTCGCCCATGCGGGCGTCCATGGCCACCAGTATGGTTTGACCGGTTTCGGCGTCGACCTGCTCTGCCACGGCGGCCAGCGACGACAGGGGGATCACGGGCAATTCAGCACCCCAGGCCAGGCCCTGGACCACACCAATGCCGATGCGCAGGCTGGTAAAACTGCCGGGGCCACGGCCAAAAACAATGGCGTCCAGGTCTTTCAGGCTGCCATTGGCTTCGCTCAGCAGCTCGCGCACCCAGGGCAGTATCACGTCGGCATGTTGCAGCCTGGCTTGCTGGTGACGCATAAAGACTTCCTCGCCCCATTGCAGTGCAATCGAGCAGGCGTCACTGGATGTTTCAATTGCGAGTAGTTGTTTTATTCGGGATTTCACGCAGAAAAGCCTCCACTTCGTCCTGGCTGCCAGCCTCGCGCATGGGCGGCAGGCTGGAACGGAAAACCGAGCCATAGGATTTTGTGCTCAGCCGGGTATCACAAATCACCAATACACCTTTGTCATTCACATCGCGGATCAATCGGCCCGCACCCTGCTTCAATGCAATCACGGCCGCTGGCAGATAAAGCTGCATAAAGGGGTTACCGCCGTTGCGGCGCATTTGTTCGCTGCGTGCCTGCATCACCGGGTCATCCGGTGCGGCAAAGGGCAACTTGTCGATCATCACCAGTGACAACGCCTCGCCAATCACGTCCACGCCTTCCCAGAAACTGGCCGAACCCAGTAACACACCATTGCCGGATGCACGAAAGGCTTCCAGCAACAGGCTGCGCGGTTGTTCGCCCTGAACAAACAACGGGAATTCCACCCGCTCTGCCAGCAAGCCGGCGGCTTCACGTAAAGCCCGGTGCGAGGTGAACAATAGAAATGCCCGGCCCTGGCTGGCTTGCAGCAAGGGAACGGCAATATCCAACAAACGTGATACGAACTGCGGGTCACGAGGTTCAGGCAATGCGCTGGGCAGCCACAACAGGGCGTGGTTGGGGTAATCAAACGGCGAGTCCAGCAGCAGGGTGGCCGCCTCCTGCAAACCCAATTGCCGTGTGAAGTGACTGAAATCACCGCCTACCGCCAGGGTAGCCGAGGTGAACAACCAAACCGCCTGGTTGTTTTTACGGTAGGCACCAAACTCATTGGCCACATCCAGCGGCGTGATGTTCAGCACAAAACCACGGCCGCGCCGTTCAAACCAACGCACCTCGGATGCACTGGCCTCGGAATCGAAGCGGTCCAGGCAAGCCAGCATTTGCTGCAAACGCTCGATGTTGTTGTCCATGCCGCGTGAACTGCCTTCCAGAGCGGCGGCAGCTGCAGCGAGATCGGCAATCGCCTGATCCAGCCCCTGCAAGCCGGTGCGAACAACGTCATCGCGCAGCAATACCTGCCAGGAGCCCCGCTCTTCCGGTCGCACCGCCATGGCCAACGACAGCTCTTTCAGCTTTTGCTGGCAATCATCCAGTGGGTCTTTGATCACACCCAGTGCACCTGTCAGTTCACCGCACTCGGCCAGGAAATCACGGCACAGGTCTTCTACCGCCCGGCTGGAAAGTGACTGGCTGAAAAATCGTGCGGCCGTTTCCGGTGCCAGATGGGCTTCGTCGATGACGAAAGCAGACGCACCCGGCA
>CAZRTG010000310.1:0-1914 GCA_964602895.1 uncultured Wenzhouxiangellaceae bacterium
TTTTCTACGATTTGTTGTAGGAAATTGTATCCGGCCCCTTTTTACCCTTTTTACCCTTTCGGTCCCTTTTTACGTTGCTTGTTGAAACACCAGGATTAAGTCACCATATGCTTCATTGGCCGGCAGCAGTCGGCTTTGATGGGTTGCAGGGCATGACGTTCCAGAAACAAAATCAAGGTTGGCTGATCGGCTTGGGGGTAATGATTACCCTGCTGTGGACCTCGCAGTTTTCTGCTGACTGGTTCAAGCCGCACAACGAGATTGAATTTGCCCAGCACAGCAAGATCGAGCTGGCCAACCTCATTGAGCATGAATGGAGCGGCATCGGTCGCGCATTCAGGCTGGAAAGCAAACCTGATCCTGCTGCAGTCACCACAGACTACTCTGTACACAGCCTGTCAGGGCGTGGCCAGTGGCTTACCCCTTGTGCCTTGGCGGGCATCTACAGCAGCCAGACTACCGGCCTGCCTGGCATCCGCGCTCCACCGCGTTACAACACCTCCGCGTAATTTCACGTTTTTACGATCAATTTTGCAGGGCCTGAATAGGCCTTCTGCATTTTTTCCTGCTGTGGCATTACCGCAGTGGGATTTGGAGGTTTGTGATGTCTGAACAAAATGGCTTGCCCTTGGTGAGTCTGGTGTCGATTCCGGAAAGTACAGAATCGTCTCAGGATGAAAAAGTTCTGGTTGAAAAGCCGAAAAGCGAGGTGGCCAATGCATCAGATGGCTCGATTGGGTCGCACCTGATGTTTGGCCTGGGAACACTGCTGTTTGTGCTTCCCATGCTGATTCCCGGTATTCCGATGAACTGGTTGGCCGTGTTTTATGTGGGCCTGATACTTGTTGGTATTGCAGGCTATATGCTTTGGAGCGCTTTCAGCGCCTTGAAAACGCGCTGGCTGCGTCGCCGCTGATGGCCTGAATAGCGGTTGGACCAATCCGCCAGACTTTGCTCTGGCGGATACCGACCCGGCAACACGAACATCGATTTCAGTCATGCCATAATGCACGAACAAACTGCCGTGTGAATGGTTCCCATGAAGCACAGAATAGAACTGCGCAATGAAGCAGCGGAGTTGGATCGCGCCATGCGCGAGGTCAGCGAGTTGATGGCCGATGATGTGCGATTGTCGGCTGTCGCGGCCAAGGTGCAGATAGCGCTGGATGAAATGGTGGGTAACATGCTCCGCTACGGAGAGTTCCAGCCACCCATCGACCCGTTTCCCATTTCAGTTGAAATCGGCGTTGATGAAACCACACTGACAATCGTGCTGGTGGATTCGGCCAGCGGATTCAATCCGCTGCAGGCTGCCAAACCAGATATCGGGCTGTCGATTGAAGAACGACCTGTTGGTGGCCTGGGAATTCATTTGGTGACCCAGGTGTTTGACAGCGTTGAATACCAGCGCAAAGACAACAAGAACCGGCTCACCCTGAAGCTGTTGCTTCCCGGTATCGACTGAAAGCCATTCAGGAGATTCTGCGGATCGCCAGCATGGCGATGTCATCAGCCTGCTCTGCACCTTCTGCAAACAGGTCAATGTCTTTGATGGTCTCTTGCAGCACCCGTCCAGGCTCAAAATCCGGCTGCCGGCCCAGCATCTCAATCAGGCGTTGTTCTGTGTACAGCATGGACCGGACGTTCCTGGCTTCAGTTACGCCGTCGGTATACATGAACAGGGTTTCTCCCACGCCAAGCCGGTAACTGCCGTTTTGGTATTGCACCGCCTCCATGGCACCTACGGCAATACCCGGTGGCGCTTTCAGCGGCGTAACGCCAGAACGGGAAGAAATCACCATGGGTGGATTGTGTCCGGCCGAGCAATAAATCAGCTCGCCTGTATCGAGATCGAGCACACCACAGAAAATGGTTACGAACATGCACGCATCGTTGTTGGTGCTGAGCTCGGCG
>CAZRTG010000311.1:0-1831 GCA_964602895.1 uncultured Wenzhouxiangellaceae bacterium
GTCCCCTTTTTTAAACCAGCGCTGCACGCAGTTTCTGGATATCGCTGTAGCGACTGGGAATATCATCCCGGTCGGTTGCCGCACGCAGATCGGCAAGCTTTCGCAGAGCCTTGAGAAGAACCGGAAGCGGTGGGCCGCTGGCCGTAAGGCCGGGCCGGTCAACGGTCCCGCTGGCCTTCGCCGGTTGTTCAATAAACTTTGATACCAGCTGCTCGTGATGTTGGATGGCTGTTGCACCGTGGGCTTCACAGACTTCCAAAAACAACCGGGCATTTTCCTGGAACCATGGTTGGTCTGAATGGCTGTCCACAACTTTCAGCAATTCATCCAGAAGACTGGTTTGCCGCATGGTATCCCGCAGAACCAGTTGCTCCTCGGGTCGCATGAATAGGAACTTATCGACCAGAAGCTGGGAGTAGTAGGCGTGGTCTGCCCGACACAGGCCCAGCAGTAAATCAATGACGTTGATGCCGGCAAAGTCGCCGGCATTGGCCCCCCTGTACTCATGCAGACCGACACGGTGCGGTTTGTAGTAGGGACGAACACAATAAAAGAACCTGTCGGTATCGAGTTTTTCAAACAGTTCTGAATTCGAGCTGATCACATCCATCAGGGCTTGCTTCGCCACCTTCAGGTGGTCAGCGGTTATGGGATGAGATACCCCCAGCGGCAAACACCGCAGCAGAGCATCCGATGCACGCATATAGGCAAAAGCCGCCCGGGTGTTGTAAGCGATGAAAAGTACTTCGTCGTCAAGATTGGTAAACGTTTTGAACACGCCGTTTATGGCGAAATTGTGGGTTTCCAAATGAGCCGATACAAATCGGGGGGTTACACCCAATGACGCGCCAAGCTGCATCGCCAGAGCCGAAGCTTCTGCCAGAGGCGACCTGGTTTCACGCGACGGCTCGGTGATTTCGTGGCGCCTGCAGGCCGCCATGTAAAACCCGACATTGCCCAACACATCAAAGCCGGCATCAAAGCCCTCGTCGGTATTGCCCTCATTCAGCAGATCGACAATAAAAACCGTTCCCTCTTCAACCAGTTGAGCCTTCAGGTGATCTCCTTTACCTTCGACCTCCTCCGGTCTTTCGCTGGAAAAATAGATCTCCTCCAATTCAGCATTGATCTGTGTGAATCTACCCCTGATCCACTCATCAAACCTTTCGGCATTTTCGGTCATGCCCGTTCTCCTGTATCAATTCTTTCTGCATTAGCCTGATTAAACCTCCCTGAAACTCCTTGGTCAGGGCAGGGAGGCTGCAGCACATGAGGCCTGTAGTGGGTCAATACTACTGTATCCGGAAAGCTGCGTTATCTCTTGAAGCACTCAGAACCGAGCTAACCCAGCTATGGCTGATGGCAAGCGGGTGGAAATTCGCCAGTTTGCACAAAACAATGGTTATTGGCGCACATAAAACCATAGTGAATGATGCACACAAAGGCATAGTAATTGACGCGCACAAAACATGCTTCTGGCGGAGGCTTTGAGTCGGGTGCTGCCCTGTGTTTTCGGGCCAACCCGGTGAGCGCTGAAATTGCTCTTAACATGGTCACGGAAAGTGATTTGTCCCGAGTCTTGATTACAGGGCGCAACACAAGAGCCGCCAGTCGTTTGATGGGCGCTTATCGATTCCTCGGCAACGAGCCACGAGCACAACGCATCAAACATGACATGCAGGGTGGTGTGGGCCGTATTTCGCCGGTTAATCCGTTCACTACGGATCAGCCATTGCCGTGAAACCTTAAACGGATAGAGTCGCCGCTGGTGGCCCTGCTAAAGACATTGTGGACAAAAATACGACCCGTTGTACTCACGCTCTTTCTACAA
>CAZRTG010000312.1:0-1824 GCA_964602895.1 uncultured Wenzhouxiangellaceae bacterium
GCCGAGTTGGGCCGCATCCAGGAACGCGCTGCAGATCTGCAACAAACGGCCTGATTTCACCATCTGGCTGGACGCGCTTAAACTCCCTCAAGCCATTGGCTGGATGCGCTTGAACTATCAATAGCCTGTTGGCTGAAGGGAACTCCGATCCCGTAAACGCAGCCGAGTGACGACAGAGTGCAGGCGAAATGAGCGACAGGGATGTCGCGAAAGGCCCGCTCGAGCAGGAGCGTTTCGGGCCGGTCGCCGGAACGACCGAGGAACGAGGGAAGCCGAAGGCCAAGGCCCGGGATCGGAGTTCCCTTCAGCCAACAGGCTACCTTGAAAGCCAAAACAGGGCGACCGATTGACTTCAACTAGCGAGCCATTCATGTAGCCAAGGAAATCAATCCTCTCGCTGGTAAACCAGTTCGCCCTCAAAGTAAGTCGCATCAACCTGTGTTTCCGCAATCTCCATGCCATCACCCGCTTCATAAAGCTTAATGATATTGCGGTCCAGCACCGCCAAATCGGCCTTTTTACCCACTTCAATCGAGCCGGTAATGGCTTCCTGTTTCAGCGCACGTGCACCGTTGATCGTGTAGGCCGCAATCATCTGGTAAATATCAATGGCCTCGGCTGCATTCAGCACACCCCCATCCAGGCCCTGACGGGTCACACCAATCGCCATGTTGATGAACGGACGCGGTGAACGGTCATCCACCGGTGCATCGCTGCCTGCTGCCGTATTGGCACCGGCTTTCAGCAGGCTACGCACCGGGTAGCTGTATTTCATATGATAACTCTGCGCATCATAAATGCCGCCTTCGGTGGTCACATCGCTGAGAAATGGCATGACGGTCAAATCATATTCCGGGTTGGTCAGCATCCAGGCATAAGTCCACGCCAGGTACAGCCCCATCTTTCCAATACGCTTTTGGTCATCCGGATGTACCAACTGCAAATGCGCCAACGTGTGACGCGCCGGGTTGCTGCCATCGCCAGGGGTCACCTGCTCCAGTGCATCAACTGCCACACGCACCGCCCGGTCACCAATGGCATGGATATGTACCGTGAACCCTGCGGCATCCAGCTGCCTGACATACTCCATCATGAAATCCTGCGAATCAGCCAGCACACCATAGGAAATTGTGCACTGGCCCGGATGAAAACCGTGTTCTGCGCGAAATGCGGCGCGTGCTGCAGGGTCTGCAAACCGATCCTGATTGGCACGGGTCTCTTCACACAAGGGACTGGCCGTATCCACATAACCCTTCACCGCCAGTTCACCGGTTTGCGGGTCATAATTGAATTGCGGTTGACGATAGGCCTGTAGAACGGCGGCATTGGGCAAAGTCGGCGGATCCGCATAAGGATTGCCTTCTATCACACCATCGGAAAAGATCTTTACCGCTGTGGCATCAATCAATGTGCTGCTTGCAAACTCGGCACGAGCCTGCTGCAGGTCTTTCACCATTTGCTCTATGCGGACCTGACCGGTCAGGGAATCAGTGTAGTCCGCAGGCTCGAGCCGGCTGGCGATCTGCAATCGAAAGCGCATGTCGCCTGAGTTCTCAAAATCTTTCAGGTAGGGAAAATAGGCCGGGTCCAAAGCAGCATCTTGCGCAGAAGTGATACCCAGGCGCGCAAGCTCATGGCCGATTTCCGGCAGCAACACACCCAGTTTGGCCGGATCACGTCGCGGGCCAGCACCCAGCAAACCCCGGGCATGTTCATTCAGTTCACCATTGGGCTCGCCATGGTCGTCTACACCCACCAGGTCTTTGTACCCGGAAAAAACCGTTGCCAGGCTGGCGGCACTCAGCCCGACCACATTGCCCTGTG
>CAZRTG010000313.1:0-1817 GCA_964602895.1 uncultured Wenzhouxiangellaceae bacterium
CGTTGACTCTCTCGCTGCCAGCCGGTAGGTTTGACTATTCTCTGTATCAGGTCTTTATTGCCTCCGATATCCTACAATGTGAACAGGGCGAGCCCCTTTCACGGGCCATTCAAAGATTATTCGAATTTATTCATAAATTATTCAAAGGAAACCTACACTTGAGTCACAGTAAGCACCCCCAATTACACATCACGGCACAGGCAACTGACCAGGATGAGATCCTCACCCCGGCGGCAATGGAATTTCTGGCGCAGATGGTCGTCCGCTTTACTCCGGAACGCGATCGATTATTGGCTGAACGGGTCAAGCGGCAGGATGCCCTGGATGATGGCCTGGCGCTGGATTTTCTGGACGAAACCCGTGAACTGCGTGAAGGTGACTGGAAAGTGGCCGAACTGCCACCTGAGGCACTGGACCGGCGTACCGAAATTACCGGACCGGTCAGCCGCAAGATGGTCATCAATGCGCTGAACTCCGGCGCACAGGTGTTCATGGCCGATTTTGAGGATGCCAATGCACCCACCTGGGCCAACTGCATTGAAGGGCAGATCAATCTGCGTGATGCGGTCAATGGCAGTATTGAATTCGATGGCGGGGATGGCAAGATCTATCGCCTGAACGAAAAACACGCCCTGCTGATGGTGCGGCCACGAGGCTGGCACCTGGATGAAAAACACGTTCTGCTGGACGACAAGCCCATACCGGCCGGCTTGTTTGATTTTGCCCTGTTCCTGTTCCACAACCATGCGGCATTGGCGGAACGCGGTGTACACCCCTTCTTCTATCTGCCCAAGCTGGAGCATTACGAGGAAGCCCGCTTGTGGAACGAGGTGATGAACCGGGCCGAAGAACAGTTGGGGTTGAAACCCGGAACTGCCAAAGTAACCGTGTTGATCGAAACACTGCCTGCGGCGTTCCAGATGGATGAAATCCTTTATGAGTTGCGCAGCCGCATCCAGGGTCTGAATTGTGGCCGTTGGGATTATATTTTCAGCTATATCAAAACTTTGCGGAATCAGCCGGAATACCTGCTGCCGGATCGTTCACAGATCACCATGGACAAGGGTTTTCTCAATGCCTACTCCCTGTTGTTGATCAAGACCTGTCACAAGCGCGGAGCCATGGCCATGGGTGGCATGGCAGCGCAGATTCCCATCAAAGGTGATGAAG
Organism: uncultured Wenzhouxiangellaceae bacterium; assembly: GCA_964602895.1. GTDB lineage: Bacteria > Pseudomonadota > Gammaproteobacteria > Xanthomonadales > SZUA-36 > JAWXBM01. The sequence goes on from CAZRTG010000313.1 coordinate 1,171, forward strand.
CGGCCAATCAGGCGGCATTGGCCAAGGTCAAAGCCGACAAAAAGCGCGAAGCCACGGCGGGCCACGATGGCACCTGGGTGGCGCATCCCGGCCTGGAGGGTATTGCCCGGGCCGAGTTCGATGCCGTGATGCCCACCGCCAATCAGCGTGATCGCCTGCGCGAAGATGTGGACATCACGGCTGCTGATTTGCTGAAACCGGTAACGGGCAGTATCAGCGAAGAGGGTTTCAGTTCGAATATCCGTGTCGCTCTGTTGTACCTGGCGGCCTGGCTGGGTGGCAATGGCTGTGTGCCCATCGACAATCTGATGGAGGATGCAGCCACCGCTGAAATTGCCCGTGCCCAGTTGTGGCAGTGGATACGGCATCCGAAGGCAAAGTTTCAGGACGGTCACACGATCGAAGCTTCGACCTATCGCTCGGCCCGATCGCACGTTTTGGATTATCTGGCTGGAAAAGTTAAAGGTGACGAATCACGCAATCTGCAAACCGCAGCGGGCTTGCTGGATCATCTGGTACTCGATGACGATTTTGCCGCATTCCTGACCCTCGAAGCCTACAACAAGCTCGTCTAAAAAGGGGACGGGGCAAATTAATTTCAATTAATTTGCCCCGTCCCCTTTTATACCTTTTATACCTTTTATTAG
>CAZRTG010000314.1:0-1196 GCA_964602895.1 uncultured Wenzhouxiangellaceae bacterium
ACAAAAAGTGTTATTTTTGTTTTGCTTCATTTTCAACGACATACAGTCACTGAAACTGTTGGCACATCCATGTGCCAAGGAAACCCTGAATAAATCAGAGTTTCCTCAAACGTGATTGAAAAAATCAAACGGGAGATACTGAATGAGATCATTTCTATTGAAGACCGCTCTGATGCTGTTCGCGCTTACAACCACACTTTTCGTACAGGCTGCAGACAAGCCCAATATCCTTGTGATCTGGGGCGATGATATTGGTCAGTTCAATGTCAGCGCCTACAACATGGGCATGATGGGTTACAAAACCCCCAATATCGATCGTATTGCTGCCGAAGGCGCCGTATTTACCGACTGGTATGGTCAACAAAGCTGTACCGCTGGACGCGCTGCTTTCATTACCGGACAGTCGCCCATGCGTACCGGCCTGACCAAAGTCGGCCTGCCCGGTGCCCCTGAAGGCATGAAAATTGAAGATCCGACCATTGCCGGATTGCTGAAGCCGCTGGGTTATGTGACCGGTCAATTCGGCAAGAATCACCTGGGAGACCGGGACGATATGCTGCCTACCAATCATGGATTTGATGAGTTCTTCGGCAACCTCTATCACCTCAACGCCGAACAGGAACCGGAGCATCCGGATTATCCCAAGGATCCCGAGTTCAAGAAAAAGTTTGGCCCGCGGGGTGTGATCCACAGCTATGCCGACGGCCGCATTGAGGACACCGGTCCTTTGACCATCAAACGGATGGAAACCGTAGACGCTGAAGTGACTGCCAAGGCTTTGGAGTTCATGGAGCGGGCGGTCAAGGACGACAAACCCTTCTTCGTCTGGTGGAACTCCACCCGCATGCATATCTGGACCCACCTGAAAGCAGAATCGCAAGGTAAAACCGGTCTGGGTATTTACGCTGATGGCATGGTCGAGCATGACGCCATGGTGGGGCAACTGCTGAACAAGCTGGATGAGTTGGGAGTTGCCGATAACACCATCGTTATGTATTCAACCGACAACGGTGCTGAAACCTTCAGTTGGCCCGATGGCGGCACCACCATGTTTCGTGGCGAAAAAGCTACCCAGTGGGAAGGTGGTTTCCGTGTTCCAACCGCCATACGATGGCCCGATGTTATCAAGCCACACTCGGTGATCAATGAGATCGGTGCGCATGAAGATATGCTGACCACTTTTTTGGCCGCAGCCG
>CAZRTG010000314.1:1206-1792 GCA_964602895.1 uncultured Wenzhouxiangellaceae bacterium
GGACACCACGGTAAAAGCGGATTTGCTGCAAGGTCGCAAAGTAAATGGGCGCAACTACAAAGTACATCTTGATGGCTACAACCTGATTCCGGCCCTGAAAGGTGAGGCCAATTGGCCACGCCAGGAATTCCTGTACTGGACGGACGATGGCAGTGTTGCAGCATTGCGCTGGAAGGACTGGAAATTCACTTTCCTGAAACAGAATGCCCACGGCATCGATGTCTGGGTAGAGCCGTTCGAAGTTTTACGTGCACCCATGCTGGCCAACTTGCGTATGGACCCCTTTGAGCGGGCCGAGTATGAAAGTATCGGTTACAATCGCTGGTGGATTGATCACATGTTCGTGTTCGCACCCGCTGGCGCCTATGTTGCCAACTGGCTACAAAGTTTCCGTGAATTTCCACCCAGGCAAAAGCCAGGCAGTTTCAATCTCGAAAATGTCATGGATGCCATGATCTCTACCGGCAGTAACTAAGGAAACTCTGATTGATTCAGAGTTTCTTTGGCACATGGATGTGCCAACAGTTTCAGTGACTGTATGTCATTGAAAATGAAGCAAAACAAAAATGACACTTTTTGTTTTGCG
>CAZRTG010000315.1:0-1758 GCA_964602895.1 uncultured Wenzhouxiangellaceae bacterium
GGTTGCCATTTGCGGCCCCACCGTGAGGATAAACCTGACAGTGATGGCGTCAGTCTGATACTCGCCCTGGAATCAGAAAGTTTGAAAGACCTGCCCGATGATGTTGCCAGCCTGAACAGCCGAAAGGCGCGTGAACTGTTTACAGCGGTTGCAGAAAGACACGAAGTGGCCATAGCCCGCAAGCGCCGCTTTTCGGCCCAACCCCTGGCTTACTGGATGGAAATGGTCGGCACGCCTGACCGCTTGCTGGGTATTGTCGGCCCGGTGTCGGACATGGCCATCGTTTCCCGTCCAAAGAAAAAAGCCAGTGGCCCGGCACGTGCGTTCCTGCTGGCAGCCCTGTTAAGAAGCGGCCGGCCCGTTATGGTGCTGCCGCAGAAAAAAGTGACTCCTGGCAAGCGTATCTGCATTGCCTGGAATGGCAGTGTTTCTGCTGCCAGAGCCGTTCATGCGGCCATGCCACTGTTACAACTGGCCGAGTCGGTTCATATCGTAAGCAGTGGCAAAACCATGGTGCCGGGCCCGCACATCAATCACCTCAAGGGCTATCTTGCACTATGGGGTGTGACTGCCAGCAGCAAAATCACCCGCGGTTTCAACGACAGCAAAGAGCTGCTGGAGCAATACCGGAAAGAAGGTTCGGATTTGCTGGTGATGGGTGCTTACTCACGCAGCCATTTGCGTCAGCGGATTCTGGGTGGAGTGACGCACACCATGTTGAATGAGGCCAATGTGAACCTGTTCGCGTTGCATTCCTGAGGCAATAGCCCCGAACCCGACTGCTCAGTGTGCGTTTCCGGGTATGGCGAAATACCCGGAAATTCCTCGTATACTGATCCCATGTCCGCAAAAATAACACCTGTGAGCATCGATTCTATCGCTCCGGCCAGTGCGCTGGATTGGCGTGATATAGGGGCGCAAACACGCTTGCGTGAACCGCGTTTGTATATCAATCGTGAGCTGAGTCAGCTGGAATTCATCCAGCGTGTGTTGATGCAGACCACCGACAAGCAGGTTCCCTTATTGGAGCGTCTGCGCTTTTTGTGCATTACCTGTTTGTTGGTAGATGAATTTTTTGAAGTCCGTGTGGCGTCACTGAAACAGCGCATACAGCATGGTGCGGCCACGCAGGATGCAGATGGTCTGACGCCAACCGCGACCTTGCAACAGATACGCCAGCGCGTGTTGATGCTGGTGCGGGAACAATACCGCATTTTGCACGAGGTGCTGACACCCGCACTGGCTGAAGAGAATATCCGCTTCCTGGGTGAGAAAGACTGGACCGGTCGTCAGCGTGATTGGCTACACCGTCATTTTCGTAATGAACTGATGCCGGTGCTCAGTCCGCTGGGTTTGGATCCGGTGCATCCGTTCCCGCGCATATTGAGTAAAAGCCTGAATCTTGCCGTTGAGCTGCGCGGTAAAGATGCTTTTGGCCGCGATGCCAGCATGGCGCTGTTGCGTGCACCACGGTCTTTGCCACGGGTGATCCATATCCCGCCTTCCTACAGTCGCGGCCCGCATGATTTTGTTCTGCTTGGGACGGTTCTTCAGGCTTTTGCTGCCGACCTGTTTCACGGTATGGAAATTTTGGGCAGCCACCAGTTTCGTGTAACCCGTAACTCTGAATTGCTGGTGGATGAAGAAGAAATCGAAAACCTGGCCAGTGCTTTGCAAGGCGAGTTGGTAGAACGAGGCTATGCCGCAGCCGTGCGCATGGAGACCACTTCAAACTGTCCACAAGCCCTTGAGAAATTT
>CAZRTG010000316.1:0-1627 GCA_964602895.1 uncultured Wenzhouxiangellaceae bacterium
TATTGGCTGGGGGTAGATACCGCGGTCTATTACACCAGCAGTTATGCTGTTGACCGGACCCTGTCTCCAGAAACCCGTGTCACCAGCATTCGTATTCTGTTCGCACTCGATCTCGGGCCCAGGATCTGCATGACCATGATTTTGCCGCTGGGTTTTCATTTGGCCTGGAAACTCGGTCTGATCGCGATTCCAGGAGCGGCATTGGCGGCGATCTGGCTGATCTGCTTTGCCTGGTTGGGAATGGTGCTGTTTTTGCACTTTCGGCATGGAAGTCCCAAACACGGCGCGCTGACAAAGTTTGATTTTCTTTTCCGGATTGGGGTGATTCTGGCGTTGGCAGCTTATGCCATCCTGTCACTCACCACTGAGGCTGGCGCACGGGTGGACTGGGTGGCATGGAAAATACTGATCTTTGCAGGTTTGATTTCTTGCGGCTTGATGATCCGCATCAAACTCAAGCCCTTTGGGCCCGCCTTCGGCCGCCTGATAGCGGGCCAGGCGGATGAAAAAGACAATGTGGCCATCTCCACCAGCATCGCAGCAACTCGCCCCTGGGCAGTCACGATCTGGTTGGGTGTGCTTGTCAGTGCGTGGCTGGGGCTCTCCTGAATTTGAACCGGATTTGGCATTCATATGAATACTGAAATCACTCAGGCTGAAATCGACACCCTGTGCGTTCGGCTGGAGGCTCTGTTAGGCCCTGGCAGTATTTTCCGCGACAACGATACCCTGCAACTGCTTTCTGGCGACGTCTACAGTGCCGGTGCTTGTCCAGCCGTGCTGTGTGTACGCCCTGCATCCGTGGATGGCCTGGCGGAAGCCGTCCAGGCAATTACTTCAGCAGGGTTCAATATCACGGCGCGCGGTGGTGGCATGACTTATACGGGCGGCTACCCACCTGCCAAGCCCGCTACCGTCGTGGTTGATATGAGTGCGTTGAACCGCATTGTGGAGGTTTGCGAGGACGATCTCTATATCACGGTCGAGGCCGGGGTTACCTGGCAACAGATCCATGAAGTCCTGTCCCCAATGGGATTACGGCTGCCATTTTTTGGCACCTTTTCCGGTGCCGTTGCCACGGTTGGCGGAGGCCTGTCGAATGGCGCCGTGTTCATGGGTACCGCCCGCTTTGGTGGTGCCGCAGAAATTGTGTTGGGCATGGAAGTCATTACCGCCGAAGGACACACCATCACCACCGGTCAGGCGGCTTTCCGTAACGGCCGGCCGTTTTTCCGTAGCTATGGTCCCGATATGACCGGTTTATTTGTACACGATGGCGGGGCATTGGGCATTAAAACCCGCGCCACTCTGCGCCTGATGAGGGCACCTGCGCAGCTTGATTTTGCCTCATTCATGTTTGCCAACCAGTTGGACGCCGTAGCGGCCCTGTCTGAAATCGGCCGCACTGAGGCCACCGAAGAAGTCTATTTATTTGACCCGCACACATCTCGCCGCAACCTATCCGAAAGCGACATCCGCTCTGCAGTCAAATCTCTGGGACGTGTGGTCCGGGGTTCTGGCAAGGGCCTGGGTGGTCTGGCCAAGGGGCTGCGGGAAGGTGCGCGGATCGCAGCCGCTGGACGAAACTTTATTGATGCCGATGCCTGGTCTTTACATTTGGTCTGTG
>CAZRTG010000317.1:0-1579 GCA_964602895.1 uncultured Wenzhouxiangellaceae bacterium
TAAGAGACGATGAAGAGCTAGCTCAAAAACTGTGGTTTCTGCTCAACTCCATCGGTGGAATACAAGGGCCGTTCGACAGCTTCCTGGCCATGCGCGGTTTGAAAACCCTGGCATTGCGCATGGACGCACATAATCGTAATTCACTTGCGATTGCTCAATGGTTGCAACAGCATCCGGCCGTTGCAGAAGTCATTTACCCCGGTCTGGAGACGCATCCGCAGCACAAACTGGCCATGCAGCAAATGAACGGGCAGGGTGGAGGCATCATCAGCATAGTGGTCAAGGGCGGGCTTGAAGCTGCCAGACGCATGCTGGAGCAGTGTGAACTGTTTGCACTCGCAGAAAGCCTGGGCGGGGTAGAAAGCCTGATCAATCATCCGGCCATCATGACGCATGCCTCGGTGCCGCCGGAAAAGCGTGCCAGCCTGGGTATCAGTGACAGCCTGATACGCCTGTCGGTGGGCGTGGAAGATGTGAATGACCTGATTGCAGAGCTGGATCTGGCGCTGGGCTCTGGCTGATTCTGCTCTAGCTTTTCAACTCGGGTAAATCACGGAACAATTCCAAAGCAGCCGGGTTGGCCAGGGCATCCAGATTGGTCACCGGCCTGCCGTGGATCACATTGCGCACTGCCAGCTCGACGATTTTGCCGCTGATGGTCCGGGGTATGTCCGTGACCTGAATGATGCGCGCCGGTACGTGCCGTGGTGTGGTGTTGTCGCGAATGGACTTGCGGATTTTGGCTTCCAGTCGCTCATCCAGTTGTACCCCTTCGCGCAACTTGACGAACAGCACGATGCGGACATCGTCGTCCCAGTCCTGGCCGACACAAATACACTCCAGCACCGAGTCCAGTTTTTCCACCTGGCGGTAAATTTCGGCAGTACCTATGCGTACGCCACCCGGATTGAGCGTGGCATCGGACCGGCCATGGATAATAAAGCCACCGTGCCGGGTTTGTTGTGCAAAATCCCCATGTGCCCATATACCTTCGAAGCGCTCGAAATAGGCTGCACGGTATTTTGTGCCATCCTCATCACCCCAGAAGAACACCGGCATGGAGGGGAACGGCTGCAGACAGCACAACTCACCGGTTTCATCTATCGCCGCTTTGCTGCCGTCATCGCGGCGTATCTCAACCGCCATACCCAATCCGGGACACTGCAGCTCGCCGCGGTATACCGGCAATATCGGGCTGCCAAGCGCAAAACAGGAGACGATGTCGGTACCGCCCGATATGGATGCCAGGCACAGATTCTGTTTGATGTCCCGGTAGACATAGTCGAAATGCTCCGGGGCCAGAGGTGAGCCGGTTGAAAGCAGGGTAACCAATGAATTCAGCTGGTGTGATTCATGGGGCTTGATGCCCGCTTTTTCCCAGGCGGCGATCGCTTTGGCGCCTGTGCCCAGCACCGAAATATCCAACTCATCCACCAGATCAAACATGGCACCAGGCCCGGGATAAAATGGCGAACCCTCGTACAACACCACGGTGGCACCGACCGCCAGACTGCTGACCATCCAGTTCCACATCATCCAGCCACAGGTGGTGAAGTAGCAAATGCTGTCACTGCGCCGT
>CAZRTG010000318.1:0-1523 GCA_964602895.1 uncultured Wenzhouxiangellaceae bacterium
ACGGCTGGCGCATTTATACCCTGATTCAAAACCATATGCGCGACAAATTACGCAACCATGGCTATCAGGAAGTTAACACCCCTGAGGTGGTTGATATTTCCTTGTGGCAGAAGTCCGGCCATGCCGAGAAATTCATTGATGATATGTTCATTACCGAGTCGGAGAATCGCACTTATGCGGTGAAACCGATGAATTGTCCTTGCCATGTGCAGATATTCAACCAGGGCCTGGTGAGTTATCGTGACCTGCCATTGCGTATGGCTGAATTCGGTTCCTGTCACCGCAATGAGCCATCGGGTGCCTTGCATGGCCTGATGCGGGTACGCGCTTTCGTGCAGGATGATGCGCATATCTTCTGTACCGAAGATCAGGTACAGCAGGAATCCGCCAACTTCATTGCCCTGCTGTACGAAGTCTACCGTGAGTTTGGTTTCAATGAGGTGCTGGTCCGGCTGTCTACCCGCCCGGAACAACGCATTGGCGACGATGCGCAATGGGATCTGGCAGAGAACATGCTGGCGGCTGCTTTGGATGGAGCGGGAATTGAGTGGAAGGAAAGCCCGGGTGAAGGCGCTTTTTATGGTCCTAAAATTGAATTTGCGCTGAAAGACACGATAGGACGTGTTTGGCAATGCGGTACCTTGCAAGTGGATTTCTTCATGCCCGGACGATTGGGTGCATCCTATATTGATGATTCCAGCACAAAACAGGTGCCCGTCATGTTGCACAGGGCCATACTGGGTTCTTTGGAACGCTTTATCGGTATTTTGATTGAAAACCATGCCGGTGCCTTTCCCGCCTGGCTGGCGCCGGTCCAGGCAGTGGTTTTGAACATTTCCGAAAAGCAGAATGATTACTGCAAGTCTGTCGCCCAAGTGCTTGGTAATAAAGGCTTCCGAGTAGATACAGACTTGAGAAACGAGAAAATCGGTTTTAAAATCCGCGAGCACACCCTGGCAAAGGTCCCTTATCTGCTCGTGGTCGGTGACCGGGAAGTTGAAAACGGTGAAGTCGCCGTTCGCTCCCGTGCCGGTGAGGATTTGGGCAGCATGAGCCTGGATAATTTTGCCAAACACCTGGCTGCCGACGTTGAGCAGCTGGGACAAACCAATAACTGACAGGAGGATACGCACATCGCAACAGGTAAAGAGACGCGGCGCAATGATGAAATTACTGCACCGCAGGTTCGAGTAATCGACGCAGAGGGAGAACAGGCCGGAGTCATGTCCATCGAAGCGGCATTGAGTCTGGCAGCAGAAGCAGCCATGGATCTGGTCGAAATCGCGCCCAATGGCGAACCCCCGGTTTGCCGCATCATGGATTATGGCAAGTTCCGTTTCGAAGCGCAGAAAAAAGCACAGGGCGCCAAGAAAAAGCAAAAACAAACCCAGATCAAGGAAGTCAAATTCCGTCCCGGTACTGAAGCGGCTGATTTTCAGGTGAAGCTGCGCAATGTACGGCGCTTTCTGGCCGAAGGCGATAAGGTCAAGATTACACTGCGCTTTCGTGGTCGGGAAATGGCC